>NZ_JBSFEP010000010.1:0-318020 GCF_053594495.1 Streptomyces sp. NPDC001920
TCGATGTAGCCCAGCGGATTGATGAGGCTCTGCAAACCGACGGTATTTTCGAGCGCCTTTGGCGAAAGCTCATCAAGGAGCAGCCGTATACGGAGCACTTCGCGCACGTGGTGGAGTTGGAACGGCTAGCAACTGAGATCAGCGAGTACGCGCCGATGGTGGTGCCCGGCCTCCTACAGACGCCGGAGTACGCGCGGGCGGTGTTTCTGGCCAACAATCCGTTCGCCACCGACGAGTACATCGAGGAGTTGGTCAGAGGCCGCATGGACCGGGCTCGGACCCTCAAGGACGCTGCACGGCCCGTGTATTGGGCGGTGCTCCACGAGACTTCCCTCCGCGTCCCGGTGGACAGCACGGCGGTCATGGCCCGCCAACTCGATCACGTCGCCGCGCTGGTGCGGGAGCGCACGGTGCTGGTTCAGGTGCTGCCGTTCTCGGCTGGGGCGCACGCGCAGATGGGCAAGATGATGAAGCTCATGGAGTTCGAGGATGCCCCACCAACTGTCTATACAGAAGGCGTGTTTTCGGGGACTTTGCTGGACAATCCTGCCGTGGTGAAGCGAACCCGAGCGCATTACGATCTCCTCAGGGCCACCGCACTGTCGCGGGAGGACTCCCTGGCCCTGATCGAGTCGGCAGCGGAGGACTACAGACGATGCGAGAGTACGACCTGAGCAACGCCCGGTGGCATAAGAGCACCTACAGCGGCGGCGCCGGCGGGGAGGACTGCATCGAGGTAGCCGACGGAGTCCCCGGCACCGTCCCTGTCCGAGACACCAAACTCGCCCCGGACAGCCCCGTACTCCTCTTCCCCGCTCACGCCTGGGACAGCTTCGTCACGTCTATGAGGTGACCCGCGGAGCCGTCTGCTGACGCTCCGCCTCCGCCCACAGGTCGTTGAACTGGCTGACGTGGTCCTCGATATGGTCCGGTTCGGCGTTCAGCAGCGTGCTGTCCGGGTTGTTCTCCTGGTCCGGCTTGGTCTCGTGGCAGAGTTCGCCGTCGAAGACGATGAAGTCGCTCACCCTGGGGTTGGACTCCATCAGCGACCGCACCGCGATCCGCGCGTCGATGCCCCGTCGCCGATGGTCGTCGCACAGCGCCCTGAGCTCCGGCGTGACCTCGTCCTCGGTCCGCACGATGAACAGGCGGCGGATCTCCACGCCCCGCTTCTTGATCGCCTTCTCCTGCGCCGCGAGGTACCGCTCGGCGGGCCCGCTGGTCCAGAACTCCCGGTCCACCGAGGTGCTGGTGGCGTCCAGGGTCATCTTGACGCAGTCGGTGATGTCGATCAGCCACTCGTGGTTCTCGCCGGGGCAGTCCGCGCTGCCGCTGCCGAGGCCCTCCATCATCTTGGCGAGGCGGCCCAGCTCCTTCTCCGCGAAGGCCTGCATGATGTCGCCGCCCTGTTCACGGACCTTCGTGTACCCGAGGACCAGGCGCGTCACCTCCTCGGACCGCAGCACCGAACCGTCCACCTGGCTGAACAGCTCGGTCGCGGCGAGGATCTCGGCGAAGCCCTGGTCGACCTTCTCGAACCGCTCCCCGAAGTCCACCAGGTACTGCACGATCAGCACCGCGCAGCCGAGGACGATGGACATCGTCCATTCCCAGAGGTTGTCGTCCTCCTGGTTCAGCAGACCGCTCAGCAGGAAGGTCACGGCACCGGCCACACCCGCGACCAACACCCTGAGCAGGACCTTCGACCTCTGTGGGTGCTGAACCCGGGGCGCGGTCCTCCCGTTGCCACCGGCCCCTAATGGCGCTCCGCTCATGTCTCATCCCCCGTCGGTTTCTGGTTGTACCGCTCCTCAGCGCGCGTCACTGAGCGTCTGGTGCGGCGTCGCTACGGCCTGGAGGGCCAGTCGATCTCTGATGCGCCGGCTCAGGTTCTCCCACTGGCGGGAGAACCCCGGCTTCTCTTCCAGTACGTCCCACAGGTGGCCCAGCGCGGGGTCCACGTGCGCCCGCGGCATCCACAGATGCAGCAGATGAACCACGACCGGATGGAGCACCTCGACGACCGACGGCCCGTCCGCCGCGCCGAGACGGCTGTTGTCCAGCATGTGCTGAACTGTTGTCAAAAGCCAGTCGTGCAGGGCGAGATCCTCGCACAGGCCCGCCACCGAGGCGGCCGGGACACCCGCCGGGAGCCGTAGCTCCATCGTCCGCAGCCCGCCCTCGGCCACCGTGAAGTTCACCAGGGCGGCACGCTCCCGCTCGGGCTCGCGTCGCGCGACCCAGCGCAGCCGCGTGGGGCTGGACTTGAACGGGACCCGGCGGTCCAGGAACGCGTGCCGGCGGAGCTGTGCCAGCAGGCCCTCGGCGATCATCCCGAGGTCGAGTTCGCCCTTCCCGGCGCCGCGCAGCACTCCCTCCGCGGTGGCCTGCTGGGGCAGCTTGCCGAAGGGCTCCACCAGGCCCGGCCGTACGAGGTACTGGCCCCAGGGGCGCCGCAGGTCGGGTCCGGCCGACGGGGCGCTGAAGTACGCCGTCGACTGCAGCAGGCGGCCCTCGGTCAGCGCCGCGCGGGCGGCCACCGTACCGACGGCCCGGACCTTGCTGCCGTTGGCGGTGGGCAGCCGGCAGTCCACCCCGGTGAGCACCTCGGGGGACAGGGCGTACATGGTGGGCCGTTCGGAGACCCGGACGTGTTCGTCCGCGCGCAGCCTGAGCAGCTGGGCGGCGGCCCTGCGGTCCAGTGCCTGGAAGGACGGCAGCAGACAGGTGCGCACCTCACCGCAGGCGAGGACCGAGCGCGCGGGCTGTCCGGGGGCCGCCGTCATCTCAGGACTCCTCGCTCTCGGAGGAGTCGCCGGGCTCCTCGTAGAAGACGTAGGTGGCGCGCTGCGCGACCGCCGCCGGTACCGGTATCCCCTCGTCGCGGGAGCGCTTGTCGACCTGTTTCAGCGCCTCGGTGTCGACGTCCGTCTGGTCGAGGATGAGCCGTACGGCGTCCTCGACGGCGAGGAACCGGTTCGGCATGAGGGTGCAGGTGCGGTAGGCGCTGAAGGGCGCCTTGGTGTCGGTGAGCCGGATCAGCGGCGGCAGCCGGTCCCAGTCGTGCGGGAAGTCCGCGCCCTCCCACTCCTGCGGCACCAGCACGGGCTCCCCAAGGTGCCGCAACAGACCCAGCCGGGCCAGTTGCCAGACGGCGGCGAGGAAGGGGCAGGACCACAGGCGTTTGCCGTCCTTCTCGGACCACAGCTCGACGTCCATGAACACCGAGTGGTTGCGGGCCGCGGTCTCCTGGGGCGGTTCCCAGCCCTTGACCGCGCCCAGGGCGCTGCGGGACCCGGTGGGCGTGCGCTGGCCGTTGGCGAGCCAGCCGGTCTGGCTGACGTGCGGGCGGGAGCCGTAGCTGCCCGGCGGCGGCGACTCGACGAGGCGGTGCATGACGGCTTCCGCGAGCTCGACGCGGTCGGCGACCGCGCACGCCGACTCACGGGCCAGGTAGTCGATGACCAGGCCCGCCTTCTCCGCCTCCCCGATCACCATCGGGATCAGCTCGTCCGGGGTGGAGAAGCGGGTGAAGTAGTCGTCGACGAGGAAGCAGGTGCTGATGCGCGGCCGCTTGCTGCGGCGGGCGGCGGAGGCGCGTACCGCGTCCGCCCAGACCCGCACCTCGGCGAAGTGCTCGCCCAGCCGCTTGGGCCCCGCCTCGAAGTCCTCCATGTAGAGGTGGCCCAGCTCCAGGGAGAGGTGGGACAGCGGGACGGACTGGGTGCGCGGCTCGGCGGTGGTCTCCTGGAACACGGCATCGCTCACGCCTGCTCCCAGAACTTGTCGTCGGTCAGACGTGCGGCGAGTTGGCTCAGCGCCTGCCAGGTCTCCTGGTTGGCGATCTGGCTGTCGAGCACGTCCTCGTCGGTGATGAGCTGCTCCCGCCACTGCAGGACCGGCTCCAGCGGCACGGAGCCGAGCACCAGGCTGTAGCCGATGCCGTGGGTGGAGGCGAGCTGCTTGAGGTCGCCGTCGGTCTTGCGCATCCACGCCGACTGGGTGGGCGAGACCTGGGACCACAGCGGCGACTCGGGGTCGGGGACGGCGGCCCGTACGAAGCGGATGGCTGCGCGCAGCGCCTCCTCGTCGTGGCCGCGGTCGACGCCGCCGGCGACGATGCCGCGCTTGCCGAAGACCAGGCTCGCGGCGGCCGCCACATGCTGGCGGGTCCAGCGGTGGTAGACCAGCCAGCGGGCCGTGACCTCGCTCATCTCGGGCTGTGCGGTGGCCTCCAGGACCATGTCGACGGCGTAGGAGCGTCCGGCGCTGAGGTCGACGACGACCAGGTCGAACTCGTAGTAGAGGGTGGTCAGCAGGTCGACGCACCGGCGCAGGTTGTCGTCGCTGATGGCGAACTCGCCGCCGCTGACGTCACCGGGCATCAGCACCAGGCGGCCGCAGCCGGGCGGCGGGAAGCGCAGCACCTGGTGCTCGGTCTCGGCCCAGACGTCGATCCGGGCCGGTTCGCTGACCTCCCCTATGAGGTAGGCGTGCAGTCCGCGGTCCTCGGTGGCCCGACGGGCGTCACCCACGTCGAAGACGGCCGCCGCGGTGGGCGAGCCGAAGTCGAAGTCGAGGTAGCACACGTCGTCCCCGGCGAGGGCACGGTGGTAGGCGAGATTGGCGCTGGTCACGGAGCGGCCCGTGCCTCCCTTGTCGGAGGCGGCGAAGATCAGCACGGTTCACACTCCCCGGTCCGCGGCTTCGCGGGCCCGGGCGAGCGAGTCGAGCTGTCCCAGCACGTCGAGCGCCAACGCGTATGCCGTACCCGGCTGTTCGTCCACGAGGCCGCGCGCCCGGCGCAGTTTGACCTCGATGTTCCTGAGCTGCATCCCGTGCCTGCCGTCGTCCTTGGGCGCGGGTTCCATCTGCTCGTTGCCGAGCAGGTGGGCCGACTCGCTGAGCAACGCCCGGGAGAGTTCGGTGAGTTCGATGCTGCGGATCGGTGGCTGCCGGTACATCTCGTACGCCTGCACCATGACCTCGGTGACCCGCTCGGTGATGCTCCAGGACACCGGCACCCGCCGCTTGAGGATCTCCGCCTGGGGATAGGCCGCGTGGATGTTGTCCCACAGTCCGACGCCCTCGCCGTCGCGGATACGGCGCTGCCACATGTGGTCGAAGATGTCCTCGGCGAGTCTGAGCAGCCGGTCGTGCGAGGCGAGGCTGCGCGAGAGCGTGCACAGCTGGACGGTCCGCTTCAGCAGCTGTGCCGAGAAGTCGGTCATGGCCCAGGTCATGGGCGGGCCGAGCCGCTCGCTGCCCTGGAGCGGCAGGGCGACACCGACGTTGTGCAGCGCCTGCACCATGGGGTCGTCACGGGTCATGCGGCTGGTGATGCGGCCGCGTTCGGCGAGGCGCTCCATGACGCCGACGGTGCGGGTCAGGTCGTCGTCGGTGGCCCGGCGCCGCATCAGGTCGTGGACGAGGATGGCGGCGACGGAGAGGGAGAAGTACTCGGACTCCAGCTTCTGTCCCGTCGTACGCCAGGGAATGTCCTCCAGGGGCCAGCGGTCCTCGTCGAAGCGGGCGATACGGGACCAGTACTGCTGGGTCAGCTCCCACCGCAGGCGGAGCGCCTCGGCGAGCTTCTGCTGCTCGGTGTTGAGCAGTCCGAGGGTGAGGGTGCGGTCGGAGAAGAGGTCCTGGATACCGTCGAGGGCGACCACGGTGAAGTACAGGTACGGGACCGCGTTGGCGACGCCCTCGGGCTGCGAGCCGATGGGTTCGCTGGTCTCGACCTCGGGGGCGTCCTTGACCATGGTCCACGCCCAGCCGCACTCGAAGAGCTGGTTCTCGTCCTTCAGACCTTCCTGGACGTCGATGCCGAGGAAGACGCTCTCGTTCAGCGCCGCGCGCAGCGAGCGGAAACGGTTCTGGAACTTGCTCAGCACCTGCCGCTGCGACAACCGCCCCTGACCGAGGAGTTCGCAGAGGGTACGGCCCTGGGAGGAGTCGGTGTCGAAGACGTTGACCGTGAAGGAGCGCAGCAGGCTCACCATGGCGGCGGTGAGGCGGTTGCTGGTGGCCTGGCGCAGGTCGGAGATCGTCTCCTTGATGTCGCTGCGCCGGGTCCTGGTCTCGTAGATCTTGAGGAAGCCGAGTGTGGCGAGGCACAGGGTGATCGACATGGAGAACGAGTCGACCACGCCGAGTTGGCGTTGTTCCTCGGTGAGCTCCTTGGTCTTGTCCGCGGATCCGAAGTAGTAACCCCCCGCGAAGGTGGGCCGCTTGTCCTCCCCGGTGTGCGTCCGCATGAAGTCGGCCGCGGTCGTGACGAGGTTGGCGGGAACCTCCAGCCGCCCGCCGGCTCTCCTCAGGACCTGCTGGACGTCGTCCTGTGTCGTGTCCGGGTCGTCCAGACGGAACGCGGGGATCTCGGTGGCGGGGTAGAGCAGGCACAGCAGCCGCTCCGCGTCGGCGACACTGCTCTCCTTGCCCCACTCGCCCCACTCCCACTCTCCCCCGTCGAAAGAGTGGCGGGCGACCGCCTGCCAGATGTCCAGCAGATGCTGGCGTGGCTTGATCTGCATCCCATGCCCCTCACACAGACCGCACTGCCATCACTTGAGGAATGGCCCTCTTCTGTTGTGAAGATTCACCGGCCCGTGGAGGCCGGTGAATCGAGACCGTGAATCGAGACCATGGGATCCGGACCGTTGGCGCGAAACCATTGGATCCGGACCGTTGAAATCGATACCGGCGAGTCGTACCAGTGGACCAGGAGCGGTCAGTCGAACGGAATGATCCCGTCCGAATAACGTCGCCAGCCATAGGCGACGATCATTCCCGAATATCCGTCGCGCACCTGGGCCTTGGATTCGAGCCGCTGAACCTTGAGGTCGCCCGCGAAAGCCTCAAGGCTCGCACGCACCTCGTATTCTCCCACGTCACACGCCGGGAAGAAATGCTCGCCCGCGTGATATCCCTTCGAATGTGCCATGAAGGCGGCGGCGAAGGGAGCGCCGGGAGCCAGCGCCCGCATGAAACGTTCGACGCCGAGCATGAACTCGCGCAGGGACGCGGTCATCGACTCGGCGACGAAGAACATGGTCCCCACGGACCACCGTCCCTCGTGCCGGACGAGATCGAAGATGTCGCCCTTCTCGACCCTGACGACCTTGCGGAAGCGCTCACGCGGGTCCATGTCCAGGGAGCCGTAGGCCTCCTTGCGGCACAGGGCGGCCCAGAACTTGTCCCAGTTCTCCTCGTAGGAGTCGACCTGGCTCGCGAGGTACTCCACGTTCGAGGCGGAACGGTCCAGGAGGGTGATCTCGTCGCACCAGGGCAGCATGGCCAGTGCGGGATACAGGTTCACGCCCGCGCCCACGTCGATCCCGGAAACCGGCCCGACACCCTGCTTCCGGAAATGATCGCCGAAATGATCCCGGATGATGTGCAGGATCTCCGCGTCCTCCGCCTGTAAGTCGCGGTAGTTGTGATCAAGGTAGGCGATCGAGTCGAATGCCGCGTCCCATGGCACATCGGCAT
This sequence comes from Streptomyces sp. NPDC001920, assembly GCF_053594495.1. NCBI lineage: Bacteria > Bacillati > Actinomycetota > Actinomycetes > Kitasatosporales > Streptomycetaceae > Streptomyces > Streptomyces sp. NPDC001920. Next base: position 7,495 of record NZ_JBSFEP010000010.1, read on the forward strand.
TCTTCAACTGGACGCCCCCCGACGATCTCTGGGTCATTCCACCAACGGTACCAAAAGGAGGCGCATCGGGAGCGCGTTGGGGCATAGGCATCATGCGGTCTTGAACAGGCGGAACCGCGCTGCTCAAGATGGGCGGACCGCTACTGAGCACCTGAAACGGGCAGACAACGGGCACTCACCCGCACGAGTGACTCCATTCCATCACACAGGGGGCGGACGATGGCGCTACCGGAGGAACGTTTCCCTTTTCCGGGTAACCGCACCGACCAGGCGTTCTTCGCCGACCGCGCCGACCGGCCGCTGGACATGCGAGGGGCCACCGAAGCCGACCTGAACGAACTGCTGCGGGTGGACAGGGAGGTGTTCCCGGACGATCCGTACCCCTACTTCGTGCTGCGCCAGCACCTGGACGTGCACGGTGACCGCGTCCTCGTCCTCGACGACGGGGAGTGCCTGCACGGCTATGTCCTCTTCGTCACCCGGTCGGACGGCTATGTGTGCTGGGTCCTGAGCCTGGCCGTCAGCGCCGACCAGCGGGGCCGGGGACTCGGCAGGCGGCTGATGCTGGAGGTGCTGGGGCGGTTGCGCCGGGAGCGGGTGCGCGAGGTGCGGCTCACCGTGGAGCCGACGAACGCGGCGGCGATCATGCTGTACCGGTCCCTGGGGTTCGCGGCCGAGGGCGGAGTGCACCGAGATTACCTGGGTCCCGGTGAGGATCGGCTGATCATGACGCTGGAACTGGGCCTGGGGTAAACCCCACCCCGCAGACCCCACCCGGTAAACCCCCGTAAGAACAAGGGAGTTACCGGGATGTGACGCCTCGTCAAGCTCGGACAGGCTGCAGGCATGAAGCAGATCACGAAGAGTGCCGCCCTGATCGCGGCCGCCTCCGCAGTCGTCTTCGGACTCGTCACCCCGCTCACCGCGTCCGCCACCGGCACGCCCGCGCCGCTGAAGTGGACCGCGTGCGAGGGCGAAGGGCTCGATCCGCGGCAGGAGTGCGCCACCGTCTCCGTACCGATGGACTACAGCGACCCCGGCGGCCCGGCGATCGGCGTCGCCGTCTCCCGAATCCGCAGCGAGGACCCGTCGGCACGCCGGGGCGTACTGCTGGTCATCGCGGGCGGGCCCGGAGGAGCGAGCCTCCACGACCTCTCGGACAAGGCGCGCGGTCTGCCCGAGGAGGTACGGGACGCCTACGACCTGGTCGGGTTCGCACCGCGCGGCAACGCGCCCTCCGCGCCGGTGAGCTGCGACCTGGACCGGACCGACCTCTCCCTCACCAAGTCCCGCCCGTGGCCCGCCCCCGGCGGTTCCGTCACCGAGAACATGGCCTACGCGCGGCGTGTGTCCGAAGCATGCGCGCGCAACGGCGGAGAGCTGATGCGGCACATCAGCACGAAGAACAACGCCCGTGACATCGACCGCATCCGGGCCGCGCTCGGCGAACGCCGGCTGTCGGCGTGGGGCGACTCGTACGGCACGTACGTCGGCGCCGCGTACCTGGAGCTGTTCCCGCACCGCACCGACCGCATCGTGCTGGACAGCAACGACCACGCCGACCCGGTGCGGGCGGAGCGGGCCTGGCTGCAGGCGTTCGAGGCGGGCGTCGAGGACAACTTCCCCGAGTTCGCCGCGTGGGCCTCCGCGCCGGGCAACCCGTACCGGCTCGCCGACACCGCCGCCGAGGTGCGCCCGCTCTTCCTTCGCCTCGCCGCCCGCCTGGACCGCGAGCCGATCCCCTGGCCCGGCGCCAACCCGGCGGAGCTGAACGGGAACGCACTGCGCCAGACCATGCTGGACAGCTTCTACGACCCCGAGGACTACCCGGTCCTGGCCGAGCTGATGCTGGCCGCGCGCAAGGGCACGGTGCCGCCCGCGCCGACGGCCCCGCCGGAGCCGGTGCTGCAGAACGGCGCCGCGGTCGGCGCCGCGACCATCTGCAACGACGCCGCCTGGCCCAGGTCGGCCGCCGTGTACCGCAAGGGCGTCGCCGAGAGCCGGGCCAGGTTTCCGCTGACCGCGGGGATGCCGCGGAACGCCATGGTGTGCGCGGCGTGGCCGTGGCAGCCGAAGGAGGCGCCGGTGCGGGTCACCGACCGCGGCCCGTCGAACGTCCTGCTGATCCAGAACGAGCGGGACGTCGCCACCCCGTTGAGCGGCGCCCTGAAGCTGCGCGAGGACCTCGGCAGGCGGGCCGTCATGGTCACCGTGAACTCCACCGGCCACGGCGCCTACCTCGCCAACGGCAACGCCTGCGGCGACGCCGCCGTCTCCCGCTTCCTGGCGACCGGGAAGCGGCCGGGCGAGGACACGTACTGCTCCTAGGTCAGCGTTCCACGAGGGGGGCCGGGGCCTCCTGGACCGTCCAGCCGTTGCCGTCGGGGTCCTGGAAGAAGAAGTAGGAGTTCCAGCTCTCCTCGCCCCGGCCCGGGGTCCACCCGGACGCGTCCATGTGCATGACGGGGGTCACCTCGACCCCTCGTCCCAGCAGCCCCGCCCGTGCCGTGTCGATGTCCATGACACAGAGTTGGAGGCCCCGCAGCGAGCCGGGGGCCGTCCGGCGCTGCCCCGGGGGTGCCGGCATCCCGGACTCCAGCACGATGGAGCAGCGGGAGCCGGGCGGGGTGAGCTGGACGAAGCGGCCGACGCCCGCGTAGAACGGCGCGTCGATGTCCGCGCGGAATCCGCACCGGTCGGTGTAGAAGTCCTTGGCGAGGTCGACGTCGGTGACCGGCACGACGATCACCTCAAGGGTCCAGTCCATGCGCGCACCTCCTCAGCCATGGTCTCCCCGCGGCCCGGTCCGTGCCCGTCGGCCGTCACGCCCCACCGGCGCACACCGCCGCCCCCGGGCAGCCGTACGACGACCCGGCCGGCCGACCACGACCTCAGCCGAAGCGCCGCACGTACCGTCGCTGCCACGGCGTCTCCACCGCGTGCCGGTCGTAGGTGCGGCGTACGAAGTCCACGGCCTCCTCGGCCGGTACGCCGTCCAGGACCGCCAGGCAGGCCAGTGCCGTGCCGGTACGGCCGCGGCCACCGCCGCAGGCGACCTCGACGCGTTCGCCGGCGGCCCGCTCCCAGACTTCGGTGAAGGCGGTGCGGGCGGCCGCGCGGTCGGCCGGGAGGCGGAAGTCGGGCCAGCGCAGCCAGTGGGACTCCCAGGGCACCTCGGGCGGCTGCTTGCCCAGGAGGTAGAGGGCGTAGGTCGGGGCGGGTGCCGCCGGGTCCAGGGGGTGGCGCAGGCCCCGGCCGCGCAGCAGGCGTCCGGACGGCAGTCTGAGGACGCCGGCGTCGGTCTCGTTCCAGTGTTTCTCGCTCCCCATGGGCCCATTCGAACCGAGCCGGGCGGGGCGGGCAACCGAATCCGTGGCATCGGTGGTCTGTGGGGCGAGGGAGGGTGCTTGATGCAGGCCGAACAAGAGGCCCAGTTCCAGGAGTTCGTCAGGGCGCGGTGGTCGCACCTGGTGCGGACCGCGTATCTCCTCACGGGTGACGCGCACCACGCCGAGGACCTGACGCAGACGGCGCTGGCGAAGGCGTACCGCTCGTGGCGGCGGGTGATGCGCGCGGACAACCCGGAGGCGTACGTCCGGCGGATGCTGGTCAGCTGCAACAGCGACCGGTTCCGTAAGCGCCGGGTCACCGAGGCGCTGACCGCCGTCCCGCCGGAGGTCGTGGGACGCGACCAGGGCTACACGGAGGTGGACGAGCGCAGCGCGCTGTTCGGCGCCCTGGCCCGACTCCCGCCCCGGCAAAGGGCAGTGGTGGTGATGCGCTACTGGGAGGACCTGTCCGAGACGGAGGTCGCCGAGGTGCTCGGCTGCTCCGTCGGCACGGTCAAGAGCCAGGCCTCGAAGGGGCTGGCGAAGTTGCGTACGTATCCGGGGCTCGCCCGGATGACTCCGGCGGGACAGGGAGGCAGCAGGTGAACGCGGAAGAGCAGCGGCGAGGAGCGCGCGGTGAGGAGGAGTTCGAGGAGCAGTTGCGGGAGTTGCTGACCGAGCAGGCCCACACGTTCCGTCCGCCGCCGGACCCGTATCCGGCGATCCGGCGCCGGGGCGTGGCCGAACGGCGGCGCCGGGTGGCGGCGGCCGGGGCGGCGCTGGTGACGCTGGCGGCGATGCCGGTCGGGGCGTACGCGCTGGGCGGCGGGAACACGGCCGGGTCCGCGGCGACGAGCCCGACGCCCGCGGTCGGTGCCGCGCGGTCCCCGTCGCCGACGGCGGGCGGGCCCGCGCGGCCGGCCACGGCGGGGCAGCTGCTGGACGGGTTCACCTTCGAGCAGGCGGCGGACGGGCTGGAGAGCTGCCTGGCCTTCGAGGGGGCGAGCAGCGGCCCGCCGAGCGAGCTGGGCACGTCGGACGGGTACCGGGTCCTGCTGGCCATGCGCAGCACCGGCGACTCCAACGCTCCCGGCGACGGCATGTACGTCGTCGCGGTGCGGGAGAAACCGGAGCGGAGCTATCTGATGTGCACCGTCGTGGACGGCCAGGCCCAGGGCATGACCGGCTTCGGCGACGACACCGCCGTCCTTCCCGACGAGGGCCCGGTCTTCGTCGACCCCAACGGCAGCCGGCTCTACCAGCAGTCGATCCTCGACCGCGGCGACTGGAAACTGCCGTTCCGCTGGGGCGTCGTCGGCACGGTCGAGCCGTCGGTCGCCCGGGTGACGGTCTCCTACGGCGACTCCAGCAGCGAGGCCGCCCTCGACCACGGCTCGTTCGTGGCGTCCGGCGTGCTGAACGAGCAGGTCACCGAGGCACCGCACATCAAGGGCTACGACGCCGACGGCAAGCAGGTCTACGACTCCGACGAGGACAAGTACTACCAGCGGACGCTGCCGTAGCTTCCCCTCGTCATGTCCGTCGGGCGGGGGCGCCGCACAGGGGACGGCGCCCCCGACCCGTCACGAGGGCCGCGGTGCGCCCGGCCGGTTCCTGAGCGGCCGGGTCACCTGCTTCTCCAGACACGAGGGGATGCCCCCGGTGGCGTCGCCTTCCCGCGACTGCTTGCGGTAGGCGCTCGGCGACATGCCGACGAGCTCGGTGAAACGGGTGCTGAAGGTGCCCAGCGACGAGCAGCCGACCTCGAAGCACACGTCGGTGACACTGAGATCGCCGCGGCGCAGCAGCGCCATCGCGCGCTCGATGCGCCGGGTCATCAGGTAGCCGTACGGCGACTCGCCGTAGGCGGCGCGGAACTCCCGGCTGAGGTGCCCGGCCGACATGTGGACGCCGCGCGCGAGCGCCTCGACGTCCAGCGGCCGCGCGTACTCCCGGTCCATCCGGTCGCGGACCCGGCGCAGCGCGGCGAGGGTCCGCAGGCGCTGCTCCTCGGGCATCGGGTGGCTGGGGCTCACTCCCGTATCTTCCCGGGCCGGCTCCCACCTCGTCCACTCCCGGGTCTGCCGGGAGCGGGACGAGAGGAAGGACCTCACCGGTGACGAGGTCAGGCACATCGGGGTCAGCCGCCGACGTAGGCCGCGAGGTGCTCGCCGGTGAGGGTCGAGCGCTGGGCGACCAGTTCGGCGGGGGTGCCCTCGAACACGATCCGGCCGCCGTCGTGGCCGGCGCCGGGTCCGAGGTCGATGATCCAGTCCGCGTGGGCCATGACCGCCTGGTGGTGCTCGATCACGATGACCGACTTGCCGGAGTCGACGAGCCGGTCGAGCAGGCCGAGCAGCTGCTCGACGTCGGCGAGGTGGAGGCCGGTGGTGGGCTCGTCGAGGACGTAGACGCCGCCCTTGTCCCCCATGTGCGTGGCCAGCTTCAGCCGCTGCCGCTCGCCGCCGGAGAGCGTGGTGAGCGGCTGGCCGAGGGTGAGGTAGCCGAGCCCGACGTCCGCCATCCGCTCGACGATCCGGTGCGCGGCGGGTATGCGCGACTCGCCCTCGCGGAAGAACTCCTCGGCCTCGGCCACCGACATCGCCAGTACCTCGCTGATGTCCCGGCCGCCGAGGTGGTACTCCAGCACCGAAGCCTGGAACCGCTTGCCCTCGCAGTCCTCGCAGGGGGTGTCGACGCCGGCCATCATGCCGAGGTCGACGTAGATGACCCCGGCGCCGTTGCAGGTCGGGCAGGCGCCCTCGGAGTTGGCGCTGAACAGCGCGGCCTTGACGCCGTTGGCCTTGGCGAAGGCCTTGCGGATCGGGTCGGCCAGGCCGGTGTACGTCGCCGGGTTGCTGCGGCGCGAGCCGCGGATCGGCGTCTGGTCCACCGAGATCACGCCCTCGGGGGCCGGGATGGAGCCGTGGATGAGCGAGCTCTTGCCGGAGCCCGCGACACCGGTGACGACGCAGAGCACGCCGAGCGGGATGTCGACGTCGACGCCCTGGAGGTTGTTCGCCGTCGCGCCGCGGATCTCCAGCGCGCCGGTGGGCTTGCGCACCGTCTCCCTGAGCTTGGCGCGGTCGTCGAGGTGGCGGCCGGTGACGGTGTCGCTCGCGCGCAGCCCCTCGACGGTGCCCTCGAAGCAGACGGTGCCGCCCGCGGTGCCGGCACCGGGGCCGAGGTCCACGACGTGGTCGGCGACCGCGATGGTCTCCGGCTTGTGCTCCACCACGAGGACGGTGTTGCCCTTGTCGCGCAGCCGCAGCAGCAGGTCGTTCATCCGCTGGATGTCGTGCGGGTGCAGACCGATGGTGGGCTCGTCGAAGACGTACGTGACGTCGGTGAGCGAGGAGCCGAGGTGGCGGATCATCTTGACGCGCTGCGCCTCGCCGCCGGACAGGGTGCCCGCGGACCGGTCGAGCGAGAGGTAGCCGAGGCCGATCTCCGTGAACGAGTCGAGGGTGTGCTGGAGCGCGGTGAGCAGCGGCGCGACCGAGGGCTCGTCGAGCCCGCGGACCCACTCGGCGAGGTCGCGGATCTCCATGGCGCACGCGTCGGCTATGGAGATCTCGCCGATCTTGGAGGACCGGGCGCCCTCGCTGAGCCGGGTGCCGTCGCACTCGGGGCAGGTGGTGAAGGTGACCGCCCGCTCCACGAACGCCCGGATGTGGGGCTGCATCGCCTCCTTGTCCTTGGACAGGAACGACTTCTGGATCTTGGGGATGAGGCCCTCGTAGGTGAGGTTGACGCCCTTGACCTTCACCTTGGTCGGCTCCCGGTACAGGAAGTCGTGCATCTCCTTCTTGGTGAACCGGCGGATCGGCTTGTTCGGGTCGAGGAAGCCTGACTCGGCGTAGATGCCCACCGTCCACACGTTGTCCGACTTCCAGCCGGGGATGGTGAACGCGCCCTCGGCGATCGACTTGGAGTCGTCGTAGAGCTGGGTGAGGTCGATGTCGGAGACCTTGCCGCGGCCTTCGCAGCGGGTGCACATGCCGCCGGTGCGCTCGAACGTAGCCTTCTCGGCCTTGGTCCTGTCACCCCGCTGCACGGTGATCGCGCCGCTCGCCTTCACCGAGGCGGTGTTGAAGGAGTACGCGCTGGGCGGGCCGATGTGCGGTTCGCCGAGCCTGCTGAAGAGGATGCGCAGCATCGCGTTGGCGTCGGTGGCGGTGCCGACCGTGGAGCGGGGGTCGCCGCCCATGCGCTGCTGGTCGACGGTGATGGCGGTGGTCAGGCCGTCGAGGACGTCGACCTCGGGGCGCGCGAGGTTCGGCATGAACCCTTGCAGGAAGGCGCTGTAGGTCTCGTTGATCAGCCGCTGCGACTCGGCGGCGATCGTGTCGAACACCAGTGAGCTCTTGCCCGAGCCGGAGACGCCGGTGAACACCGTCAGCCGGCGCTTGGGGATCTCGATGCTGACGTCCTTGAGGTTGTTCTCGCGTGCGCCGTGCACGCGGATCAGCTCATGGCTGTCGGCGACGTGCGGTGCGGGCGCCTGCGTGTCCGTCCTCGTGGCCCTGCTCATCGTGTGCTCTCTCCCTCTGCGTCTTTGGTGGTGCCGGTCGGTCGGCGGGACGTGCGGTGGCTCGGGGCCGCGGGACGGCTCAGCTGCGCTGCTGGATGCGGATGAGGTTGCCGGCGGGGTCGCGGAAGGCGCAGTCGCGGATGCCGTAGGGCTGGTCGATCGGCTCCTGGACGACCTCGGCGCCACTGGCCTGCACCTTCTCGAAGGTGTCGTCGACGTCGGCGGTGGCGAGCAGGATCCAGCCGTAGGTGCCCTTGGCCATCATCTCGGCGATGGTGCGGCGCTCGTCGTCGGTGATCCCGGGGTCGGCGGCGGGCGGCGCCAGCAGGATCGACGTCTCGGGCTGACCGGCAGGGCCCACCGTGATCCAGCGCATCTTGCCCTGCCCGACATCGGTACGGACCTCGAAGCCGAGGGCGTCGCGATAGAAGGCGAGGGACGCGTCGGGGTCGTCGTGCGGAAGGAAGCTGGCGTGAATCGAGATGTCCATGCCCGTCACGCTAGCCGCGGCCGGAGGGCGGCGCTTCTCGATTCCTGATCGGCCGGTCACCGGTGGGCGCGGGGCCGCACGAGCCTGCCTCCGCGGGCGATGCGAGGACGGCCGCCTCCGGGCAGCGGCCCCGGTGGTTGCCGATCCCCCGGAAGTGGATCGCCATCGCACGCTGTGCCCCTTCCGCGTCCCGGGCGCGCAGGGCCGTGACGATGTCCCGGTGCCGGCGGGCGGTGAGGTCGGGTGAGGGATCGCCCGGTCCGCCCCGGGCGCCGCGGACGCGACGGAACACCGCCCAGAAGGCGGCGAGCAACTGCGGGACGAGGGCGTTGCCCAGACAGACGTAGAGCAGCTCGTGGAACTCGCGGTCCAGTTCGGGAAAGGCCCGCCCGGCCCGTCCCGCGGCCTCCATCCTCGCCACCACCGCCTCCAGCCGGTCCAGCTCCGCTTCGGTGACCGTCGCCGCCACCCGTCGGATCAGCCCCTCCTCCAGCACCTCGCGGACCTGCAGGATCTCGGCCAGCGCAGCCGAGTCGTCGTGGTCGTGCCGGGCGAGGGTGCGGAAGGTCAGTCCGTCGACGAGGGGGGTGAGCGAGGCCTGGCCGACATAGGTGCCGTAGCCGTGCCGGATCTCCACGATGTCCAGGGCCTGGAGTGCCTTGAGCGCCTCGCGGACGCTGTTGCGGCTGACGCCGAGGTCCTCCATGAGCTCGGCCTCGGTGGGCAGGAGGGCGCCGGCCCGGAGCCTGCGGTCGATGATCAGTTGCATGACCTGGCGCTGGATCCGGCTGTTCCTGGACTCCTCGGACGTACGGCTGTTCCTGGGCTGCCCGGGCATGCGGCGCATGGTACGCGCACCCGACGTCCCACATCCCATGTCTGCCGGATGCGGTCCTGACGAGGGGTCAACTCAGGCCATGCCACAGCGCCATTGGTCCGACCTGTGACGGATGCGCCATTCGTGCGAGATCCCTTGACCGTACCCACCACCCCACCTATGGTCACGCTGACCGCCAGGACGTAGGACGTCGTATCTCCGCATCCCGCTCCTCGCCGGAGCACCACCCACTGCTGGAGGAACCGTGCGCGACGTGACCCACGACGTGCCGGCGCTGCACCGCCGGTCGTTCCTGAAGTACACCGGCGCGCTGGGCGCGGCCGGCGCCGTCTCCGCGTCGCTGTCGGCCTGCTCGTCGGGCCCCGAGTCCACCAACGAGACCGGCGGGGGCGGTGGCCGGGACCGGACGCTCACCGCGGTGATCGGCTACGGCAACGACGGCAGCTGGGATCCCACCCAGACGGCGTCCGCCTTCTGCATGGCCGCCAACAACCACATCTACGAGGGCCTGCTCGACACCGACCCGATCTCCCGGGAGCCGTACCCGGCCCTGGCCACCCGGGTCCCGGCCGACCCGGACGCGACGTCCTGGAAATTCACCCTGCGCGCGGGCGCGACGTTCCATGACGGCAAGCCCGTCACGGCCGACGACGTGGTCTTCGTCTTCGACCGGATCCTCGACCCGAAGACGCAGACCCTCGCCAAGGGCTTCTTCGCGAGCTGGCTGAAGGAAGTCCGCAGGATCGACGCGCGGAACGTCGAGCTGGTGCTCAAGTTCCCCTTCCCCGACGGGATCTCGCGGCTCACCCTCGCCAAGATCATGCCGAAGCACGTCTTCTCCCGGCCGGGCGCCTGGGAGGAGGCCATCAAGGGCAAGGCGATCGGCTCGGGGCCGTACCGGCAGACCGCGCACCACCCGAAGTCCAACACCACCTTCGAAGCGTTCGCCGGCTACAACGGCCCGCGCAAGCCCGCCTTCAAGAAGATGAACTGGCTGACGATCGTGGACGCGGCATCGCGCGTGGCCAGGATCTCGGGTGCCGGCGCCGGCGCGCAGATCTCCGACAACATTCCCTACGCCAATATCCGGCAGTTGGAGAGCGGCGGGCTCACGGTCGCGGGCGGCGCCGGGATGAACAACCTCTTCCTGATGTTCAACACCAGGCACAAGCCCTTCGACGACGTACGCGTCCGACAGGCGCTGCACTACGCCGTCGACACCGAGAAGATGATCGAGGTGGCGCTGAAGGGGCACGGAAAGCCGTCGTCGTCCTTCCTCGACGAGGCCAATCCCGGCTACCGGCGCGCGAAGACCGTCTACGACCACGACCCCGACAAGGCGAAGGCCCTGCTGAAGGCGGCCGGGGTCAGCGGGCTGGAGATCGAGATCCTCGCCGTCAACGTGAGCTGGATCGTGGACTGCCTGCCGACCATCAAGTCCTCCTGGGACGCGATCGGTGTGAAGACCACCCTCGCTCCGCAGGAGACCACGGCCGTCTTCACCAAGATGGACCAGAAGCAGGACTACCAGGTCGTCGCCGCCGCCTCGAACCCCAACCAGTTCGGCCTCGACGCCGACCTGATCATGCACTACAACTACGGCCCCGAGAACCTGTGGATGCAGTACACGCGCTGGGCCGACGACTCCGTGGCCAGGGCGCTCTTCAAGGACATGGACCGGGCCACCCGGGAGCCGGACCCCGAGAAGAAGAAGACGATGATCCAGGACTACATCGACGTCGTCGCCGAGCAGGCGGTGCTCTACCCGGTCGTCCACAACGAGCTGATGACGGCCTGGAACCCCGAGCTGCTCACCGGGATAAGGGCACAGCCGTACCCCGGCATCAACCTCCTCCAGGCCAAGTGGGCCTAGGGGCCCTGGGAGTGCCTGAGTGGTCACCGTCGTCAGGATCCTGGCCCGCCGCGTCGCCCTGCTCGTTCCGCTGATGCTCGGCATCGTGCTGTTCGTGTTCCTGGTCATGCGGTTCTCGGACGTCGACCCGGCGTCCGCGTTCTTCCAGGGCGCCAACCCCACCGCCCGGCAACTGCACGACTTCCGCGAGGAGAACGGCCTGCTGGATCCCCTCCCCGTCCGCTACGTCGCCTTCATCGGCGATCTGCTCCACGGCGACCTGGGCACGAGCGCCCTGACCCGGGCGCCGGTCGTCGACCAAGTCATGACCGCACTGCCGCTCACCCTCCAGCTGACCTTCCTGGGCCTCGGTATCGCGGTCGTGCTGTCGCTGCTCGGCGGCGTGACGGCGGCCATGTACCGCGACCGCCTGCCCGACCAGATCATCCGTGTCGTCTCCCTGACGGGCGTCGCCGCCCCCGGTTTCTGGCTGGCGCTGCTGATGATCCAGTACCTGGCCGTCGACCTCGGCTGGTTCCCGACCGGCGGATACATCAACCCGGCGGACTCCTTCACCGGCTGGCTGAGGACCATGACCCTCCCTGCCTTCGCGCTGTCGCTGCCGGTGGCGGCGCAGCTGACGCGGATCGTGCGGACGGCGGTGGTGGAGGAACTGGACAAGGACTACGTCCGCACGGCGATCGGCAGCGGGCTGCCGCCGCGGGTGGTCGTCGGCCGGAACGTGCTCCGCAACGCCCTCATCAACCCGCTGACCGTGCTCGGCCTGCGCGTCGGCTATCTCCTCGGCGGCGCGGTCGTCATCGAGACGATCTTCTCGCTGCCCGGGATGGGGAAGCTGATGATCGACGCCGTGAAGAACGGTGACCCGGCGGTGGTCCAGGGCGTCGTGCTCACGACGGCCACCGGGTTCGTCGTCGTCAACCTCGTCATCGACATCCTGTATCTGCTGGTCAACCCGCGCCTGCGGGAGGCGACGTGACGTTCCGCCACAAGCGTCTGGCCGAGGCGCTGTCCCGGCCCGGCATCCGGCTGCGCGGCTGGCGCCGGCTGCCGCCGCTGTCGAAGACCGCCGTCTGCTTCCTGGCCGTCGTGGTCCTGATGGCGCTGCTCGCCCCCGTGCTCGCCCCGCACGACCCGCTCGACCAGCAGCCACCGGTGGACGGCACGGGACATCCGTCCGCCGGGCACTGGATGGGCCAGGACAGCCTCGGCCGTGACATCCTCAGCCGGCTGATGTACGGCGCCCGCTGGTCGCTGGCGATCGGGCTGGGCGCGACCGGGCTCGCGCTGGTCGTCGGCGCCCTGCTCGGGGCCGTGGCGGCGACCTCCCGCAAGGCCGTCGACGAGACGCTGATGCGCTGCCTGGACGTGGTGATGGCGTTCCCCGGCATCGCGCTGGCCGCCGTGCTCGTGGCGGTGTTCGGCGGCGGGATCACGGTCCTGATCTGCGCGATCGCGTTCCTGTTCACACCACCGGTGGCACGGGTGGTCCGGGCGAACGTCCTCGACCAGTACGGCGAGGACTACGTGACGGCGGAACGGGTCATCGGCGCCCGCACCCCGCACATCGTCGTCAAGCACGTCGCCGTCAACTGCGCCGCTCCCGTACTGGTGTTCTGCACGGTCCAGGTGGCGGAGGCCATCGTCTTCGAGGCGTCGCTGTCCTTCATCGGCGCGGGCGTGCGGCCACCGGACCCGTCCTGGGGCAGTGTCATCGCGGACGGCAAGAACATGGTGCTGACCGGGGGCTGGTGGGCCACCGTCTTCCCCGGGTTGCTGATGCTGGTGACCGTCCTGTCGCTGAACATCCTCTCCGAGGGCGTGTCGGACGCGTGGGCGGCACCGTCGGCGCGCGAGGTCGACGTACGGGACGCCGAGGACCGCCTCGAAGCACCGGAGCCGGGCAGCGGTGAGGTGCTGCGGCTGCCGGGCCTGGCGGCGGCCGCGGCGCGGCTGCGGTCCCGGGCGCGGCCACTGCCCCAGGGGCGACAGCCGGTGCTGGCGGTGGAGAACCTGGCGATCGGCTTCGCGGGGCGTCATGCCGGTGTGGACATCGTCGACGGCATCAGCTTCGAGGTGCGGCCGGGTGAGGTGCTGGGCCTCGTCGGGGAGTCGGGCTGCGGGAAGTCGCTCACCGCGCTCGCGGTGATGGGACTGGAACCGAAGGGTGCCCGGGTGCGCGGCCAGGTCCGTTTCGAGCAGCGGCAGTTGGTGGGCGAGCCGATGCGGGTGCGCCGCAGGCTGCTGGGCCACGAGATGGCGATGATCTACCAGGACGCCCTGTCGTCCCTGAACCCCGCGATGACGATCCGCGCCCAACTGGGGCAGCTCGTACGCCGCGGAGGCCGCCGTACCCCCCACGACCTGCTGACGATGGTCGGCCTGGACCCGGAACGCACCCTGCGCAGCTACCCGCACGAACTCTCCGGCGGCCAGCGCCAGCGCGTTCTGATCGCCATGGCCCTCTCCCGCGACCCGAAGCTGATCGTCGCCGACGAGCCGACGACCGCGCTCGACGTCACCGTGCAGGCGCAGGTCATGGAACTGCTGTTGAGGCTGCGGGAGGAGCTGGGTTTCGCCCTGATCCTGGTCTCGCACGACCTCGCGCTGATCGCGGACGTGACCGACCGGGTGGTCGTGATGTACGGCGGCCAGATCGTGGAGACCGGCGTGACCGCAGACGTGGTGGAGGCACCGGCGCACCACTACACGCGGGGCCTGCTGGGCAGTGTGCTCTCGCTGGAGTCCGCCGAGGAGCGGATGACCCAGATCAAGGGCGTCGTCCCCTCCCCCGCCGACTTCCCCGAAGGCTGCCGTTTCGCCGACCGGTGTCCGCTGGCGAGCGAGGTGTGCCGGACCACGGCTCCGGATCCGGTGGGTTCGCCGACGCACACGGCGGCGTGCCACCACCCGGCGGTCGTACTGGCGCCGACGGGTTCGCACAGCGGGGTCGTCCGGTGAACGCGCTGGCGGAGTTGTCCGACGCGCACGTCGTGCACAGGGCGCGCAGCGGCGGGCTGTTCACCAAGGACAAGGTGTACGCCCTGACCGGTGCCGATCTCGTCATCGCCCCCGGCGAGACGGTGGGGGTCGTCGGTGAGTCGGGGTGCGGCAAGTCGACCCTGGCGAAGGTGCTGGTGGGGGTGGAGCGGCCGACGTCGGGGACGGTGGCGTTGCGGGGCCGGGACCTGTGGGCCATGACCGCGGCCGAGCGCCGGACGGCGGTGGGCGCCGGCACGGGCATGATCTTCCAGGACCCGTCGACGGCGCTGAACCGCCGCCTGACGGTCCGGCAGATACTGCGCGACCCGCTGGACGTGCACGACCGCGGCCCGAAGGCACAACGCGACGCCCGGGTGCGGGAGTTGATGTCCCTGGTGGGTCTCCCGCGCGCCCTCACCGACGTCCTGCCCGGTCAGCTGTCCGGCGGCCAGCGTCAACGGGTCGCCATCGCGCGGGCGTTGGCCCTGGACCCCGCCCTGGTGGTCGCGGACGAGCCGACGAGCGCGCTGGACGTGTCGGTCCGCGCCCAGATCCTGAACCTCCTTCTGGACCTGAAGGAGCGGCTGGGCCTGGCTCTGGTCTTCGTCTCCCACGACATCCAGACGGTCCGCAGGATGAGCGACCGCGTGATCACGATGTACCTCGGCCGGATCGTCGAGGAGGCACCCGCGGCCGAGGTGACCGGCGCCTCCCGGCACCCGTACACCCGTGCCCTGTTCTCCGCGACCCCCGGCCTGCTGGACCCGGTCGACCCGATCCCGCTGGCGGGCCCGGTGCCGTCGGCGACGCGCCCGCCGAGCGGCTGTCCCTTCCGGACGCGGTGCTGGAAGGCGGACGAGGTGTGCGCCGAGGCGATGCCGGAGTTTTCGGCCGCGTCGCGCCCGGGGCATCGTTACAGGTGTCACCATCCGGTGCAGGAGGGCGAGGCCACCCGCGACCTCGCGCACCGAATCCGCCTTTCCAAGGAGCCTTGATGACGTTGCCCACCCCGCTCACCGGTGTCGTCCCGCCCCTCTGCACGCCCCTGACACCGGACCGCGAGGTGGACGTCCCGTCCCTGCTCAGGCTGGTCGACCATCTGACGGACGCCGGTGTGCACGGCCTGTTCGTGCTGGGCTCCAGCTCGGAGGCGGCCTTTTTGACGGACCGGCAGCGCCGGCTGGTGGTGGAGGCGGTGGTGGGGCACGCGGGCGGCCGGCTCCCGGTGCTGGCGGGCGTGATCGACATGACGACGCCGAGGGTCCTGGACCACGTACGGCAGGTCACGGGGGCGGGCGCGGACGCGGTGGTGGCGACGGCCCCCTTCTACGCCCGCACCCACCCCGCCGAGATCGCCCGCCACTACCGTCTGCTCGCGGCCGCCTGCCCCGTCCCGGTCATCGCCTACGACATCCCGGCCTCCGTCCACACCAAGCTCCCCGCCGACGTGGTCCTGGACCTCGCCGCCGAGGGTGTCCTGGCCGGGCTGAAGGACTCCAGCGGCGACCTGGCCGGGTTCCGGGAGCTCGTCGCCGGCGCCCGCGGCCGCAGCGACGTCCGGGGATTCAGCGCGCTGACCGGCTCGGAACTCCTCGTCGACGCGGCCCTGGCGATGGGCGCCGACGGTGCGGTACCGGGCCTCGCCAACGTCGACCCGCACGGCTACGTCCGTCTCGACGAGCTGTGCCGCGCCGGTGACCGGGAGCGGGCACGCCTGGAACAGGAGCGCCTGTGCGCCCTGTTCGGCATGGTGCGCGTCGGGGACACCGGGCGGATGGGGGGCAGCTCGTCGGCGCTGGGGGCGTTCAAGGCGGCGCTGCATCTGCGGGGCGTCATCGACTGCCCGGTCACGGCGGAGCCGCAGGTGCCGCTGTCGGCGGACGAGGTGGAGAGGGTCGGGAAGTTCCTCGCCGGGGCGGGCCTGCTGTAGGTCCCGGGGCGGGGCGGTGCCCCGGAGCGTCACGGCGTCCTCGGTGTCACCATCCCCGACTCGTACGCCACGATGACCAGCTGTGCCCGGTCCCGCGCCCCCAGCTTGCCCATGATCCGGCTGACGTGGGTCTTGGCGGTGAGCGGGCTCAGCCCCAGCGCCTCCGCGATCTCCGTGTTGTTGAGCCCTCGCGCGACCAGCGTCAGCACCTCGCGCTCACGCTCGGACAGGCAGTCGGGCCCGCTCGTCGAGGGCGCGGACGGGCTGCGCAGGAACCGCTCGATCAGCCGTGCCGTCGGCCCCGGCGACAGCAGCGCCTCACCGGCCGCCACCGTGCGGATGGCGTCGAGGAGTTCGGCCGGGCGGGTGTCCTTGACCAGGAATCCGGAGGCGCCGGCGCGCAGCGCCTCCACGATGTTCTCGTCGGTGTCGTAGGTGGTGAGGACCAGCACCCGCACCCCGGCGAGGTCCTCGTCGGCCGCGATCAGACGGGTCGCCTCGATGCCGTCGAGGTCGGGCATGCGGATGTCCATCACGACGAGGTCGGCGCGGGCGCCCCGGGCCAGTTCGGCGGCCTGGCGGCCGGTTCCGGCCTGGCCGACGACCTCCATGTCCTCGGCGGACTCGACGAGCATGGCGAACGCCTCGCGTACGAGCGTCTGGTCGTCCGCGAGCAGCACGCGGATCATCGGTTCCCCTCCCGGTCCGTCCCGGTGGGCAGTACGGCGCACACCTCGAAACCCCCCTCGTCGCGCGGTCCGGCGTCGAGTGTGCCACCCACGCTGCGCGCCCGCTCCCGCATGCCGACCAGACCGTAGCCGGGGCTGCGGTCGCCGGGGGCGGAGGGGCAGGTGCCGTCGTCGGTGACCGAGACGCGCAGGGCGCCCCGTTCTTCGTACAGCTCGACGCGTACGGCGGGTTCGGGGCCGGCGTGCCGTACGACGTTCGTCAGCGCCTCCTGCACGATCCGGTACGCGGCGGCGCCCACGGCGGGCGGCGGCGCCCGGCGCACCCGTACCGCCGTCCGCACCCGGGCACCGGCCAGCCGGGCCGCCCCCACCAGGTCGTGCACCCCGTCCAGTCCGGGCAGGGGGCCGCGCGTCTCGCCCGCCGCGCCCTGTTCGCGCAGCACGTCCAGCGTCGTGCGGAGTTCTCCGCGGGCCGTGCGGCAGGTCTCGGCGATGTCGTCGAGCGCCTTGGCGACCGTCTCGCGGTCCAGCCGCTCCGGGTCGGCCGCGAGCACGTGCGCGGCGACCGAGGTCTGCACGCCGATGAGGGTGATGCTGTGGGCGAGCAGGTCGTGCAGGTCCCGGGCGATGCGCAGGCGTTCCTCGGTGACCCGGCGGCGGGCCTCCTCCTCGCGGGTGCGTTCGGCGCGTTCGGCGCGTTCGACGATGGCGGTGACGTACTGGCGGTAGTAGCGGACGTCGATGCCGCAGAACAGGAACGCCACGACCCAGCCGGAGATCCGCAGGAGCTCCATCGTCCCGTCGGGGTTGGTGAGGGCGTTGAGGAGCAGTGTCACGCCGAGGACGGCGGCACCGACGAGCAGCGTGCGGCGTACCGTGCCGGTGGCCGCGACGGTGTACAGCACCACCATGGTCGCGAGGATGGGCGCGGCGTGGTTGTTCTGCAGCGCGTGGTACGGCGTGATGCAGACCATCACCACGAGCAGGACGAGCACCGGACGGCGGCGCCGCCACACGAGGGGCACGTGCGCGGCGAACAGCAGGGTCCAGCCGAGCGCGTCGGGCCGCGTCTCCTGGTCGCCGGCCAGGGCCAGGACCGCGGCGAGGGCGGCCCACATCAGGGCCAGCAGCGCGTCGTTGCGGGTGCGGTGCGGGGCGGTCAGGGGGTCGCGGTTGATCGCTGCCATGACCCGCTCGCCCGTACGGGGCCGGCCGCTCGCCGTCGTCTGCTGCACCGGCTCATCCTGCGCCACGCGGGCGCCCCTCCGGGAGGGCAGGGGCGCCTTTGCGGTGCGGGGCCGGCTCACACGGGCTCCGGCTGGCGTTCCCGTCGCTGCGGGGACCGCGGCGCCCGGGACAGCGCGCCCGGCCACCACACCATGCGTCCGAGCGCCACGCTCGCGCTGGTGACCAGGTAGGTGCGGACCAGGAAGGTGTCCAGCAGCACCCCGACCGCGATGACGAAGCCCAGCCCGACGAGGGCGACCATCGGCATGCTGGTGAGCACCGCGAAGGTGGCGGCGAGGACGAGCCCGGCGGAGGCGATGACCCCGCCCGTCGTGCGCAGGGCGGTGAGCGCGGCCGACGCGGGTTCGGCGCCGTTCAGGCACTCCTCGCGCATCCGGTGCATCAGGAAGATGCCGTAGTCGACGCCGAGCGCCACCAGGAACACGAAGGACAGCAGGCCCAGCCCCGGGTCGGTGCCGTCGAAGCCGAACAGCGGCCCGAAGACGAGCCCGCCGATGCCGAGCGCCGCGCCCCACACCGCGACCACGGCCGCGACCAGGATCAGCGGCGCGACGAGCGAGCGCAGCAGGGCGACCAGGATCAGCAGCACGGACAGCAGCACGATCGGTACGACGACCAGGCGGTCCCGGGCGTTGGTGTCCTTCAGGTCGATCTGCTCGGCGCTGGGTCCGCCGACGTAGGAGCCGTCGAGCTTGCCGCGCAGGGCCTCGATGGTGGCGGTCTCCCCGGCGGACTGGGGCGGTGCGGTGGCCAGGACGGAGATCTCGCTCCAGCCGTTCCCGGTACGTCCTTCCCGCGCGCTGTCGACACCGCGGGTGCCGTTGATCGACGCGAGCGTCTCCTCGGCCCGGTCCTGCGGTGTGATGACGGTGAGGGGCTGGGTGCCGCGCTCGGGGTAGGCCGCGGCGAGCGTCTGCATGGCGGCGACCGCGTCGGGCGTGCTGGTGAAGGAGTCCTCCTGCTTGAGGTTGCCGGGCAGGTTCAGGGCGCCGAGCGCCAGCGCGCCGAGCAGGGCGGCACCGCCCGCGAGGACGGTGAGGGGCCGGCGTCCGGCGGAGCTGCCCATCGCGGTGAACAGGGACTTACGGGCCTTGGGCGTACTGCCGTACCGCGGTACGAGCGGCCAGAAGACCCGTCGGCCGAGCAGCACGAGGATCGCGGGCAGCAGCGTCAGCATGGCGGCGAGCGCGCACAGCACGCCGACGGTGCCGAGCGGGCCCATGCCCCGGCTGGAGTTCAGGTCGGCGGCGAGCAGGCACAGCAGTCCTGCGGCGACGGTGCCGGAGGAGGCGAGCACGGCGGGCCCGCAGCCCTTGAGCGCGGCGGCCATGGCGTCGTACGGCCGCTCGATGCGCCGCAGCTCCTCGCGGTAGCGGGAGACGAGCAGCAGCGCGTAGTCCGTTCCCGCACCGAACACGAGGATCGTCATGATGCCGGAGCTCTGGCCGGACACGGCCGTCCCGAACCCCTGGTTGAGGCCGTAGGCGACGCCCATCGACAGGTAGTCGGCGATGCCCGCGACGGCGAGCGGCACCAGCCACAGGAAGGGGCTGCGGTAGATGAGGATCAGCAGCAGCGCGACGACCGCGGCGGTGGTGTAGAGCAGCGGCCCGCCGAGCGAGTTGTAGACCTCGCTCGCGTCGGTGGCGAGCGCCGCCTCACCGCCGACCTCGACGCCGAGCCCGTCGCCGCCCCGGGCGATGTCCCGCACGTCCTTGACGAGTGCGTCGCGGGCTTCCTCGTCCTGGCCCGGCTCGGTGCTGGCGAGCGGGTACATCAGGGTGGTGCCGTCCTCGGACGGGATGCCGCGCGGTTCGCCGGTGAGGTCGTGCGCGCCCGCGATCCGGTCGATCTGCTCGGCGGCGGTCGCCTTGTCGGCCGCGGTCAGGCCGCCGTCCCGGTGATAGACGACGATCATCTCGGTCGCCTCGCCGCCGGGCAACCGTTCCTGGACCCTGGCGACCTGGGTGGAGTCGGCGCTCGCCGGCAGGTAGTCGATGGCACGGTCGCGCTGGACGTCCGCCAGCTTCGACGCGAACGGCGACGCGATCGCCAGCACGGCGATCCACAGCCCGAGCACGAGCCAGGGCACGGCACGTCGTCGCCGTGTGCTTGTCCTTGCGGCCCCCATGTGGCGGGCCTCCCTCCGGGTCGGGTGTCTGGGTCGTCTCCAGACTCCCGGCACCCCGGCCGCGGTTCGTCGGACCCGGGGGTGAGTCGGGGGCTACTGCCGGGGGCGGCGGAGGGGCGCGGTTACTCCCCGGGGAGTACTGCGGGGCTGCGCGGGTCCTGAGTATCCGTACTCAGGCGCTGGACCTGCTTTTCCGTGATGCTGGCCGCATGACCACCCCCTCCGGCCTGCCCCGCTTCCGCGGCGCCGACGTGCCGCCCCCGCGCACCGGACGCCGGTGGCTGCCCGTCGCCGGGGACATCGCCCTGGCGGCCGGGCTGCTCGTCCTCGACGTCATCGGGGTCGTGGTGGCCGTCCTGCTGGGCGTCGACGTCAGCGGTGACTGGAAGCCGTTCGATCCGGGGGCGGACAACTCCGAGGTGACCCTCGCGCTCCACTGGCTCCCGGTCGGCATCGCCGGTGGCCTCGTCGTGCTGTCCGCCGGGCCGCTGTACCTGCTGCGCGCCGCCGTCAGCGCCGGTCTGCAGGTGCTCGTCGGCACGGCCGTACTCGTGCTCGCGGCGTACCGCTGACCGCTCGGGTCCCTGTCTACGACGGGGTCCGTGCCGCCGCGGCCAGCAGTCGTGTCACGTCCTCGGCGCGGATGGTGAGGGCGGCCCCGACCGTCGCGAGGACGTCCCGCTCGGCGGGTGTGTACGGGCCGTCGGCCAGGGCGATCCGGGCGCCCTGGAGCAGAATCGACTCCCGGCCGGGCGGGGCGAGATGGGGGGCGAGCGGGTCGAGTGCCTCGTGGAGCTCTATGGCCAGACCGGCCCCGCAGGGCTCGGAGAAGACCCGCCCGGTGTCCGCGGCCAGTGCCTCGACCAGGGCGCCCAGCTGCTCCTGCGTGCAGTCGTCGAAGCCGGCCGCGCGTACGGTGGCCGCCGCGGTCTCCAGGGACGGCCGGGCGCAGGTGCCGCCCGCCGCCAGCACCGCGAGGGCCACCGTGTGGACGGCGTCGCGGAGCATCGCGGAGAAGCGGGTGGTGGTCGGGTGGTCGAGGACGTCGGTGCCGAAGTGACGGCGGCAGGCCGCGCACTCCACGACGGGGGCGGTCTCGCCGCGCGGCAGCAGGGGCACGCCGAGCACGGTGAAGCGGCGGTGCCCGGTCAGCCGCTGGTAGTTGCGGTCGCCCCCGCATCCGGGGCAGAAGAACTCGCCGTCACCGATGGGCGACCACGCGGTGCGCGTGCCCAGGATGCGCGCAGCCCTGGCGGCACGGCCGTCTCGTCCCCGTCCTGGCAGCACGTCGCACCTCCGTAACCACGCGGCAACATCGCAGCGCTTGCGTGATGTTAGCCACATCACGGACGTGGAGTCAGTACCCCGGACGAGACCTTTCCGTGACCTGCACAGGTCAATGGCCGAATCATGACGGAGCCCCGCCCGCCCGAGGTACGGCGAACGGGGCTCGAACCACCGGCCGGGCTGACTAGCGAGCCGCCCGGTTGACCGCCGAGACGACCGCCTTCAGCGAGGCGCGCGTGGTGTTGGCGTCGATGCCGATGCCCCACAGGACCTTGCCGTCGATGGCGCACTCGATGTACGACGCGGCCTGCGCGGACGCGCCCTCGGCCAGCGTGTGCTCCTGGTAGTCCAGCAGGCGTACGTCGATGCCGATGGACTGCAGGGCGTCGAAGAAGGCCGAGATCGGACCGTTGCCCGAACCGGTCAGGACGGTGTCCT
This sequence comes from Streptomyces sp. NPDC001920, assembly GCF_053594495.1. Classification (NCBI taxonomy): domain Bacteria; kingdom Bacillati; phylum Actinomycetota; class Actinomycetes; order Kitasatosporales; family Streptomycetaceae; genus Streptomyces; species Streptomyces sp. NPDC001920. The sequence continues at coordinate 29,264 of NZ_JBSFEP010000010.1, forward strand.
CGCCGTCGACCGTGGCCTCCACCTTCAGCGTGTCCACGCCGTCGGTGTCGGTGGTCGACTGGTTGTTCTTGACCTGGATGCGACCCCAGGGGTTGTCCGGGTTGGGCAGGTACTCGTCCTGGAAGACCGCCCAGATGTCGCCGCCGGTGACCTCGCCGCCCTCGGCGTCCGTCTTCGCCTGGATGATCTTCGAGAACTCGATCTGCATCCGGCGCGGCAGCTCCAGCTTGTGGTCGTTCTTCAGGACGTAGGCGATACCGCCCTTGCCGGACTGCGAGTTGACCCGGATGACCGCCTCGTAGGAGCGTCCGACGTCCTTGGGGTCGATCGGCAGGTAGGGCACCGCCCACTCGATGTCGTCGACGGTGACGCCCTTGGCGGCGGCGTCGGCCTCCATCGCGTCGAAGCCCTTCTTGATGGCGTCCTGGTGGGAGCCGGAGAAGGACGTGTAGACCAGGTCGCCCACGTACGGGTGGCGCGGGTGGACCTCCATCTGGTTGCAGTACTCCCACGTGCGACGGATCTCGTCGATGTCGGAGAAGTCGATCTGCGGGTCGACGCCCTGCGAGAACAGGTTCATGCCCAGGGTGACCAGGTCGACGTTGCCGGTGCGCTCCCCCTGCCCGAACAGGCAGCCCTCGACGCGGTCGGCGCCGGCCATCAGCGCCAGCTCGGCGGCGGCGACGGCCGTACCGCGGTCGTTGTGCGGGTGGATGGAGACGCAGACGTACTCGCGGCGGGAGAGGTTGCGGCACATCCACTCGAAGCGGTCCGCGTGCGTGGAGGGTGTCGAGCGCTCCACGGTGGCGGGCAGGTTGAGGATGATCTCGCGGCCCGGACCGGGCTGCCAGACGTCCATGACCGCCTCACAGACCTCCAGCGCGAAGTCCAGCTCGGTGTCGGTGAAGATCTCGGGCGAGTACTGGTAGCCGAATTCCGTCTCCGGACCCAGCAGCTTCTCGGCGTACTCCATCACCAGACGGGTGCCGTCGACGGCGATCTGCTTGATGTCGTCCTTGGAGCCGCGGAACACCACCCGCCGGAAGACGGGGGCGGTGGCGTTGTACAGGTGGACGGTGGCGCGCCTGGCGCCCTTCAGGGACTCCACCGTGCGCTCGATCAGGTCCTCACGGGCCTGGGTCAGTACGGAGATGGTGACGTCGTCGGGGATGGCCCCCGGCTCCTCGATGATGGAGCGCACGAAGTCGAAGTCCGTCTGGCCCGAGGCCGGGAAGCCGACCTCGATCTCCTTGTAGCCCATCTTGACCAGCTGGTCGAACATCCGGCGCTTGCGCTCGGGCGACATGGGGTCGATCAGGGCCTGGTTGCCGTCACGCAGGTCGGTGGAGAGCCAGCGGGGGGCGACGGTGATCCGGTTGTCCGGCCAGGTGCGGTCCGGGATGTCGACCTGCTCGTAGCGGCCGTACTTGTGGATCGGCATGGGGCTGGGCTGCTGGCGGTTCGCCATGATGCTTCGGGCTCCTCAGGGTGTCCGGAAAGGACGGCCGACGACGCAACGCCAAGCTCCGCGGGGAGGGAGTCGACCTGGACTACAGGCCCTCGCCGCGGCAGCTAAGAAGAAGCAGCCCGAAACGCATGATGCGAAGCATGCTAGCCGAGCCGCTCTCCGTGCGGGGCGTCGTATCAGTATGCGGGACCCGAAGGACGAATGGGACAAAAAGTGCGCCATACCACTTCGTCACGGAGCGTGCGGCTCCCTGTCCGCATATTTCACCAATCATGGTTGCGACTAGTGACACGCCCATGACGCAGTGCGATGGTGCGGGACATGACGACCCACGGGGGCTTCGAGCCCGTCTTCTGCACCGTCGTTCCGCCGCACGTCCTCGACAAACTGGCACGCAACGACGACCCCGCACTCTCCGGCCCGGCTCGCCGGACCCTGATGCGCGACAGCGAGCTGCGCGGCAGGCGCCGCGTCACGACCGAGTTCGCCCTCGCGGCCGCCCCGGCCGAGAAGGCACCGTCCGACCAGCCGCTGCGCACGATCTTCGACGCCGGGCACGGCACCGCCCTGCCCGGCACCAAGGTCCGCGGCGAGGGCGACGAGCCCGGCCGGGACGCCACCGTCAACCGCGCCCACTCCGGCCTCGGCGCCACCTTCGACCTGTTCCTCAAGGCGTACGGGCGGCACTCGATCGACGGCGACGGCCTGCCTCTGGACGCCACCGTCCACTACGACGAGAGCTACGGCAACGCCTTCTGGAACGGCGAGCAGATGGTGTTCGGCGACGGCGACGGCGAGATCTTCCTCGACTTCACCATCCCCATCGACGTCATCGGCCACGAGCTGGCCCACGGCGTCACCCAGTACACGGCGAACCTGACCTACTACGGCCAGCCGGGCGCACTCAACGAGTCGATGTCCGACGTCTTCGGCTCGCTCATCAAGCAGTACACGCTCGGCCAGACCGCCGCCGAGGCCGACTGGCTGATCGGCGCCGGACTCCTCGCCCCGGGCGTCTCCGGCAGGGCCCTGCGCTCCATGAAGGAGCCGGGCAGCGCGTACGACGACGACGTCCTCGGCAAGGACCCGCAGCCCGCGACCATGGACGACTACGTCCGCACCGGCCGCGACAACGGCGGCGTCCACATCAACTCCGGCATCCCCAACCACGCCTTCTACCTCGCCGCCACCGCGCTCGGCGGGCACGCCTGGGAGAAGGCAGGACAGATCTGGTACGACGTCCTGACCTGCGGCGAGCTGTCCGAGCGGGCGCTGTTCCCGGACTTCGCCGGGCTCACCGTCAAGGCCGCGCGGGAGCGCTTCGGCGACGGCAGCGACGAGCTCCAGGCCGTGCAGAAGGCATGGGAACAGGTCGGGGTGCGGATCCTGTGAGCCCGTACTAGACAGGGACCCATGCGTATTCAGGTAAGGCGCACGGGCGGGTTCGCGGGCATCGAGCGGCATGCCGAGGTGGACACCTCGGGGCGGCCCGACGCCCAGGAGTGGCACGCCCTGGCCGAGCGCGCGGTCGCCGCCGGCCGGGGCACGCCCCCCATCGGGGTGCCGGACGGCTTCAGCTACCAGATCACCGTGGACGGCCGGACGGTGTACTGCTCCGATCCCCGGCTCACCGACGAGCAGCGCAGGCTGATCTCCCGGGTCCTTAAGGAAGGTGCGTAACGGGCAGTTGACGCCGGGGCGTTGACTTCCGTTACCGCCGGTACGGATGATCCGGCGCATGGCGACTGACCCGATACCCCAGTTCCCGGCCGGCTTCCTGTGGGGCGTCTCGACCTCGGCCCACCAGATCGAGGGAGCGGCGGACGAGCGCGAGAGGTCCCACTGGGACGCCTTCACGGCCGAGCCGGGACGGGTGAAGGACGGCTCCACGGCCGCGGTGGCCTGCGACCACTACCACCGCTACCCCGAGGACGTGGCCCTCCTGGCCGGCCTGGGCGTGGGCGCGTACCGCTTCTCGATCTCGTGGCCGCGGGTGAACTCCCCGAAGGGCCTCGACTTCTACGACCGTCTGGTCGACGAGCTGTGCGCGGCGGGCGTCCGGCCGGTGCCGACGCTCTTCCACTGGGACCTGCCGGTCTCGCTGGACTGGCTCGACCGGGACACGGCCGCCCGTTTCGCGGAGTACGTGTCCGTGGTCGCCGAGCGCCTGGGCGACCGCGTCAGCAAGTGGATCACCCTCAACGAACCCGCCGAGCACACGCTGCTGGGCCACGCCCTGGGCACCCACGCGCCGGGCCGGAAGCTGCTCTTCGACGCCCTCCCGGTCGCCCACCACCAGCTGCTGGCCCACGGTCTCGCCGTGCGGGCCCTGCGCGCGGCCGGCGCGAGGGACATCGGCATCGCCAACTCGCACGGGCCGACCTGGCCCGCGTCGCCGGAACAGGCGGACGTCGAGGCCGCGGACTTCTACGACCTGCTGCTCAACCGGCTGTTCGCCGACCCGCTGCTGCTGGGCCGGTACCCGGACGGCATCGGTGAGCTGATGCCGGGGGACGTCGGGTCGGACCTGGAGATCATCGCGGAGCCGCTCGACTTCTACGGCGTCAACTACTACGCGCCGACCCGCGTGGGCGCCCCGCAGGGCACCGAGATCGAGTTCGGCGGGGTGTCCATGCCCGCCGAACTGCCCTTCTCGGTGCGCGAGATCGAGGGCGTGCCGACGACGGACTTCGGCTGGCCGGTGGTCCCCGAGGCCCTGACGGAACTGCTCACCGGTTTCCGTGAGCGGTACGGCGACCGGCTGCCGCCCGTCGTCATCACCGAGAACGGCTGCTCGTACGAGGGCATCGACGACCAGCAGCGGATCGCCTACCTGGACGGCCACATCCGCGCCCTGCACCGGGCCATGGCGCAGGGCGTGGACGTACGCGGCTACTTCGTCTGGTCGCTGCTCGACAACTTCGAGTGGGCCGAGGGGTACGCGCGGCGGTTCGGACTGGTGCACGTGGACTACCGGACCCTCGCCAGGACCCCGAAGGCGTCCTACGGCTGGCTGCGGGACGTGCTGCGGGCCCAGGGATGACGGTGGACGCCCTGGCCGATCCCATGGAGCGGGTCGGCCGGGGCTGGACGGCGTCGCTGGGACTGGCCAACGTGGCGATCTGGGTGGGCTGGTACGGCCCGCTGCAGATCCTGCTGGCCCGGCAGGCGGAGGACTTCGCGCCCGGCACGGGCATGTCGAAGGAGACGCTGCTGGCGTGGGTGACCGGTGCGGGCGCGGTGGTGTCGCTGGCGGCGAACCCGTTCTTCGGCGCGCTGTCGGACCGCACCACGGCCCGCTGGGGCCGCCGTACGCCCTGGATCGTGGCCGGTGCGGCGGGCGGCGCGCTGTCGCTGCTGCTGCTCGCCGGCGCGGGCGCGCTGTGGTCCATGGCGGTCGGCTGGTGCCTGGTCCAGCTGACCCTGAACGCGGCCTTCGCGGCGGTGACGGCGGCGGTGCCGGACCGGGTGCCGCGGCTGCAACGGGGCACGGTGGGCGGCTGGTTGGGGGCGGCGCAGATCCTCGGAGCGGTCGCCGGTACGGGGCTGGCGACGGCGGCGGGCGGGATCGCGGCGGGCTACGCGGCGTGCGCGGTGTTCACACTGGCGGGTGTGCTGCCGTACGTGCTGCGGTCCGGGGATCTCAGGCTCGCGGTCGCGGACCGGCCGGCGTGGTCCTGGCGGTCCTTCGCCCGCGGTTTCTGGCTCAGCCCGCGCCGCCACCCCGACTTCGGCTGGGCGTGGCTGACCCGCTTCCTGATCAACCTCAGCAACGCGCTGGTCATCCTCTACCTGCTGTACTACCTGCGGGACCGCCTCCATCACGACGATCCCGAGCAGGGCGTGCTGATCCTGACCGCGGTGAACAGCGTGACGCTGCTGGCCACGGTCGTCGTGGGCGGTGTGTGGTCGGACCGGGTGGGCCGCCGCAAGCCGTTCGTGCGGTGGGCCGGGGTGCTGATGGCGGCGGCAACCGCCCTGCTCGCCGTATGGCAGACCTGGCCGGCCGCGATCGTGGTGGCGGGCCTGCTGGGCGTCGGCCTCGGGGTCTTCATGTCGGTCGACTTCGCCCTGATGACCGACGTCCTGCCGCGGGCCGCGGACCGGGGCAAGGACCTCGGTGTGATCAATGTCGCCAACGCCCTGCCCCAGGTCGCGGCCCCCGCCCTGGCCGCGCCGATCGTCACCCACCTGGGCGGCTACGAGGTGCTGTACCTGGTGGCGGCGGCGGTCGGGATGGCGGGGGCGGTGCTGGTCGGACGGATCAGAGGCGTGGACTGAGGCCAGGACCCGCTGGTGGTTGAGGCCGGAAACAACCCTTGCCGACTCTCGCCCCACGCGCATCAATGGGAACGACGACGGTTCCCGACGGGCCGTCAGATTCAGCTCTCCCCTCGCAGTGTGTCCGCATCCACCTGCCGAGCAGTTCCCCACCCCCACACGGAATGCCCCCACCTCGAAAGGGAGCGGATCCCATGAGACGAACGCGTATCGGAGCAGGTGCGGCGCTGGTGACCGGCGCCCTCGCGGCCGCCGGACTGGCCTTCGCGCCCGCGGCCCTCGCCGTCGCGCCCGGCACCGCCACGATCACCGCCGACTGCGGCGGCTTCGGCGGCGGTGAGGCCACGCTCACCGCGACGCAGAACGGCACCGCCGCCACCATGACCGTCGACTCCTCCGCGATCACCGCGCCGATCGGGCTCGGCGAGGACTCGATCTCCTCGACGCTCACCCTGGTGAAGGCGGGCGGCGGCACCGTCGCCTTCACCGGCACGAAGAACCCGGCGATGGCCGCCGGCGCCCCTGTCCGGGTCGGCCCGCTCAGCGGCACCGTGGCCTCCGGCGACAGTCTGGAGGCCTTCGGCGGCTCGCTGAAGATGACCGTCTTCGGCATCACCATCACCTGCACGGCGACCGGGCCGCAGTCGCCGGGCCCGTTCGTGTTCGACTGATCCGGCCGGGCCGGGCGCGTTCTACAGCGCGTCCGGCCCGCGCTCGCCCGTCCGCACGCGTACGACCGTCTCGACGGGCAGCGCCCAGACCTTGCCGTCACCGATCTTGCCCGTCCGGGCCGCCTTCACGATCGCGTCGATGACGCCGTCCGCCGCCGCGTCCTCGACGACGACCTCGATCCGCACCTTCGGCACCAGGTCGACCTGGTACTCGGCGCCGCGGTACACCTCGGTGTGGCCGCGCTGCCGGCCGTAGCCGCTCGCCTCGGTCACGGTCAGACCGTGCACGCCGAGTGCCTGGAGGGCGGTCTTGACCTCGTCGAGCCGGTAGGGCTTGACGATCGCGGTGATCAGCTTCATGCCTGCTTCTTGACCTTCTGGGCGGCGAGGACGGAGGAGGAGAGGGACGAGGTGACCGGGGCGCCGTGCCCCAGGACCCCGTGATCGTAGGCGCTCCGGGCGTGCACCGTAAGGTCCGGGCCGGTGCGCTCCCGCTCCCCGCCCGCGGGCCCCTCACCTTGATCGCGTGTACGACCGGGCTCCGTGGATCAGGGAGAATGGGCGCCATGAGCGTTCGCAGCAAGTCATCCGAGCCGTCCGAGGCCCTCCACCGCGCCGGCTTCGCCTGCTTCGTGGGCCGTCCCAACGCGGGCAAGTCCACGCTCACGAATGCTCTGGTCGGCAAGAAGGTGGCGATCACCGCGAACCAGCCGCAGACGACGCGGCACACGGTGCGGGGCATCGTGCACCGGCCCGACGCCCAGCTGATCCTGGTGGACACCCCCGGCCTGCACAAGCCGCGCACGCTGCTCGGCGAGCGGCTCAACGACGTCGTCCGCACGACCTGGGCCGAGGTCGACGTGATCGGCTTCTGCCTGCCGGCGAACGAGAAGCTCGGCCCCGGTGACCGCTTCATCGCGAAGGAACTCGCGTCGATCAAGAAGACGCCGAAGATCGCGATCGTCACGAAGACCGACCTCGTGGACAGCAAGCGGCTCGCGGAGCAGCTCGTCGCGATCGACCAGCTCGGCAAGGAGCTGGGGTTCGAGTGGGCGGAGATCGTGCCGGTGTCGGCGGTCGGTGACAAGCAGGTGGGCCTGCTGGCCGACCTGATCGTCCCGCTGTTGCCGGAGGGCCCCGCCCTCTACCCCGACGGCGAGCTGACCGACGAGCCCGAGCAGGTCATGATCGCCGAGCTCATCCGCGAGGCCGCGCTCGAAGGGGTCCGGGACGAGCTCCCCCACTCCATCGCCGTCGTGGTGGAGGAGATGCTCCCGCGCGAGGACCGCCCCGCCGACAAGCCCCTCCTCGACATCCACGCCTTCGTCTACATCGAGCGTCCCAGCCAGAAGGGCATCATCATCGGCCCCAAGGGCAAGCGCCTGAAGGATGTCGGCATCAAGTCCCGCAAGCAGATCGAGGCGCTGCTGGGCACGCCGGTGTTCCTGGACCTGCATGTGAAGGTGGCCAAGGACTGGCAGCGCGATCCCCGGCAGCTGCGCAAGCTGGGCTTCTGAGGTTCTCCTCGCCCCGCCCCCGGACGGGGTGCCCCCGGGGAGCGGAAAAGCCCTACGGCGTTGTCACTCCCCCGGCGTACCCTGGAAATCGCCAGGCGGCCCATGGGGCGCAGGAGTCGTTTCGAGGAGGACGAGCAAGGCCACAGAGCCGGCCCATGACTCAGACACCCACAGCTCACACACCCGCGCAGGGGCAGGCGAGAGCACAGTTCACCGTCCCCGCCCAGCACCCCATGGTGACCGTGCTGGGGTCCGGCGACTCCCTGCTGCGCGTGATCGAGAACGCCTTCCCGGCGGCCGACATCCACGTCCGGGGCAACGAGATCAGCGCGGTCGGCGACGCCGCTGAAGTCGCACTCATCCAGCGCCTGTTCGACGAGATGATGCTGGTGCTCCGCACCGGACAGCCGATGACGGAGGACGCAGTGGAACGCTCGATCGCCATGCTCAGAGCGAGTGAGAACGGGGAGGGGCCGGAGGAGACCCCGGCCGAGGTCCTCACCCAGAACATCCTCTCCTCGCGCGGCCGCACGATCCGTCCCAAGACGCTCAACCAGAAGCGCTACGTCGACGCGATCGACAAGCACACGATCGTCTTCGGCATCGGCCCCGCCGGTACCGGCAAGACCTACCTCGCCATGGCCAAGGCGGTGCAGGCCCTGCAGTCCAAGCAGGTCAACCGCATCATCCTGACCCGCCCGGCGGTCGAGGCCGGCGAGCGGCTGGGCTTCCTGCCGGGAACGCTGTACGAGAAGATCGACCCGTACCTGCGGCCGCTGTACGACGCGCTGCACGACATGCTCGACCCCGACTCCATCCCGAGGCTCATGGCCGCCGGGACCATCGAGGTCGCGCCGCTGGCGTACATGCGCGGCCGTACGCTCAATGACGCCTTCATCATTCTCGACGAGGCCCAGAACACCAGCCCCGAGCAGATGAAGATGTTCCTGACCCGTCTCGGGTTCGACTCGAAGATAGTCATCACCGGTGACGTCACCCAGGTCGACCTCCCGGACGGCACCAGGTCGGGCCTGCGGCAGGTGCAGGACATCCTGGACGGCGTCGAGGACGTCCACTTCTCGCGGCTGTCCTCGCACGATGTCGTCCGGCACAAGCTGGTCGGCCGTATCGTCGACGCGTACGAGAAGTACGACACCAAGCACGGCACCCAGAACGGCTCGCACAAGGGCCGCGGCGGCAAGGCCGGGCACAAGGGGAAGTAGAGAACACGCACGACCATGTCGATCGACGTCAACAACGAGTCCGGCACCGAGGTCGATGAGCAGGCGATCCTCGACATCGCCCGCTACGCGCTCGCGCGGATGCGCATCCACCCGCTCTCCGAGCTCTCGGTGATCGTCGTGGACGCCGACGCCATGGAGCAGCTGCACATCCAGTGGATGGACCTGCCCGGCCCGACCGATGTCATGTCCTTCCCGATGGACGAGCTGCGCCCGCCGTCCAAGGACGACGACGAGCCCCCGCAGGGGCTCCTCGGGGACATCGTGCTGTGCCCCGAGGTCGCCGCCAAGCAGGGCGCCGAAGCGCCCACGCAGCACTCCATGGACGAGGAGCTCCAGCTGCTCACCGTCCATGGTGTGCTGCACCTGCTCGGGTACGACCACGAGGAACCGGACGAGAAGGCCGAGATGTTCGGCCTGCAGGCCGCCATCGTGGACGGCTGGCGCACGGAGAAGGGGCTGACCGGCCCCTCCCCGGCACCGACCGTGTCATGAGCCTCCCCCTCGTCGCCGGCGCGATCGCCCTGGTGGTCGTGGCCTGGCTCGCCGCCTGTGCGGAGGCGGGCCTGGCACGCGTCTCCAGCTTCCGCGCCGAGGAGGCCGTACGCGGCGGCCGGCGCGGCAGCGAGAAGCTCGCGCTGGTCGCCGCCGATCCGACGCGCTATCTGAACGTGGCGCTGCTGGTGCGCGTGGCCTGCGAGATGGCCGCCGCCGCGCTCGTCACCTACGCCTGTCTGCAGGAGTTCCCGAGCACGACCGAGGCCCTGCTGGTCGCGATCGCGGTCATGGTGCTGGTGTCGTACGTCGCGGTGGGCGTCTCCCCGCGCACCATCGGCCGTCAGCATCCGCTGAACACGGCGACGGCTGCGGCGTACGTGCTGCTGCCGCTGGCGCGGATCATGGGCCCGATCCCGTATCTGCTGATCCTCATCGGCAACGCCCTGACTCCCGGCAAGGGCTTCCGCCGCGGCCCGTTCGCCTCGGAGGCGGAGCTGCGGGCGCTGGTCGACCTCGCCGAGAAGGAGTCGCTGATCGAGGACGAGGAGCGCCGCATGGTGCACTCGGTCTTCGAGCTGGGCGACACGCTGGTGCGCGAGGTGATGGTGCCGCGCACCGACCTCGTCGTCATCGAGCGGTACAAGACCATCCGCCAGGCCCTCACCCTCGCCCTGCGTTCCGGGTTCTCGCGTATCCCGGTGGTCGGGGAGAGCGAGGACGACGTGGTGGGGATCGTGTATCTGAAGGACCTGGCCCGCAAGACGCACATCAGCCGGGACGCGGAGAGCGAGCTGGTGTCGACGGCGATGCGGCCCGCGTTCTTCGTGCCCGACACCAAGAACGCCGGTGACCTGCTGCGCGAGATGCAGAAGGAGCGCTACCACGTCGCCGTCGTCATCGACGAGTACGGCGGCACCGCCGGCATCGTCACCATCGAGGACATCCTGGAGGAGATCGTCGGCGAGATCACCGACGAGTACGACCGTGAGCTGCCGCCGGTGGAGGAGCTGGGTGAGGACCGCTACCGGGTCACCGCCCGCCTGGACATCACCGACCTCGGCGAGCTGTACGGCCTCGACGAGTACGACGACGAGGACGTGGAGACGGTCGGCGGGCTGCTGGCGAAGGCGCTGGGCCGGGTACCGATCGCCGGGGCGTCGTCCGTGGTCGGGCTGCCGGACGGCCGCGAGCTGCGGCTGACGGCGGAGGCGGCGGCCGGCCGCCGCAACAAGATCGTGACCGTGCTGGTGGAGCCGGTGGCCCCGGTGCCGGCACCGCAGGAGCAGGAGGCGAAGGCGGAGTGAGCCCCGAGGAGTTGCGCGCCTTCTGTCTGTCCTTCGACGCGGCGATCGAGGACTTTCCCTTCAACCCGGACATCTCGGTATTCAAGGTCCAGGGCAAGATGTTCGCCCTCAGCTGGATGGACGCCCGTCCCCTCACCGTCAACCTCAAGTGCGACCCGGAGGACGCGGTCCGGCTGCGCGGCGAGTACCCCGGTCTGATCGTGCCCGGCTACCACATGAACAAGCGGCACTGGAACACCGTCACCGTGGACGGCGAGCTCCCGGACCGGCTGGTCCGGGAGCTCGTCGAGGACTCGTACGACCTTGTCGTGGCCGGGCTACCGCGAGCCGACCGGCTCCGACTCGACCGTCCCTGAGCCGGCTGTCCGGCGGGTGCGCAGGCCGAGGGCGGTCAGCGCCGCGGCGGCCAGGACGATCGCGGTGTTCAGCGCCATCACCGTGCGGGTGCCCGACAGCAGGTCGCCGGAGGTCGTCGCGAGGACGCCCAGCAGCGGGATGCCGATCGTGATGCCGACCTGCTGGGTCGAGGTGACCAGACCGGTGGCCAGGCCCTGCTCCTCGTCGGGGACGCCCGAGGTGACCGTCAGGCCGTAGGAGATGATCGCGCCGAGGTGGAACATGCTCGCCACCGAGACGGCGGCCGTGGCGAGCCAGACGGACCAGGTGTGTGCGCCGAGCAGCAGCAGGGCGGCGGTGAAGACGCCCTGCCCGGTGAGCGAGACCACCAGGGTGCGGCGGGCGCCGAGACGGCTGACGAAGCGCGGGGTGAGCGAGCCGGCGATCACCGACATCACGCCCTGCGCCCCGAAGACCAGGCCCGTCTCCCAGGCGGACAGGTGCAGGACCTCCTGGAGGTACAGGGTGAGGACGAAGACCACCGTCGACATCATCGAGAAGGTGACCAGACCGCCCAGGTTGCCCCAGGCCACCGTGCGGCGGCGCAGCATGGGCAGGGAGACCAGGGGTGTCTGGGCGCGGGACTCTACGACCGCGAAGGCGGTGAGGAGCGCGAGGCCCGCGATCAGGGTGGCGAGGACGTCGGTGCGGCCGAAGCCGTGGTCGGCGGCTGTCGTCAGGGCGTAGATCAGGGACAGCAGACCGCCGGTGACGGTGATCGCGCCGGGTACGTCGAGGTGCGGGCGGTCGGGGGTGCGGGACTCGGGCAGCAGGCCGGGGGCGAGCGGCAGCACGACCAGCGCGAAGAGCGCGAGCAGGCCCATGGTGGAGCGCCAGCCGAGGGCGTCGGTCAGAACGCCGCCGGCGACGACGCCGATGGTGAAGCCGAGGGACATCAGCGTGCCGGAGATGCCGAGGGCGCGGTCCCGGGCGGGTCCCTCGGGGAAGGTGGTGGTCAGCAGGGACATGCCGGTCGGGACGATGACCGCCGCGCCGAGCCCCTGCAGGGCGCGTCCCGCGAGGAAGGACGCCGGGTCCCAGGCGAACGTCGCGAGCGCGGAGGCCGCGGCGAACAGGGCGAGGCCGGTCAGGAACAGCTTGCGGCGGCCGTAGAGGTCGCCGATGCGGCCGAAGAGGAGCAGGAAGCCGCCGGACGGCAGCGCGAACGCCGTGACCGCCCACTGCAGCGCGGACGGGCTCATGCCGAGGTCGGCGCCGAGGGCGGGGAGGGCGACGTTCAGGACGGAGAAGTCGAGCGCGACCATGAACTGGGCGGCGCACAGAACGAACAGGACGAGCTTGTCGCGCGTCGACATCCGGGGGGTGTCGAGCGGTGGGGACGGGGGCCGGGTGAGGTCGGTGTCGATCGCCATGGCCAAGAGACTGCTGCGCCCGGAATAGCCGTGGGGAGCGGGCAGTTGTCCTGGTGGTGGCAGCACCAGTCTGAGAACCGGGGGGATTTGTACGTGTCACAGGGCACGCTGAAGAGTCGACGCCGTCACGAGCTGCGTGAGTTCCTGATGAGCAGGCGGGCCCGGGTGACACCGGCCGAGGCGGGTCTGCCGGACGGCGGGGCGCGGCGCCGTACGCCGGGGTTGCGGCGCGAGGAGGTCGCCGTGCTCGCCGGGGTGGGCGCCTCCTGGTACCAGTGGCTGGAGCAGGGGCGGGAGATCTCCGTGTCGCCGCAGGTGCTGGACTCGGTGGCCCGGGTGCTGCGGTTGAGCAACGCCGAGCGCCGGCATCTGTACCTGCTGGCGGGGTTGAATCCGCCGGCGCGCGAAGTGGCGCCGGAGAAACGGGACATGTGCGACGGGCTGCGGCGGCTGATCGACGCGTGGATGCCGTATCCGGCGCACATCATGGACCGGTACTACAACGGCGTGCTGTACAACGACGCGGCGATGACCGTGCTCGGCGTCCGGTCCGGCAGGCGGTGGAACTGCCTGATCGACTTCTTCACGGATCCGATGTACCGGTCGCGGTCGAGGAGCTGGGAGGAGAACGCCCGTACGGTGGTGGCGCAGTTCCGCGCGCTGTGCTCGGCCTCCCCCGACGACGAGGGGTTCCAGGCCGTACTGGCCGAGGCACGGGCGGCCAGCCCGGAGTTCACGCAGCTGTGGGAGCGGCGGGACATCGAGGACGCCGGGCAGATCCGCAAGGAGCTGGACCATCCGCTGGTCGGGCTGCTGTGCCTGGAGTCGAGCGTGATGCAGATGCCGGTGCGGCCCGATCTGTCGATCGTCCTGCACACGCCGCTGGACGAGGCGAACACGGCGGCGAAGCTTCAGTGGCTGGCGTCGCCGGAGGGGCGGCGCGGGGCGATGTACCCCGTGGCCGGTTAGGGCGCGCGGCGCTACGTATGCTCAAGGTCATGACCGACAACAGCGCGCTCGACCCCGAGGACCGCAAGATCGTCACCCTGGCCCGTTCCGCGCGGGCCCGCAACGGCGTGCCCGAGGGCGCTGCCGTGCGGGACGACACCGGCCGTACGTATGTCGCCGGGACCGTCGCCCTGGACTCCCTGAAGCTGAGCGCGCTGCAGACGGCGGTGGCGATGGCGGTGGCCTCGGGGGCGACGTCGCTGGAGGCGGCGGCGGTCGTGACGGAGGCGGAGGGCGCCTCGGAGCAGGACCGTGCGGCGGTGCGCGACCTCGGCGGGCCGGGGACGCCGGTGCTGGTGGCGGGGCCGGACGGGGCGGTGCGCGCCACGGTGACTGCGGGCTGAGGCCCGGGAGTCGGCGGCGGCGCGGCGTTCAGGTCCCGGCCGCCGCCGTGATGTGGCTCAGCACGCACAGCCAGCGGTCCTCCCGCCGTACGAACACGTCGGTCGTCCATTCGTCGGCGTCGAAGCGCTCGCCCCGGTAGTGGGCGGTGTTCGTCACCCGAGCCGTCACCACCGCGGCGTCGCCGTGGACCCGGATCCTTGGCTCGCCCACGAGCTGGAACGCCGAGTGGCTCAGGTCGCCGGACTCGACGAGCGCGAGGAACTGCTCCCTGGTGGAGATGCCGGACTCGGAGACGATGACCCAGTCGTCGGCCATGAAATCGCCGATGCGTACGGGGTCGTCGGAGACCATCGCCGCCGCCCACTCGTGCGCCGCGGCGGCCAGCCGGGCCGCGCTCGGGTCGTCGCTCATGGCCGGATGGTAACCAGCGCGGGCCCGCCCGTCGCCCCGGGCGCACACGACGGGCGAGCGGCGGTGCCGGGTGTCAGGCTGAGGTCGTACGGTCTGCGAAAGGGCATCGTCATGATCACCACTGAGCCCACTCCCGGCGCCCCCTGCTGGCTCGACCTCGGTGCGCCCGACGTCCCGGCCGCCGCGTCCTTCTACGGCTCGGTCCTCGGCTGGGAGTACGAGTCGATGGGCGACGCCGAGGGCTTCGAGGGCGGGATGTTCAAGAAGGACGGCAAGACGGTCGCCGGGCTCGGCAAGCTCACCGAGGAGGGCGCGCGCTCGGCGTGGATGATCTACTACCGGGTCACCGACGCGGACGCCACGACCCAGGCCGTGGAGCGCGCGGGCGGCACCGTGCGGGTGGCACCGATGGATCTGGACGACTGGGGCCGGATGGCGCAGTTCAGCGATCCGCTGGGCGGCCAGTTCGCCGTCTGGCAGCCGGGCAAGGACGCGGGCATCGAGCTGGCGGACGAGGCGGGCTCGCTGTCGTGGACGGAGCTGATGACGAGCGACGCCGCGGGCGCGAAGGACTTCTACGGCCCTCTGTTCGGCTGGCAGTTCAGCGACATGGAGCTGCCGGGCGGCGGCGGGACGTACACGCTGATCACGCCCGCCGGGCTGCCCGAGGAGCGTATGCAGGGCGGCCTGATGCAGCTGCCGAAGGAGCAGTTGGAGCTGACGAACGGGCGGCCGTACTGGCACCCGGTCTTCAACGTCACCGACTGCGACGCCACCGTCGCCGAGGTCACCGGCAACGGCGGCAGTGTGCAGATGGGACCGCAGGACGCGGAGGGCGTGGGGCGGCTGGCCGTCTGCCTCGACCCGTCGAAGGCGGACTTCGTGGTGCTGACGCCTGCCGACGGCTGACGTATGCCGAGCGTCCGACCGGGCGCCTGCGGGGCGGCTCTCAGGCGGGCCTGCGGAACCCGATCGTCGGCACCGCCCGCCGCAGCGGCCACGGTCTCGCCGCCTCCTCCCGCGGCACCACGTCGGCCAGGAAGGCGTACCGGCGCAGGGCTTCGGGATGCTGCCGGTCGAGGGACCGGACCTTGCGCCACCAGGCGCCGATCTCGGCCCAGCCCGGAGCGGAGAGGGAGCCCCCGAACTCCTGGACGGAGAGGGCCGCCGTGAGTCCGGCGAAGGCGAGCCGGTCGGCCAGGGGCCAGTCGGCGAGGGTGCCGGCGACGAAGCCGGCCACGAACACGTCACCGGCGCCGGTCGGGTCCAGGGCCTCCACGGCGATCGCGGGGACCACGGCCGTCTCGCCGGTCCGGCCGTCCACCGCGTAGGCGCCCTCCGCGCCGAGGGTGACCACCGCGACCGGGACATGGGCGGTCAGGGCGTGGGCGGCCGCGCGGGGGTTGTCGGCTCCCGTGTACCGCATCGCCTCCTGCGCGTTCGGCAGGAACGCCTCGCAGTGCTCCAGGTCGGCCAGCCCCGCCAGGTCCCAGGCGCCCGTGTCGTCCCAGCCGACGTCGGCGAAGATCCGGGTGCCCTTGCTCGCGGCCTGCGCGATCCACGGGGCGCGGGTGCCCGGCACCAGCGAGGCCACGGCGGCCCGTGCGTGCGGCGGGCAGTCCGGCGCCGGCTCCTCCGGGGGCGGTTCGTGGCCGTGGGACACCATCGTGCGCTCCCCCTCGTAGGCCATGGAGACGGTGACCGGGGAGTGCCATCCGGGCACCGTGCGCGACGACGACAGGTCGATGCCCTCGCCGTGCTCCAGGGCGTCCCAGCAGTACTCGCCGTAGTGGTCGTCGCCGAAGGCCGCCGCGAGCGACGTCCTGAGGCCGAGGCGGGCCAGGGCCGTCGCCATGTTCGCCACGCCGCCGGGGCTCGACCCCATGCCACGCGCCCAGGACTCGGTGCCGCGCACGGGGGCCGAGTCGAGGCCGGTGAAGATGATGTCGAGGAAGACGGTCCCGGTGAGGTACACGTCCCAGGGCGGGTCGGCGGCTGTGCGCAGTCCGGCGAGGGGGTCGACCTGGGCCCGGCGGTGGGGCCCCGCTGTCATGGACGACCCCTGGGGCGAGCGTCCCTTCCCGGTGGGCGCGGTGGGCGTGGTCACGGTGCGCTCCCTGACGTGGTGCTGATCTGGCCAGTGTGCACCACGCCACCGACAACGCCACCGCACCAGCGGGGACACCGCCACCGCGCCGCCTGCGCGCACCGGTGACACCGCCGCGTTCCCGCCGGGCCCCTGCTCGAAGCGGTGCGCCGGGCCGCTACCAGCGAGGCACGGAAGGCGTGACCCAGCCGGGCTCGGCGACCCGCATGGCGGCCGCGTCGTCGCGGTCCCGCAGCGAGCCGTCGTCATCGAGCCACCGCTGGTGCAGCTCCGCCAGCCGTTCCCGGTCCAGTTCGACGCCGAGCCCGGGAGCGTCCGGTACGGCGACCCGGCCGCCGTCGAAGGTGAGGCGTTCGGTGAGGACGTCCTCGGTCTGCCAGGGGTAGTGGGTGTCGCAGGCGTGGTGGAGGTCCGGCACGGTCGAGGCCACGTGGGTCATCGCGGCCAGGGAGACGCCCAGGTGGGTGTTGGAGTGCATCGACACCCCGACGCCGAAGGTGCGGCAGATCGCCGCCAGGTGCAGGGTGTTGCGCAGCCCGCCCCAGTAGTGGTGGTCGGAGAGGACGACCTGCACGGCGTCCCGGGTGAACGCCTCCCTGATCTCCGCGAACGTCGTCACGCACATGTTGGTCGCCAGCGGCACCCCCGTCCGCGCGGCCACCTCCGCCATGCCGGCCGTTCCCAGGGTCGGGTCCTCCAGGTACTCCAGGACGTCCCCGAGCTCCCGGGCCACCGTCAGCGAGGTCTGCACGGACCAGGCACCGTTGGGGTCGAGCCGCAGCGGGTGGCCGGGGAAGGCGTCCGCGAGCGCCCGTACGGCCGCGATCTCCTCGTCGGGCGGGAAGACCCCGCCCTTGAGCTTGAAGGAGGTGAACCCGTACCGCTCCTTGAACCTCCGTGCCTGCTCGACGATCCCGGCCGGGTCGACGGCGGCGCCCCAGTCGTCCCTCTCGGCGCGCACACCCTCGGGATGGCCGGCCCACTTGTAGAACAGGTAGGCGCTGTACTCGACCGCGTCCCGCACCTTGCCGCCGAGCAGCGCGTGCACGGGCAGTCCGAGCACCTTGCCGAGGGCGTCGAGGCAGGCGACCTCGAAGCCGGAGACGACGGACAGCCGCAGCTTGTCGGCGGTCTGGACGCCTCGCAGCCCGCCGACGTCGACCTGTCCGGTGACCCGGGACCGGTCGACGGCCACCTCGTCCGCGAGCGGGAACAGGCCGTTGAGGTCGGCGGCCCGGCGTCCGACGAGTCGCGAGGCCAACGGCCGGGCCAGCTCCAGGTACTGGGTGTCCCCGTACGTCTCCCCGACGCCCGTGGTCCCGTCGGCCGTCACGACCTCCACGATCAGTCGGGGTGTGTACGGCTGGTGGACGCCCTGGGTGTTCAGCAGCGGCGGGTCGGCGACGAGGATCGGGGTCAGGCGTACGTCCGCGATGGTGAGGTTCACAGGGTGGCTCCCACGAGGTCCGGACCGACGGTGAGCAGGGCCCTGATCTCGGCCGGGTCGGCGGCCGACGGGTCGGTGAGCGGGGCGCGGACGGGGCCGACGGGGCGGCCGCGCAGCCGGGCCGCCGCCTTCACCGGGGAGACGGCGTATCCGGGCACCAGGTCGCTCACCCTCACCATCTCCCTGAGCGGATGTCATCCACGTATGAGAATGGAGATTAGATACGCGAACCGCGACCGTCAATGCCACGCCCGCCTCGGTACCGTTGGCCCGGCTGTCGGCGCGGCGCGGCGCGAGGAGCGGATCACCGCGGTGCTGCGGGAGATCAGGGCGAAGAGCGAGGCGACGGCCCCCGGCGGGGGCGGTTCGGCGCATCGGCGCAGATGAGGGCGGCTCTTCTACCCCTCTTTCCACACCCCAAACAGAACGTGCCATAGATCACATCGCTCGAACTTCTGCGCGCCTCCCCCCGCTTGATACAAATTGCCCGCGCGTTCCTGTCCGTCGACGGCCTGCGCCTCTCCCCCTTTTCTGTGCCGCTCCTTTCGCATGCCCTGGGAACGCCCGTGTTCGCCCCCCGCACCACCGCCTGGCCCCTCGTCGCCCTTTTCACGGCCGGGTACCTCGCCCCCTATCTGCTGCCGACGGTCGTCGGCAGGCTCGACTCCGGGCTTCCGCTCTCCCCCACCCAGGCGGGCGCCACCGGCAGCGCACTGCTGCTGAGTTCGGCGTCGGCCGGCTTCCTGCTGGCCTCGCGGGTCGAACGTCTCGGGGCACGGCGGCTGGCCCGGACCGGGCTCGTCCTCGCGTTCCTCGGCTACGGCATCGCGGCACTCGCGCAGCCCGTGCCGGCCGTCGTGCTGGGCGTGCTCGTCGGCGGCTTCGGATCCGGTACGGCCACCGCGGTCGCCGCCACTCGGATCGCCGCCCAGCCGGACCCCCACCGGACCACCGCGCTCGGCCTGCTCAGCGTCTCGGCCCTCGCCGGTGCCGTGTATCTGACGGTCCCCCACCTCGGCCCCGGTCACGGCCTCCCGCTCGCCGCGATCGCCCTCACCGCGCTCGCCGTATGGCCGTCGACGGCCCGGCTCGCCACTGCCACCACCCCTTCGCGGCAGGGCTGGGACAGCTCTCGCCTCCCCCACCGCCGGCCCGGTACGACCCTCGCCGCCTGCATGCTGTTCTGGTCCCTCGCCCAGAACTCCCTCTGGGGCGTCAGCGGCCGGATCGGCCTGACGCAGGCCCATCTGACGGAGGCCACGGTCGGCGTGGTGTTCGCCGTGGCGCTCGGCGCCGGGCTGCTCGGCGTCACGGGGGCGGGCGCGCTCGGCCCGCGCCTGGGTCGCGCACTGCCGGTCGGCGCGGGCACGGTCCTCATCGCGGCCTGCATCGCGCTGAGCGCCTCCGCCACCGATCTGACGACCTTCGCGACCGGCGAGATCGCCTGGAACGCGCTCTACCCGATCGTCCTGTCGTACGTCATCGGGCTCGCCGCCTCCCTCGACCCGCGCGGCCGCTGGGCGGTGCTCGTCGGCTCGGCGTCGGCGCTGGGCACGGCGGCCGGCCCGCTGACCGGGAGCGTGCTGTCGGCGCAGGCCGGGTTCCCGGTCATGGGCGCGGTCCTGGCGGCCGGGTTGCTGGTCGTCGCCGTGCCGATGACGGCGGTGGCGCTGGGCCGCATGGGCCCGGCGACCGTCGAGGTCGCGGAGGGCGTGGAGGCCGTCGAGATCGTCGAGATCCCGCTGGACACCGCCGCCGCCACCCCGGCGGCGCCCGGCCGCCTCACTCCCGCCAGCTGAACGGCTAGGGTCTGTCGTTTGGATCAGGTCGGCTGAGAGAAACCACGCCTCTCAGCCCACCCGAGCGGGGTCTGGTGCGTGCAGCTGCAAGGCGGAGGAGGGCGCCGACGCGGAGCGTCGGCAACCGACGACAACGCGGCAGATGCGCGTGTCAGGCCCCGCGACGCCGGCATGATCCAAACGACAGACCCTAGCTGAACTCGTAGGCCGCCACCTCGGCCAGATACCGCGCGCGCAGCTCCTCGTCGTCCTCCAGGAAGGAGGCGAGGAAGGAGTTGCGGGCGAGCTCGCGCAGCCGTTCGTCGCTCAGGCCCAGGGTGCGGCGTACGGCGTCGAAGTTGTCGCCGGCGTACCCGCCGAAGTAGGCCGGGTCGTCGGAGTTGACCGTGCACATCAGCCCGGCGTCGAGCATCGCGGGCAGCGGGTGGTCGGCGAGGGTGTCGACGGTGCGCAGCCGGACGTTCGACAGCGGGCACAGGGTCAGCGGCACCCGCTCCCGCACCAACCGCTCGACCAGCGCCGGGTCCTCCACGCACCGCAGCCCGTGGTCGACGCGCTCCACCCCGAGGACGTCGAGGGCCTCGGTGATGTAGGCAGGCGGACCCTCCTCGCCGGCGTGCGCGACACGTCGCAGGCCGAGGGCGGCGGCGGCCTCGTAGACCTCGCGGAACTTCGCCGGCGGGTGGCCGACCTCGGCGGAGTCGAGGCCGACGCCGGTGATCCGGTCGAGGTAGGGCTCGGCCGCCCGCAGCGTCTCCATGGCGGACTCGGCGGAGTCGTCGCGCAGGAAGCACATGATGAGCCGGGTGGAGATCCCGTGGTCGGCCTCACTGCTGCCCAGCGCCCGCCACAGCCCCTCGACGACCGTGCCCAGCTCCAGCCCTCGCTTGGTGTGCGCCTGCGGGTCGAAGAAGATCTCCGCGTGCCGTACGCCCTGGGCGGCGGCGCGGGCGAGGTAGGCGTGCGTGAGGTCCGCGAAGTCCTGCTCGGTGCGCAGGACGGCCATGAGCTCGTAGTACAGGTTCAGGAAGGACTGGAGGTCCTGGAACTGATAGGCCTTGCGCAGCTCTTCGGTGTCGGCGTACGGCAGCTCGACGCCGTTGCGGTCGGCCAGTTCGAAGGCGAGCTCGGGTTCGAGGGTGCCTTCGATGTGGAGGTGCAGTTCTGCTTTGGGGACGGACATCAAAGCATCGTACGGCGGTGTCACCGACGTTTCGGTAGCGGCACCCGCAGCAGGTCGTGAGCGACCGTCAACTCCCCGTCGAAACCGGCGTCCCGCGCCTGCCGCTCGAACTCGTCCGGTTCGGTGTAGCGCTGGCTGAAGTGGGTGAGCACGAGATGCCGTACACCGCTGTCGAGAGCGACGCGGGCTGCCTGACCGGCCGTCAGGTGACCGTGCTCCGCGGCGAGTGGGGCGTCCTCGTCGAGGAAGGTCGACTCGATGACGAGCATGTCGCAGCCGTCGGCGAGGGTGTACACCCCGTCGCACAGCCGGGTGTCCATCACGAACGCGAACCGCTGCCCGCGCCGGATCTCGCTCACGTCGTCGAGCGAGACCCCGCCCAGGGCCCCTTCGCGCTGGAGACGCCCGATGTCCGGGCCCTCGATGCCGTGCGCGGCGAGCCGTTCGGGCAGCATGCGGCGCCCGTCGGGCTCCACGAGGCGGTAGCCGTACGACTCGACCGGGTGGGACAGCCGGACGGCCGCGAGCGTGTAACCGCCGGTGTCGACGAGCACGCCGTCGGCGTCGACCGGCGCCTGGGTGAGGGCGACGGTCTCGCGGTAGGCGGTGGCGTAGCGCAGCCGGTCGAAGAAACGCTGCCCGGAGAGCGGGTAGTGGGCGGTGACGGGGTGCGGGACCTTGTCGAGGTTGATCCGCTGGATGACCCCGGCGAGCCCCAGCGAGTGGTCACCGTGGAAATGGGTGACACAGATCCGGTTCAGGTCGTGCGCGGCCACCCCGGCCCGCAGCATCTGGCGCTGGGTGCCCTCGCCGGGGTCGAAGAGGATGCCCTCCCCGTCCCACCGCAGCAGGTAGCCGTTGTGATTGCGGTGCCGGGTCGGGACCTGGCTCGCGGTGCCGAGGACGACCAGTTCACGTACGGACACGGCGGCTTCCGCCTATCCGGGGGGCCACTCGAGGCCACGGCCGCCGAGGATGTGGGCGTGGGTGTGGAAGACGGTCTGGCCGGCGCCGGTACCGGTGTTGAAGACGATGCGGTAGCTCTCCAGCTTTTCCTCGTCGGCGACGGCCTGGGCCTCGCACAGGACGTCGGCGGCCAGGGCCGGCTCGGCGGCGGCGAGGGCCGCGGCGTCCGCGTAGTGCGCCTTGGGAATGATCAGGACGTGGGTGGGCGCCTGCGGGTTGATGTCCCGGAACGCGACGGTCGTCTCCGTCTCCCGCACGATCGTCGCGGGGACGTGTCCCTCGACGATCTTGCAGAACAGACAGTCGTCCTGCGGCTCCCCTGCCATGGTCCCTCCGTGGGTCGCGCGGCGCTTCATTGTGGGCATCGTATCGTCGTCACGAGGTCGGCAGAGCGGGCGGAGTCTTGGCCGGCCGTTCCTCCAGGGCCTCCAGCGCGATGCGGATCGCCTCGTCGAGCTGGGCGTCCCTCCCGGCCATCCAGTCCTGCGGGCGCTGCACCACCTCCACGTCCGGGTCGACTCCGTGGTTCTCCACGTCCCAGCCCTGGCCCTCCAGCCAGATGGCGTACTTCGGCTGGGTGATCAGGGTTCCGTCGACCAGGTGGTAGCGGCTGTCGACGCCGATCACGCCGCCCCAGGTGCGGGTGCCGACCACCGGCCCCAGGCCCAGCGCCTTGATCGCCGCGTTCACGATGTCCCCGTCGGAGCCGGAGAACTCGTTCGCCACGGCCACCACGGGGCCGCGGGGGGCGTCCATCGGGTAGCTGTACGGGCGCATCCCGCGAGGGAGCTCCCAGCCCACGATCCGGCGGGCCAGCTTCTCCACGACCAGCTGGGAGGTGTGGCCGCCGCCGTTCTCGCGCACATCCACGACGAGGCCGTCCCGTGCCACCTCGATCCGCAGGTCACGGTGGATCTGGGCCCAGCCGGGCGCCTGCATGTCCGGCACGTGCAGATAGCCGAGCCGGCCGGCGGACCTCTCGTGGACGTACGCCCGGCGGTCCGCCACCCACGCGTGGTAGCGCAGCGGCTGCTCGTCGGCGACCGGTACGACGACCGCGTGCCGTACGTCCCCGCCGCCCGACGGTGAGATCGTCAGCTCCACCGCCTTGCCCGCCGTGCCGACGAGCAGCGGCCCGGGGCCGGTCACCGGGTCCACCGGCACCCCGGCCACCGCCACGATCGCGTCCCCGGCGCGCACGGCGACACCCGGTGCGGCCAGCGGCGCCCGTGCGTCCGGGTCGGAGGTCTCGGACGGCAGGATGCGGTCGATCCGCCAACTGCCGTCCTCATGACGGGAGATGTCGGCGCCGAGCAGGCCCTGCCGCGGGCCGCCGCCGTATCCGCCGCGCGGGGCCACGTAGGCGTGCGAGGTGCCCAGTTCGCCCTGGACCTCCCACAGCAGGTCCATCATGTCGTCGTGCGTGGCCACCCGGTCCACGAGCGGGCGGTAGCGGTCGAGTACGCCCGTCCAGTCGACGCCGTTCATGTCCGGATGCCAGAAGTGGTCGCGCATGATGCGGCCGGTCTCCTCGAACATCTGCCGCCACTCCGCCGACGGGTCCACCGTCTGCCGTACTCGCGTCAGGTCCACGGTGACGTTCGAGTCGCTGTCGTCGTCACCGGAGGCCCGCCGGTCGCTGGGGACGACCTTCAGCCTGCCGTCGGTCCACAGCAGCACCCGTTTGCCGTCGCCGCTGACCTCGAAGTGGTCGGCGTCGTCGGCGAGATGCTCGATGCGGCGCCGGCCGAGGTCGTAGCGCTCCAGCTCGGTCTTGGGCTCGGGGTCGTCGGGCGTGGCCCGGGTGGCGCCGAGGGCGCCCCGCACGGGGTGCCGCAGCCACAGCACGCCGTCCTTCGCGGCCCGCAGGTTGGTGTAGCGGGCCGCCTCGACCGGGAACGGCACGATCCGGTCGGCCAGCCCGTCGAGGTCGATGCGGGTGGTCGGGGTGCCCTCGCTGTCGGGCGTCTCGTCCTTGTCGGGCGCGTCGAAGGGGCGGCCGTGCCGCTGCGGTCCGAACGGGGACGGCGTGGTCGCGGCGAGCGTGATCAGGTGCGGACGGGAGCCGACCACGAAGGCGAGGTCGAAGACGTGCTCGTCGTAGACCGGGTCGAAGGCCCGCGTCGACAGGAACACCAGGTGCTTGCCGTCCTGGGTGAACGCGGGCGCGTAGTCCTGGAAGCGCAGCGGGGTCGCCTCGGACACCGACAGGTCGGTGGTGTTGGCGAGCTTGAGCTGGCACAGCGGGCGCGGGCCGGGGTGCGACCAGGCGAGCCAGGCGGAGTCGGGCGAGAAGACCAGCCCGGACACATCACCGTCGGCGCTGCGGTCGACCTCGCGCACCTCGCCGCTCTCCCGCTCGACGAGCAGCACCCGTCCGTCGTGCGCGGCGACCGCGGCACGGCTGCCGTCGGGCGCCATGGCGAGCTCCAGCACCCGTCCGAGCTGCCCGGCGGCCAGTCTGCGCGGGGTGGCGCCGGGCGCGAGTCCGGTCGCGGGCGCGAACTCCAGTGCGTCGTCGCCCTCCGCGTCCGTCACCCACACCACCCAGTCCTCGCCATCCGCCCGGAAGGTGCGCGGCCGGCGGGCCCGTACCCCGGGCCGGGCGGCGAGCGCACGGGTGGGCCCGGAGCGGTGGGTGACCCAGTGCACGGCACCGCGTACGGCCACGGCACTGCCGCGCGCCGTGTGGTCCGGGGCGGCCGACCCGAACCAGCGGGCGGCGTTCACCGGGTACGGCTGCCGGTCGGTGCGCTGCCCGCCGAGCCGGATGTCGAGCCTGCGCGGCTCGGCCCCGTCGAGGTCGTCGAGGATCCAGAGTTCACCGGCGCGGACGAACACGACCCGGGTGCCGTCGCTCGCGGTGTGCCGGGCGTAGAAGCCGTCGACGGGGCTGTGCCGCCGCAGGTCCGACCCGTCGGCGAGGGACGAGTACACCGCCCCCACCCCCTCGTGGTCGGAGAGGAAGGCGATCCGCTCCCCCACCCACACGGGGTACTCGATGTTCCCGTCCAGCTCCTCGTGCAGCCGTGTGAAGTCCCCCTCCCCCGTCAGGTCGATCCACAGCTTGCCCGCCGTGCCGCCCCGGTAGCGCTTCCACCGTGCCGCTTCCAGCCCCATGGGCGCGGAGGCGAGCACGAGGTGCGGGCCGTGCACGACGTCGGCGACGGGACCGTACGGCAGGACGGTCGCGGGGCCGCCGTCGAGCGGGACGGTGTGCGCCCAGGTGCGACGGCTGCCCGCCTGGCCGTGGGCGCTGATCGCGAGGACCTGGCCGTCGGGGGTCCAGCCGCGCACCCTGGTCTGCCCGCCGCCCCAGTGGGTGAGGCGCTTGGAGGGCCCGCCGTCGACCGGCGCGATGTGCACCTCGGGGGCGCCGTCGCGGCTGGAGGTCCAGGCGACGGTCGTGCCGTCGGGCGATATGCGCGGCAGGCTCACCGGCACGTTGTCGGCGCTGACCCGCCAGGCACGGCCGCCGCCGAGCGGGGCGAGCCACACGTCGTCCTCGGCGGTGAAGGCGACCAGGTCGCCGTGCAGGTGCGGGTACCGGAGATACGAAGACGATCCAGACGTCGCGGACTGAGTCACCCGATCACCATAAGCAGGGGCGGCGTCCGGGGACAGGCCTTCGGATCACTTGACCAACTCCCGCGGCGATGCGCTCACTTGCCCTCCGGCCAGCAGTTCGGATGCTGCTTGCAGTAGACGGTCCTGGTGACCGTCACCGTGACCGTGGGACCGGGCTGCTGTCCGCCGCCCGGGGCGACCGGCGAGGGCTTGGCGTTGCAGTTGCCCAGCCCGTTGACGTGGAACCACTCCTTGCCGTCGATCTTGGCGACGAGGTCCCCGCGCACACAGGCGCCGCTGACGGCCCGAGTGATCCGGCCGGTGACGGTGATGTCCTTGCCGTCCTTGGTCTCACCCTCGCAGTCGACCTCGACCACGGTGTTCTCACTCGCCGTCGGCGCGGAGGACCTGCCGCCGTCGTCGTACGAGCCCGTGCAGTTGAGCCACTGCACGTCGGCCTTCTGCCGCTTCAGTTCCTCGGTCACGGTCTGGTCGGTCGTGAACGCCACGGTCGCACTGCTCAGCCCGCCCGGATCGCAGGCCACCATCGCGCCGGCGGCGACCACGGCGAGCCCCGCCACGCCCGCCGCGCGCACGCCGCGCGCACGACCCGTGCGGTCCGCTCGACCCCAAACCCTCCTGAACGCCCCCATGGAGGGCAGCCTGCCACTGTCCCGGCCGGCGCGGTAGAGCGCATACGGCCACTGTCGGCGCTCCCGGTCGGCCCTCGGAGCGCGGCCGTGTCAGGACCAGCGGCCGGTGCGGCCGAGAAGCAGAGCCGTCGCCGCCGTTCCGGCGGTGGAGGTGCGCAGCACGGTGCGGCCGAGACGGTACGCCTTCGCGCCCGCCTCCTCGAAGAGGGCCAACTCCTCGGGGCTGACGCCGCCTTCGGGTCCGACGACGAGCACGATCTCACCCTCGGCGGGGAGTTCGGCCGTCGCCAGCGGCTCGCTGCCGTAGTCGCGCTCCTCGTGCAGGACGGCGGCGAAGTCGGCTCGGGCGAGGAGCGCCGCGACCTGCTTGGTGGTGGCCGCGTCCGCGACCTCGGGGAACCGTACGCGGCGGGACTGCTTGCCGGCCTCGCGGGCGGTGGCCCGCCACTTGCCGAGGGCCTTCGCCCCGCGCTCGCCCTTCCACTGCGTGATGCACCGGGCGGCCGCCCAGGGCACGATCGCGTCCACACCGGTCTCGGTCATGGTCTCGACGGCCAGTTCGCCGCGGTCGCCCTTGGGCAGGGCCTGGACGACGGTGATGCGGGGGGACTCCGGGGGTTCCTCGGCCACCGGGCTCATGTGGACGATGAGCCGGTCCTTGCCCTCCGTGCCGACGACCTCGCACTCGGCCGAGCGGCCTTCGCCGTCCGTGAGGACGACGGTCTCCCCGGGCCTGAGCCGCTTGACGGAGACGGCGTGCCGTCCCTCGGGGCCGTCGAGGACGTACCGCCCGGCGTCACCCGCGTCGAAGTGCTCGACGAGGAATACGGGAGCCGTCATCGCCTCGCACCCCCTGCCGGGCGGGAGGACAACGCTGTCGCCGCGGCGTCCAGTTCGGCGGCCAGCACCTCCACCAGCTGCCCCGCGGGCAGTTCGCGCGCCATCCGGTGCCCCTGTCCGGCCCACAGCGCCATGCCCTGCGGGTCCCCGGACGCGGCGGCCTTCTTGCGCAGGGGCGAGGTCAGGTGGTGGACCTCGGGGTAGGCGGCGGGGGCGTACGGCCCGTGTTCGCGCATGAAGCGGTTGACGAGGCCGCGGGCGGGGCGCCCGGAGAAGGCACGCGTCAACTCGGTCCGTACGAACAGGGGATTGGTCAGCGCCTGCTTGTGCAGGGGGTTGGCGCCGGACTCGGGGGTGGCGAGGAAGGCGGTGCCGAGCTGGGCGGCGCTCGCCCCGGCCGCGAGGGCGGCGGCGATCTGGCTGCCGCGCATGATGCCGCCGGCGGCGACTATGGGCAGGTTCACGGTCTCCCGGATCTGCGCGATGAGCGAGAGCAGCCCGATGCCGGTGCCGTCGGTCTCGGGGTTGTCGCGATGGGTGCCCTGGTGCCCGCCGGCCTCGATGCCCTGGGCGATCACGGCGTCCGCGCCGGCCTGCTGCACGGCGAGGGCCTCGTCCGGCGTGGTGGCGGTGACCAGGGTGAAGGTTCCGGCGCGGCGGAGCGACTCCAGGACCTCGCGGCTGGGCACCCCGAAGTGGAAGGAGACGACCGGCACCGGGTTGTCGAGCAGCACGGCGAGCTTGGCGTCGTACCCGTCGTCGCGTCCGCTGTCCGGGTCGCCCAGCTCGGTCTCGTACCAGGCGGCCTCGCCGGCCAGCTGGTGGGTGTAGACGTCCACGGCCGCCGCGGAAGCGGGCGCGGCGCCGGCCGCTCCGGTGCCGCCGGTGCTCGCGCCGGGGTGCTCGGGCTGCGGCATGAAGAGGTTGACCCCGAAGGGCTTGGTCATCAGGCCCCGCAGCTGCTTGATCTCCTGGTACATCCCGTCGGCGGTCTTGTACCCGGCGGCGAGGAACCCCAGCCCGCCGGCCTCGGACACGGCCTGGGCGAGATGCGGCACGGAGACGCCGCCCGCCATGGGGGCCTGCACGATCGGGAGGGGGAAGAGATCGGTCAGCGCGGAGGACATGACGGCATGTTGTCACGTCCCTCTGGCAAGTCCGAATCGACCCTTCCCCTTGGCACGGGCCGGTGAATCCCCGGCCCGCGGCCCTTGGAGCCAGCGCCCGTGAAGGCGTCCTTCAACCGAGAACAACCCCCGCTCCCCCGGCTGACCATGCCCACCCGGGGGACGACTCCCGGACCCCCAGCAGCGCGACCCGACCGCCTCAGCGCCCGTTGAACGCGTCCTTCAACCGCGAGAACAACCCCTGCTGCCCCGGCTGGAACTGCCCCTGGGGCCGCTCCTCGCCGCGCAGCTTGGCCAGTTCGCGCAGGAGGCGCTCCTGCTCGGGGTCCAGCTTGGTCGGGGTCTGGACCTCGACGTGCACGATGAGGTCCCCTCGGCCGCCGCCGCGCAGATGCGTGACGCCGCGCCCGTGCAGCGGGATCGACTGACCCGACTGCGTACCGGGCCGGATGTCGACCTCCTCCAGCCCGTCCAGCGTCTCCAGCGGCACCTTCGTGCCGAGGGCCGCCGCGGTCATCGGGATCGTCACCGTGCAGTGCAGGTCGTCGCCGCGCCGCTGGAACATCGCGTGCGGCAGCTCGTGGATCTCGACGTACAGGTCACCGGCGGGACCGCCACCGGGCCCGACCTCGCCCTCACCGGCGAGCTGGATCCGCGTGCCGTTGTCGACGCCGGCCGGGATCTTGACCGTGAGGGTGCGGCGGGACCGTACGCGTCCGTCGCCCGCGCACTCCGGGCAGGGCGTCGGGACCACGGTGCCGAAGCCCTGGCACTGGGGGCAGGGCCGGGACGTCATGACCTGGCCCAGGAAGGACCGGGTGACCTGGGAGACCTCACCGCGGCCGCGGCACATGTCGCAGGTCTGGGCGGAGGTGCCGGGCGCCGCGCCCTCACCGTTGCAGGTGTTGCAGACGACGGCCGTGTCGACCTGGATGTCCTTCGTGGTGCCGAAGGCCGCCTCGTCGAGCTCCACCTCCAGCCGGATCATCGCGTCCTGGCCGCGCCGGGTGCGCGAGCGCGGGCCGCGCTGGGACGCCGTGCCGAAGAAGGCGTCCATGATGTCCGAGAAGTTCCCGAAGCCACCGGCCCCGAAGCCACCCGCGCCCGCGCCGCCCGCCTGGGACAGCGGGTCGCCGCCGAGGTCGTAGACCTGCTTCTTCTGCGGGTCCGACAGCACCTCGTAAGCGGCGTTGATCTCCTTGAACCGCTCCTGGGTCTTCGGATCCGGGTTGACGTCCGGGTGCAGCTCGCGAGCGAGCCGCCGGAAGGCCTTCTTGATCTCTTCCTGCGACGCGTCGCGACGCACGCCGAGAACGGCGTAGTAGTCCGTGGCCACTTACGACTCCGCCAGGATCTGTCCGACGTAACGTGCCACTGCGCGTACCGCTCCCATCGTTCCCGGGTAATCCATGCGGGTCGGTCCGACCACGCCGAGCTTGGCGACTGCCTCGCCGCCCGAACCGTAGCCGACCGAGACCACGGACGTGGAGTTGAGTCCCTCGTGGGCGTTCTCGTGACCGATGCGCACGGTCATGCCCGAATCCTTGGCCTCGCCCAGCAACTTGAGGAGCACGACCTGCTCCTCCAGCGCTTCGAGCACCGGCCGGATGGTGAGGGGAAAGTCATGTCCGAAGCGGGTGAGATTGGCGGTGCCGCCGATCATCAACCGCTCCTCGTTCTCCTCGACGAGCGTCTCCAGCAGGGTGGAGAGCACGGTCGAGACGGTGCCGCGGTCCTCCACGTCGAAGCCCTCGGGGAGGTCCTCGACGAGCTGCGGCACATCGGTGAAGCGCCGCCCCGCGACCCTGCTGTTCAGCCGCGCGCGTAGATCCGCGAGCGAGGCCTCGCCGAAGGGCGCCGGACAGTCGACCACCCGCTGCTCGACCCGTCCGGTGTCCGTGATCAGCACCAGCATCACCCGTGCGGGCGCGAGCGAGAGCAGCTCGACGTGCCGCACGGTCGACCGGGTCAGCGAGGGGTACTGCACGACGGCGACCTGCCGGGTGAGCTGCGCGAGCAGCCGTACCGTGCGCGCCACGACGTCGTCGAGGTCGACGGCGCCCTCCAGGAAGTTCTGGATGGCGCGTCGCTCCGGCGGGCTCATCGGCTTGACGCCGGCGAGCTTGTCGACGAACAGCCGGTAGCCCTTGTCGGTGGGGATCCGCCCGGCGCTGGTGTGCGGCTGGGCGATGTAGCCCTCGTCCTCCAGGGCCGCCATGTCGTTGCGGACCGTCGCCGGGGAGACGCCGAGGTTGTGCCGCTCGGTGAGCGCCTTGGAGCCGACCGGCTCCTCCGTCCCGACGTAGTCCTGGACGATGGCGCGCAGCACCTGGAGCCTGCGTTCACTCAGCATCTCGCGCACACCTCCAGAACTCGTTCCCTTGACGTTTCGCCTGGCACTCTGCGCGGGCGAGTGCCAGCCGTCCCCGGCCCAGTGTACGGCCGTGGGGTACGCCCCGGGCAAGGCCGGTCCGGCACCACCGTGCCTGACGGTGGTGTCCCCGCTAGCGTCGCCGTATGACGGTGACTTGGGAAGAGCTGGGGTGGGAGCGACTGGCCGCCGGGGTGGGCCGGTGCCGGCTCCCGGTGTGGGACTGCACGGCCGGGCTGGTCGTGGGGCGCAACACGGCGCTGGTGATCGACGCCGGGTCAAGCCTCGGGGAGGGCGCGCGGTTGCGTACGCAGGCGCAGTGGCTCGCGGGTCACCGTGTGACTCATCTCGCGCTGACCCATCCCCACTTCGATCACGTCTTCGGGGCGGCGGCGTTCGCGGGGACGGAGATCTTCGGCGCCGTGGGCATGGACACGGTCTTCGCGCAGCGGCACGCGCGCGAGGAGCTGCGCGCGGACGCGGTGGGCAACGGCCTGGACCCGGCGTCGGCGGAGGAGGCGGTGGACGCCCTGGTGCACCCGCGCCATCAGGTCAGCGGCGAGTGGACGCTCGACCTCGACGACGGTCACCAGGTGCTCCTGGCGAACGTGGGCCCGGCCCACACCGCCCATGACCTGGTCGTGCTGGTGCCGGGCCGGTCCCCCGGGGATCGGGAGGTGGTCTTCTGCGGCGACCTGGTGGAGGAGTCGGGCGAGCCCCAGGCGGGCCCCGACGCCGTACCGTCCCACTGGCCGGCGGCACTGGACCGGCTCCTGGAGCTGGGCGGCGAGGACGCGCTGTACGTACCCGGTCACGGAGCGGTGGTGGACGCGGACTACGTACGACGCCAGCGCGACGCCCTCGCAGCCCGTTTCGGCGTGTCGCACTGATCCGCGCTCCATGGCGGCCGGGATTCTCCTATCGTCACTCGAATGCGCCAGTACTCCGCCGACCTGACCCCGCCCTGGAAGAAGCCGAAGCCCGTCCCCGAGGTCCCCGCGGAACCGGGCCTGGTGGTCGAGGAGCCCGGCACCGGTTTCTGCGGCGCGGTGATCCGCTGCGAGGCCGGCACCGTGACGCTGGAGGACCGCTTCGGCAAGCACCGGGTGTTCCCGCTGGAACCGCGCGGGTTCCTGCTGGAGGGCAGGGTGGTGACCCTCGTCCGGCCGTCGGGCGCTGCTCCGGTACGTCCCACCCGTACGGCATCCGGTTCGGTCGCCGTCCCCGGCGCACGCGCGCGCGTGGCCCGCGCCGGGCGTATCTACGTGGAGGGCCGGCACGACGCCGAGCTGGTCGAGAAGGTCTGGGGCGACGACCTGCGCATCGAGGGCGTGGTGGTGGAGTACCTGGAGGGCGTCGACGACCTCCCGTCGATCGTGGCCGATTTCGCACCGGGTCCGGATGCGCGGCTGGGGGTGCTGGTGGACCACCTGGTGCCGGGCTCGAAGGAGTGGCGCATCGCGGAGGCGGTGACGAGTGAGCACGCGCTGGTCGTCGGCCACCCGTACATCGACATCTGGGAGGCGGTGAAGCCGTCGTCCCTCGGGATCCCGGGGTGGCCGAAGGTGCCGCGCGGACAGGACTGGAAGACGGGGGTGTGCCGGGCGCTGGGGTGGCCGTCGGAGAACACCGGGGCGGTGTGGCAGGCGATTCTGGCGCGGGTGGGGTCCTACAAGGACCTTGAGCCGGAGTTGTTGGGGCGGGTGGAGGAGCTGATCGACTTTGTCACGGGTAGCGGTGGGGCCTGACCTTCTCGTAGGTCTCGAATTCGCTGGTGTCCAGTTCGACGTCGATGGGTTCCAGCGGCGTGATGTCGCCGAATTTGGTAATCCGCTGGCACCGGTAGTCCGCGTCCTCTCCCTCGCCCGTCGGCTCAGTGAGTAGTACGCACTGGCCCATGACAGGGTCGATGATCAAGTAGGAGGGCACCTTGGCTGCCGCGTAGATGGAGCGCTTGACCACATAGTCACGGTCCACGCTACGTCTTGGAGACGACCTCCACCTTGTTCACTCGCCGGAGTGATCAGTCCACCAGATCCCTGACCACCGCATCCGCCAGCAACCGCCCGCGCAACGTCAGCACCGCCCGCCCCTCCGCGTACGGCACCTCCTGCAGCAGGCCCTCCCCCAGCGCCCGCCGAGCAGCCGCCAGCCCCGTCTCCCGCAGCAGCTCCAGCGGCACCCCCTCCCGAAGCCGCAGCTCCAGCAGGATCCGCTCCACCCGCCGGTCCTCCTGCGACAGCAGCTCACGCCCGGCCCCCGGCGACCGCCCCGCCGCCAGCGCCGCCGCGTACGCGCCCGGATGCTTGACGTTCCACCAGCGCACCCCGCCGACGTGCGAGTGGGCCCCCGGACCCGCGCCCCACCAGTCGGCGCCCCGCCAGTACAGCTCGTTGTGCAGGCAGCGCCCGGCCTGCGAGGTCGCCCAGTTCGACACCTCGTACCAGTCGAAACCGGCCTCCGACAGCACCGACTCCGCGATCAGGTACCGGTCCGCGTGTACGTCGTCGTCCGTCATCGGGACCTCGCCCCGGCGGATACGGCGGGCCAGCTGCGTGCCCTCCTCGACGATCAGGGCGTACGCGCTGATGTGGTCCGGCCCCGCACCCAGCGCCGCCTCCAGCGATGCCCGCCAGTCGTCGTCCGTCTCCCCGGGTGTGCCGTAGATCAGGTCCAGGTTCACGTGCTCGAACCCCGCGGCCCGCGCCTCCGCCACGCACGCCTCCGGGCGGCCCGGCGTGTGCGTGCGGTCCAGGACCTTCAGCACATGCTGTTTCGCGCTCTGCATGCCGAAGGAGATCCGGTTGAAGCCGCCCTCGCGGAGGGTGGCCAGGTAGGCCGGGCCGACCGACTCCGGGTTCGCCTCCGTCGTGATCTCCGCGTCCGGCGCCAGCCCGAACTCGTCGCGGATCGCCCCCAGCATCCGTACGAGATCGTCGGCGGCCAGCAGTGTGGGCGTACCGCCGCCGACGAAGACCGTGCGGGCCTCGCGCGGGTCGTCGCCGAGGACCTTGCGGGCCAGGCGGACCTCGTCGATCAGGGTGTCGGCGTAGTTGTCGCGGGAGGCGAGCACGCCGCCCGTGCCGCGCAGCTCGGTCGCCGTGTAGGTGTTGAAGTCGCAGTAGCCGCAGCGGGTCGCGCAGTACGGGACGTGCAGGTAGAAACCGAGGGGGCGGTCGGCGGCGCCGGCGAGCGCGGACGCGGGGAGCGCGCCGTCGTCGGGGACGGGTTCGCCGTCGGGGAGTGCGGAGGGCATGCGTTCCATTCTCCCGTACCCCGCCGGTTACTCGGCCTGCAGTACCAGCAGCGCCAGATCGTCCTCGGGCGGACGGCCGCCGAACTCGTGCACCAGCCTGCGGATGCGTTCCGCGATCAGCTCCGCGTTCAGCCCCGCGCACCCGGCCAGCGCGGTCGCGAGCCCGTCGCCGTCGTCGAACTGGCGGGAGCCGCTGCGCCGCTCCGTCACCCCGTCGGTCACGCACAGCAGGGTGTCGCCGGAGCGCAGCTCGAAAGTCTCGCTGGTGTACGTCACATCCTCGACGACCCCGAGGAGCGTCTGCGGGTGCGCTGCCGTGTGGACCTCGCCGCCCTCGCCGAGCACCAGTGGCAGCGGGTGCCCTGCGGAGGCGAGGGTGCAGCGGATGCCGCCGTCGAAGGGGGTGAGTTCGCCGTAGAGGAGGGACAGGAAGCGGGTCTGCGGGCCGTCGTCGGGGGCGACCGGGCCGACGAGGGCACGGGCGGCGGCGTCGGCGGCCTCGGTGGCGTCGTCGAGGAGGAGCTGGTTGAGGCGGTCGAGGACGTCGGCGACGCGGTAGCCCTCGCGGGCGAGCAGGCGAAGCCAGGGGCGCGCGATGCCGATCACCACGGCCGCCTCGGGGCCCTTGCCCTGGACGTCCCCGATGGCGAAGCACCAGCGGCCGTCGCCGGCCGGGAACAGGTCGTAGAAGTCGCCGCTCGGCCCGCCCATGTCGCACGGCTCGTACACCAGGGCGCTGGCCACACCGGGGATCTTCGCGACGGCACCGGGCAGGAGTCCGCGTTGCAGGACCCGGCTGATGGTGGCCTGCCGGGCGTACTGGCGGGCCGCGCCGATGGCGAGGGCCACCCGGCGGCTGAGGTCCTCGACGAGCCCGGTGATCTCGTCGGGGAAGCGCGCGAGACCGGCCCGGCCGATGACCAGGGTGCCCAGCGGGCGGCCGCCGGCGATGAGGCGGTACGCGAGCGCAGTGCCGCTCGTCCCGTGCCGGCCGAGCGCCTCGCCCGGCCAGGGATGCGGCACGGGGCCGGCCCGGTGGGTGTCGGCCGGGTGCGGTGGCTCCTTCTCCAGGGCGCGGCGGAGGTCCTCGGTGAGGTTCTCGGAGCAGTGCCAGACCCGGGCGAGCCTGGGCCCGGCCCCCGCGATGCCGTCCGCCGGCCGTCCGCCGTCGGCACCGGCGTCGCCGGGCCGGGGGTAGCCCCAGCGGCCGGCGACCTCGTCCTCCAGCCACACCGCGCACCAGTCCGCCAGCCGCGGCACGATCAGCTGGCCGGCGAGGGCGGCGACGAGGTTCTCGTCGAGCTGTCCGGCGAGCAGGTCGGATGCCTCGGCGAGGAAGGACAGGGCACCGCGGTTGAGCCATTCCCGTTCCCGCTCGGCGCGGTGCGGACCCTCGGGGTGCCAGGCGTGTCCGGGGTGCGGGAAGCGGTGGTCGGCGGGCCGGCTGTGCCGGGGGGCCTCGCGGCCGTACGACTCCCCCCGATCGAGGGAATCGGTCAGCGGCGGGGCGCTGGGCTCCGGGGGCGGCTCGGGCGCGAGGATCTCGGCGACGCGCAGCCCGCGCTCCAGCGCGCGTTCCTCGGCGTACGCCTCCATGTCGTCCCGCGCCGTCTCGGGCTCCTCGGCGGGAATCCGTGCCCAGACGGTCTTGGCGCCGGTGCGGTAGGTGACGCCCCAGGACTCGGCCAGCCGGGACACCAGCCGCAGGCCGCGGCCGTACTCGGGCGTTTCGTACGGCGCCTCGGGCTCGCCGTTGCGGGGGGCGCGCGAGGGGTGGTGGTCCAGGACCTCGACGAGGAGGGCACCGGTGTCCTCCTCCAGCCGACAGGTGAGCTCGACCTCGGTTCCGGCGTGCACGACGGCGTTGGTGACCAGCTCGCTCACCGCCACGACGGCGTCCTCGACGAGTCGGGGGGTGAGACGTTCGGTGCCGGGAAGGCCGGATTCGGCCCACTCGCTGAGGGCGGCGCGCACCAGGGAGCGGGCGGATCCCGGGGAGAGAGGACTGCCGGGGAGGGTGGTGCGGGTCTCGGGCTGCGGGGGTGCGAGGTGGTCCGCGCCGGGGTGCGCGCCCTCCTCGCACGGGCGTGAGTCCTCGTGCGCAGGCGTGTCAGAGGCACGGGTGACGGTCTCCCGTTGCACCGGAATGGCCCCCATCAACAGCTCCCCGAACGGTTCGGACGAATACGCCTCGGTCGACGCCGACAGAGTGACAGACTGGCCACGCCCATAAGCACCGAGTTACCGAAGTGGGCCGCCATGAGTGAGATCCGTGCTACGCGTGTACTCGAAGACGGTCATAAAGACGGTCAGATTCGAGCATCCGAACTACGCCCGCTGCTCGCCGCGATGACCGCGGCCCGCGACGGCGACTTCCGCCGTCTCCCGGAGACCGGCGAGGGAGTGGTGGCCGAACTGACGGCGGTCTTCAACCAGATCATGGACCGCAGCACGCACTTCAACCGTGAGATGCAGCGGGTCAAACGGGAGTTGGTGCGGTACGGCCGGCTCGACGAGCGGCTCTCGACGAGCCCGGGGCCCGGTGACTGGACGACCCGGGTCAACGACGTCAACCAGGTGCTCGACGCCCTGGTGGCCCCGGCGGCCAACGCCACACGGGTGCTGGACGCGGTGGCCGGCGGCGACCTCACCCAGCGCGTCGACCTGCACGACGGCAGCCGCCAGTTACGCGGCGACCTGCGGCGTCTGGGCCGGGCCGTGAACAAGATGGTCGACCAGCTCTCCCTGTTCACCGGCGAGGTCACCCGGGTGGCCCGCGAGGTCGGCACCGAGGGCCGCCTCGGCGGCCGGGCCAAGGTGCAGGGGCTGTCCGGCAGCTGGCGGGACGTGACCGAGGCGGTCAACACGATGGCGTCCCGGCTGACCGCCCAGGTGCGCGACATCGCGCTCGTGACCACGGCGGTGGCCCGCGGTGACCTGACCCGCACGGTCACCGTGGAGGCGACCGGTGAGCTGCTCGAACTGAAGCTGACCGTCAACACGATGGTCGACCAGCTCTCCGCCTTCGCCGACGAGGTCACCCGCGTCGCCCGCGAGGTCGGCACGGAAGGGCAGTTGGGCGGGCGGGCCCAGGTGCGGGGCGTCTCCGGCGTCTGGAAGGACCTCACCGACAACGTCAACTTCATGGCGTCGAACCTGACCTCCCAGGTCCGCAACATCGCCCAGGTGACGACGGCCGTCGCCAACGGCGACCTGAGCCAGAAGATCACCGTCGACGCCCAGGGCGAGATCCTCGAACTCAAGTCGACCATCAACACGATGGTCGACCAGCTCTCCGCCTTCGCCGACGAGGTCACCCGCGTCGCCCGCGAGGTCGGCACCGAGGGCAATCTCGGCGGGCGGGCCCAGGTCCGGGGCGTCTCCGGCGTCTGGAAGGACCTCACCGACAACGTCAACTTCATGGCGGACAACCTCACTTCGCAGGTCCGCAACATCGCCCTGGTGTCCACGGCCGTGGCCCAGGGCGACCTCGGCAAGAAGATCACGGTGGAGGCGAAGGGCGAGATCCTGGAGCTGAAGTCGACCATCAACACGATGGTCGACCAGCTCTCCGCCTTCGCCGACGAGGTCACCCGCGTCGCCCGCGAGGTCGGCACCGAGGGCAATCTCGGCGGCCAGGCCCAGGTCCGGGGCGTCTCCGGCGTCTGGAAGGACCTCACCGACAACGTGAACTTCATGGCGCTGAACCTGACCTCCCAGGTCCGCAACATCGCCCAGGTCACCACCGCCGTCGCCAACGGCGACCTCTCCAAGAAGATCACCGTCGACGCCCGCGGCGAGATCCTGGAACTCAAGGACACCGTCAACACGATGGTGGAGCAGTTGCGCGCCTTCGCCGACGAGGTGACGAGGGTGGCCCGCGAGGTCGGCACCGACGGCAGACTGGGCGGCCGTGCCCAGGTCCTGGGTGTCTCCGGCGTGTGGCGGGACCTGACCGACAACGTCAACTACATGGCGGACAACCTGACCTCCCAGGTCCGCAACATCGCCCAGGTCACCACGGCCGTCGCCAACGGCGACCTCTCCAAGAAGATCGACGTCGACGCCCGGGGCGAGATCCTGGAGCTGAAGACCGCCATCAACACGATGGTCGACACCCTGTCCTCCTTCTCCTCCGAGGTCACCCGCGTGGCCCGTGAGGTGGGCTCCGAGGGCCAGCTCGGCGGCCAGGCCCGGGTGGAGGGCGTGTACGGCACCTGGAAGCGCCTGACGACGAACGTGAACGAACTCGCGTCGAACCTGACCACCCAGGTCCGCGCGATCGCCGAGGTGGCCTCCGCGGTGGCCCAGGGCGACATGTCCCGCTCGATCACGGTGGAGGCGCGGGGCGAGGTCGCCGAGCTGAAGGACAACATCAACCTGATGGTGGCCAACCTGCGCGAGACGACCCGCGCCAAGGACTGGCTGGAGTCCAACCTGACCCGCCTGGCCGCCCTGATGCAGGGCCACCGTGACCTGATGGAAGTCGCCGACCTGCTGCTGCGCGAGCTGACGCCGCTGGTGAACGCCCAGTACGGCGCGTTCTTCCTGGCCGACCCGGACGAGGAGAGCGCGTCCTTGCGGACGACCGTTCCCACGAAGGGGCTCGCGTTCATCGCCGGGTACGGATCGGCCCAGGGCACGACCACCGAGACCGGCGGTCTCCCGGTGCACGGGCTGGTCCGGCAGGCGGCCCGCGAGAAGAAGCGGATCCTCGTCGAGGAGGCCCCGCCGGACTACATCAAGATCAACAGCGGGCTGGGGGAGGCGGCACCCACCAGCGTCGTCATCATCCCGATCCTGTTCGAGGACAAGCTGCTCGGCGTGATCGAGCTGGCGTCCTTCTCCCGATTCTCCGACGTGCACCTGGCGTTCTTCGACCAGTTCGTGAACACCATCGCCGTCGCGATCAACACCATCATCGCCAACTCCCGTACGGAGTCCTTGCTCGGTGAGTCCCAGCGCCTCGCCCGGCAGCTCCAGGAGCGCTCCGACGAACTGCAGATGCAGCAGGCGGAGCTGCAGCGCTCCAATGCCGAACTGGAGGAGAAGGCGGCGCTGCTGGCGACCAGCTCGCAGTACAAGTCGGAGTTCCTGGCGAACATGTCGCACGAGCTGCGCACGCCCCTGAACTCCCTGCTGATCCTCGCGAGGCTGCTGTCGGACAATCCGGACGGCCATCTCACCGACCAGGAGGTCCAGTTCGCGACGACGATCCACCGCTCGGGATCCGACCTGCTCCAGCTGATCAACGACATCCTGGACCTGTCGAAGATCGAGGCGGGCCGGATGGACGTACGCCCCAAGAAGCTCCCGCTCATCAAGCTGCTCGACTACGTCCACGCCACGTTCCGCCCGCTCACCATCGACCGGGGGCTCGCCTTCGAGGTGTCGGTCGGCGAGGACGTGCCCCGCGAGATGTACTCGGACGAGCAGCGCCTCCAGCAGATCCTGCGCAACCTCCTGTCCAACGCGATCAAGTTCACGGCGTCGGGGAAGGTCGAGCTGTGTGTGACCCGGGTGAAGGACCCCGAGCACCGCTTCGTCCGGGAGAGCGACGACGTGATCGCGTTCGCGGTGTCCGACACCGGTATCGGTATCGCCCCGGGGAAGCTCCCGGTGATCTTCGAGGCGTTCCAGCAGGCCGACGGGACGACCAACCGCAAGTACGGCGGCACGGGACTGGGCCTGTCCATCAGCCGGGAGATCGCCGGTCTGCTGGGCGGCCGTATCGTCGCCGAGAGCGAGCCCGGCGAGGGCTCCACGTTCACGCTGTACGTCCCGGTGGCGAGCCCTGGGCACGCCGCGACCGGCCTGGCGCCCGAGGACCGTTCGCTGCCGGTGCCGGAGCAGCTGCCGGCCGAGTCCCTCCAGAACGCCCACGACACGGACGACTCCTGGCCGGCGCCGACCAAGCTGGAGGCGTGGCAGACCGGCCGGCCCGGCCTGGTGCTTCCGGGCCGGCGGGTGCTGATCGTGGACGACGACATCCGCAACGTCTTCGCGCTCACCCATGTGCTGGGCCGGGTCGGCATGCCCGTGCTGTACGCGGAGAACGGACGCGAGGGCATCGAGACACTGGAGCGCAACCCGGACGTCCAGCTGGTGCTGATGGACATCATGATGCCGGAGATGGACGGGTACGAGACGATCTCCGCCATCCGTCGCACCCCTCGCTGGGTCGACCTGCCCATCGTCGCCCTGACCGCGAAGGCCATGCCGGGTGACCGGGAGAAGTCCATCGCGCGGGGCGCCAACGACTACGTACCCAAACCGGTGAACGTGGATCAGCTGCTGACCGTCGTCTGCGACCTCCTGGACCCCGAGGGCGCGGCGCGGGGGGAGGGCGCCCCGGAGCCGGAAGAACCCGTGGTACCGGGACCGAGCGCTTCCGGGGAGGAAGCGGTCCCGCCGACGATCACCGAATGAGGCCACTTCACCATGAGCGCTGAGGCAACGACCGACGAGCCTGCTGGGATCCTCCTGGTCGACGACATGGAGGACAACCTGATCGCGCTGGAGGCCGTACTGGGGTCCCTCAACGAGCCGCTCGTACGCGCGCGTTCGGGCGAGGAGGCGATGAAGGCCCTGCTGCGCCGACGCTTCGCCCTGGTCCTGCTCGACGTGCGCATGCCGGGCATGGACGGCTTCGAGACCGCCGCGAACATCAAACGGCTCGACCAGACCAAGGACGTCCCGATCATCTTCCTGACCGGTGCGGAGGACGACCCCGGCTACGCGTTCCGCGGCTATGCGACGGGTGCGGCGGACTACCTGACCAAGCCGTTCGACCCGTGGGTGCTGCGCGCGAAGGTCAGCGTCTTCCTCGACCTGCACCGCAAGAACCAGCAGCTGGCCCGCCTGCTGGCCCAGCGACCGCCGCAGAGCGCCGAGTTCCTCATACGCCTGACCGCACTGGAGAAGGAACTCGACGGGAACAACCCACCCGACGTCACCAGGCTCCGCGACCAGGTCCGTGAACTGCGGCAACTGGCGAGCGCGGGGCGCGTGCCCTGACCTGGGGCCCGTCGTTCGGATCACGCCGGCCTCGCGAGGCGGCGGGTCCGCGTCGATGGTGCGGCTCCGCCGCGTGGGCGCGACCCGCGGTGGCCGCGCCCAGTCTCCCCGCCGCGCTACGCCTCCCGCGTACCCGCGTACATCTCCTCGATCAGGTCCTTGTACTCCCGCTCCACGACCGGCCGCTTCAGCTTCAGGCTCGGCGTGATCTCCCCGTGCTCCACGTCGAGATCACGCGGCAGAAGGCGGAACTTCTTGATGGTCTGCCACTTCTGAAGCCCCTCGTTGAGCTTCTTGACGTAACCGTCCACCATCTCGACGGTGGCCGGGGCTGCGACGATCTCCGCGTACGACTTCCCGGAGAGCCCGTTCTCCTCGGCCCACGCCGTGATCGCGACCTCGTCCAGCGCGATCAGCGCCGTGCAGAAGTTCCGGTCGGCCCCGTGCACCAGGATGTTGGACACGTACGGGCACACCGCCTTGAACTGTCCCTCGACCTCGGCGGGCGCGATGTACTTGCCGCCCGACGTCTTGATGAGGTCCTTCTTGCGGTCGGTGATGCGCAGGTACCCGTCGGCCGACAGCTCGCCGATGTCACCGGTGTGGAACCAGCCGTCCGACTCCAGGACCTCCGCCGTCTTCTCCGGCAGCCCGTGGTAGCCCTCCATGATCCCGGGACCGCGCAGCAGGATCTCCCCGTCCTCCGCGATCCGCACCTCCGTGCCGGGCAGCGGCTTGCCGACCGTGCCGGTGCGGTAGGCCTCGCCGGGGTTCACGAAGGACGCGGCCGAGGACTCGGTGAGGCCGTAGCCCTCCAGGATGTGGATGCCGGCGCCGGCGAAGAAGTAGCCGATCTCCGGGGAGAGGGCGGCGCTGCCCGACACGCAGGCGCGCAGGTTGCCGCCGAACGCCTCGCGGATCTTGGCGTAGACGAGCGTGTCGGCGACCTTGTGCTTGGCGGCGAGACCGAAGGGCGCCGAGTGGGTGCCGGTGCGGCGGAAGTTGTCCTGGGTGACCTTGGCGTACTCGCGGGCGACCTCGGCGGCCCACTGGAAGATCTTGTACTTGGCGCCTCCGGCCGCGCGGGCCTTGGCGGCGACCCCGTTGTAGACCTTCTCGAAGATGCGGGGCACGGCCGCCATGTACGTCGGCTGCACGACCGGCAGATTCTCGATGATCTTGTCGACGCGGCCGTCGACGGCGGTGACGTGGCCGACCTCGATCTGGCCGGAGGTGAGGACCTTGCCGAAGACGTGCGCGAGCGGCAGCCACAGGTACTGCACGTCGTCCGCGCCGACCAGGCCCGTCGAGGCGATCGCCTTCGCCATGTACGACCAGTTGTCGTGCGGGAGCCGAACACCCTTGGGGCGGCCGGTGGTGCCGGAGGTGTAGATCAGGGTGGCCAGCTGGTCCTTGGTGATGGCGCCGACCCGCTCCTTGACCAGGTCTGCGTCCTTCTCCA
Source organism: Streptomyces sp. NPDC001920 (assembly GCF_053594495.1). Taxonomy (NCBI): domain Bacteria; kingdom Bacillati; phylum Actinomycetota; class Actinomycetes; order Kitasatosporales; family Streptomycetaceae; genus Streptomyces; species Streptomyces sp. NPDC001920. Next base: position 71,572 of record NZ_JBSFEP010000010.1, read on the forward strand.
GCCGGGCCGCGCCGCGCTTCTCCAGCTCGTCGAGGGTGAGGATCCAGTCGGCGGTCTCGACGCCGGCGGGGTCGATGACGACGACATGCGTCAGATGCGGCAGCTCGGCGCGCTTCTCCCGCGCCTTGTCCAGCTGGGCGGCGTCCTCGGCGATGAGCACCCGGCTCTCGGAGTCGGCGAGGATGAACGCCGACTCGTCGGCGTTGGTCTGCGGATAGACGGTGGTCGTCGCGGCGCCGGCGCACATGATGCCCAGGTCGGCGAGGATCCACTCGACCCGGGTGGAGGAGGCGAGGGCCACCCGCTGCTCGGGCTGGACGCCCAGCTCGATGAGCCCGGCCGCGATGGCGAAGACCCGTTCGGCGGTCTGTCCCCAGCTCAGCGACTTCCAGTCGTCCGGGCCCTGCCCCGATGCCGACGGCACGGGATACCTGTATGCCTCGGCGTCCGGTGTGGCCGCCACACGCTCCAGGAAGAGGGCCGCCACGGTCGGCGGACGGTTCTCGATCAGTGTCTGTGTGTCGCTCACGACATCCTCCGGGGCCCGCGGCTGTGCGGCTGGTTCCACTGTGCGGCTGGTTCACTCGCGTTGTTTAACTCGCGAGTAACTATCGAGCAGGGATCAGAGTAAAGGTCGGCAGCCCTCGACGTAAGGTCCTGCGGCCTGTCACTTCTCCACGGAATCACCTCACATGCACCAGGGGCCCGCCGTGATCTCGCACGACGGACCCCAGTGACGGCGTTGAGCCGGGTCACCCGGCGTTACCTGCGGTTACTTCTTGCCCTTGGCCGATCCCGCGCTGTCATCACTGCTCAGTACGGCGATGAAGGCCTCCTGCGGAACCTCCACGGAACCCACCATCTTCATCCGCTTCTTGCCTTCCTTCTGCTTCTCCAGCAGCTTGCGCTTACGGGAGATGTCACCGCCGTAGCACTTGGCGAGGACGTCCTTGCGGATGGCGCGGATGGTCTCGCGGGCGATCACCCGGGAGCCGATGGCGGCCTGCACCGGCACCTCGAACGCCTGCCGCGGGATCAGCTCCTTGAGCTTGGCGACGAGCCGTACGCCGTACGCGTACGCCTGGTCCTTGTGGGTGATCGCCGAGAAGGCGTCCACCTTGTCGCCGTGCAGCAGGATGTCGACCTTGACCAGGCTGGAGGTCTGCTCGCCGGTGGGCTCGTAGTCGAGGGAGGCGTACCCGCGGGTCTTGGACTTCAGCTGGTCGAAGAAGTCGAAGACGATCTCCGCGAGCGGCAGGGTGTAGCGGATCTCCACCCGGTCCTCGGACAGGTAGTCCATGCCGAGGAGGGTGCCTCGCCGGGTCTGGCACAGCTCCATGATGGAGCCGATGAACTCGGTCGGCGCGAGGATCGTGGCGCGTACGACGGGCTCGTACACCTCGTTGATCTTGCCCTCGGGGAACTCGCTCGGGTTGGTGACGGTGTGCTCGCTGCCGTCCTCCATCACGACCCGGTAGACCACGTTCGGCGCGGTGGCGATCAGGTCGAGACCGAACTCGCGCTCCAGCCGCTCGCGGATCACGTCCAGGTGCAGCAGGCCGAGGAAGCCGACACGGAAGCCGAAGCCCAGCGCGGCGGAGGTCTCCGGCTCGTAGACCAGCGCGGCGTCGTTGAGCTGGAGCTTGTCCAGGGCCTCGCGCAGCTCGGGGTAGTCGGAGCCGTCCAGTGGATAGAGCCCGGAGAACACCATCGGCTTGGGGTCCTTGTACCCGCCGAGCGGCTCGGTGGCGCCCTTGTGCTGGCTGGTGACGGTGTCACCGACCTTCGACTGGCGGACGTCCTTCACGCCGGTGATCAGATAGCCCACCTCGCCGACGCCGAGGCCGTCGGCCGCCAGCATCTCGGGCGAGTTCGTCCCGATCTCCAGCAGCTCGTGCGTGGCGCCCGTCGACATCATCTTGATGCGCTCGCGCTTGTTGAGCTGACCGTCGATGACACGGACGTACGTCACGACACCGCGGTAGGAGTCGTAGACCGAGTCGAAGATCATCGCGCGGGCGGGGGCGTCCTTGACGCCGACCGGCCCGGGGATCTCGGCCACGACCTTGTCGAGCAGCGCCTCGACGCCCAGGCCGGTCTTGGCGGAGACCTTGAGCACGTCGCTCGGGTCGCAGCCGACCAGGTTGGCGAGTTCCTCGGCGAACTTCTCGGGCTGCGCGGCCGGCAGGTCGATCTTGTTGAGCACCGGGATGATCGTGAGGTCGTTCTCCATCGCCAGGTAGAGGTTGGCGAGGGTCTGGGCCTCGATGCCCTGGGCGGCGTCGACGAGGAGGATGGTCCCCTCGCAGGCGGCGAGCGACCGCGAGACCTCGTACGTGAAGTCGACGTGCCCCGGGGTGTCGATCATGTTGAGGATGTGCGTGTTGTTCTTGTCGTGGGTCGGAGCCCACGGCAGACGCACCGCCTGGGACTTGATCGTGATGCCGCGCTCACGCTCGATGTCCATCCGGTCGAGGTACTGAGCACGCATCTGCCGCTGCTCGACCACACCGGTCAGCTGGAGCATCCGGTCGGCGAGCGTGGACTTGCCGTGGTCGATGTGCGCGATGATGCAGAAATTGCGGATCAGAGCCGGGTCGGTACGGCTCGGCTCGGGCACATTGTTAGGGGTCGCGGGCACGCAGGGTCCTGTCTCTTGAGGCGCCTTATGCCTCGGGTCGGATCGATACGTAGGTTCCATGGTCCCATGGGCGGCGACCGGCGACCGTTTTGGGCCGTCGGCCGGGCCACTGGTACTCTGGGTGGCTGTGTCTCATGCCCTCTCAGCGCGAGGCACATCCTCAAGAAATCACCTGGTACGGGACCCGGTCTCCTCGTGAGGCTCCTGGCCCGTGCCTGAACCTGAAAAGGCTCATTCGTGGCGAACATCAAGTCCCAGATCAAGCGGATCAAGACCAACGAGAAGGCTCGGCTGCGCAACAAGGCCGTCAAGTCCTCCCTGAAGACCGCGATCCGCAAGGCCCGTGAGGCCGCTGCCGCGGGTGACGTCGAGAAGGCCACCGAGTACCAGCGCGCTGCCGCGCGTCAGCTCGACAAGGCCGTCTCCAAGGGCGTCATCCACAAGAACCAGGCCGCCAACAAGAAGTCGGCGCTTGCTTCCAAGGTCGCTGCGCTCAAGGGCTGACACTTGATTTGACCGCCGGAGGGAATCGAGCGGGCCCTCTCTCATCCGCTCCCGTCCGGCACCCCGAGCCTGTACGCGGCCTGCGTTCGCCACGCGGGTACGGGCTCAGCATCGTGAACCGAAGGCCCCGGTGCCCCGCTCTTCCCCAGAGCGGGTGCCGGGGCCTTCGGCATATTCCCGGCTTCCCGGGCGGGCGCCGGTGCGTCGGTCCTGTCGCCGGTCCTGTCCTTGAGTGTCGGGACGACGGTCACGACCAGAAGTCGTTGCCCTTGTCGAGGTCCGCGACGCACTCGTCGAGGTCGGTGATCTTGTCCCCGACGATCCGGAAGACGATGCCGCCGTTGTCGTCGATGTGCTTGTCGCCCCGGTCGGCGGTGAAGCGGTGCACGGACATCGCGTGTCCACGGCCGTCGACGAAAATGTCGCGCAGCTCGACCTGGAACGAGCCGCCCGTCTCCGAGGACAACCGCGCGTAGTACCCCTCGACGATCGAGTCGAACCCCTTGTAGTCCCCCGAGAGCGGGTGGGAGCCGGGCACATGGTGGGCGCAGTCCCCGGTCATCATGCCGCGCAGGGTCTCCATGTCTCCGCGCTGGAAGGCTTCGTAGCCCTTGCGGACGAGAGCCGCATGCGGGTGTTCAGCCATGACGGTCGCCACCTTTCCCAGTCCGGCGATATACGGCTGATACGCCCGATTCTCCTCCCCCGCCCCAGGGTCTGTCGTTTGGATCAGGTCGGCTGAGAGAAACCGCGCCTCTCAGCCCACCCGAGCGTGGTCTGGCGGGTGCAGCCGCAAGACGCGGGAGGGCCGCCGGCGCTATGGGGGTCGCCCCCGGGTCGAGCGCAGTCGAGAGCAGGGGAGTCGGCAACCGTGGGGGAGTCGGCAACCGAGACGACGCGGCAGCTGCGCGTGCCGGCCCCCCGACGTCGGCATGATCCAACCGAGAGGCCCTTGATCTAGCCGCGCCCCCTGGAACGAGCGGCCCGCGCGATCACCACGACCGCCTTCTCCAGGGCGTACTCGGGGTCGTCCCCACCGCCCTTCACACCGGCGTCGGCCTCGGCGACCGCCCGCAGCGCGACCGCCACCCCGTCCGGCGTCCACCCCCGCATCTGCTGCCGCACGCGGTCGATCTTCCACGGCGGCATGCCCAGCTCCCGCGCGAGATCGGCGGGACGGCCGCCGCGCGCCGAGGACAGCTTTCCGATGGCCCGCACCCCCTGCGCGAGGGCGCTGGTGATCATGACGGGCGCCACCCCGGTCGACAGCGACCAGCGCAGCGCCTCCAGCGCCTCCGCGGCCCGCCCCTCGACCGCCCGGTCGGCGACGGTGAAGCTCGACGCCTCGGCTCGGCCGGTGTAGTACCGGCCGACGACCGCCTCGTCGATCGTCCCCTCGACATCGGCGACCAGCTGACTGACGGCCGACGCCAGCTCCCGCAGATCGCTGCCGATGGAGTCGACCAACGCCTGGCAGGCCTCGGGCGTCGCCGACCGCCCTGCCGTCCGGAACTCGCCGCGCACGAACGCCAGCCGGTCCGCCGGCTTGGTCATCTTCGGGCAGGCCACCTCCCGGGCGCCCGCCTTGCGCGCGGCGTCGAGCAGCTTCTTGCCCTTGACCCCACCGGCGTGCAGCAGCACCAGCGTGATCTCCTCGGCCGGGGAGGCGAGATACGCCGTCACGTCCTTGATCGTGTCGGCCGCCAGGTCCTGGGCGTTGCGCACGACCACGACCTTGCGCTCCGCGAACAGGGAGGGACTGGTCAACTCGGCCAGCGTGCCGGGCTGCAGCTGGTCCGGGGTCAGCTCCCGCACGTCCGTATCGGCATCGGCGGCCCTCGCCGCGAGCACCACCTCCCGCACGGCACGGTCGAGCAACAGCTCCTCCTGACCCACGGCAAGGGTCACGGGGGCAAGGGGATCGTCATCAGCAGTCTTACTGGCCATCGCGACAAGGATGGCACGGGCCACTGACAAGGGGGGTCGCTCGGGACGTTGTGGGGGTGGTGGTCGGGTGGGGGCGGGCTATGGCTACGGCTCCTCCCGCCACCCGTCCCACTCGCCCGCGAACTCGTCGAGCTCACCCGGGTCGAGCCGTCCGGCCTCGTCCCGCAGCACGACCAGCCACTGCGCGTCCTCCGCGTCGTCCTCCCCGGCCAACGCGTCCCGCACCAGCCGCGGCTCCTCATCGACCCCGAACCGCTCCCCGAGCGCTTCCGCGACCTCCTGCGCCGCGTCACGATCAGGTAGCACCAGCACATGTCTCACATCGCTCACGGAGCAATTCTCGGGCACCGCGGGAACCCACCCTCGCCGGGCTCCTGCCGTCGGCAGCCGCCCGCCGTTCCCACTCCCCCGAGTCAGTCGCCCCGACCGGGCCTTCGCACCGTCGGCACCCGGTCCAGCTCGATCCCGAACCGCTCCCGGTACACCTCCAGCACCTCCTCGTCGGTGTCCAACTCCCGCTCCGCACGCGCCCCGTCGGCCGCCGTCGTCTTGAACGTGCGCCCGCTGAGCGTGATCCGCCCGCCGTCCTGCGTCACCCGTGAGCACACCAGCGACTGAGTGAAGTGCGAGCTCGGCGAGGTGCTGTGCCACCACGCCCCGGCCGCGAAGTCGCCGAGCACCCGAGGCCGCCGCTCCAGTCGGTACTCCGGTCGGCCGGACATGACGACCTCCAGATCCGCGGCCTCCGCCAGGTCGTACCCGCCGCGCGCGCCGGCGGCGTCCGGCCCGGCTTCGACGATCCGGAACACGCCCGCCGGGTCCTCCTGCTCGCCCCGCGCCTCGAACGCCAGCGGATAGTGGCTGTGCGCCCCGAACCCGACGTCCGCCAGCCATGTCCCGCCGTCCACCGTCCGCACCTTCAGCGCCATGTGGTCGTACGGAATCCCGAGCCGCCCCTCCTTCCCGTGCACCCGCGCCGCGAGCAGCGTCACATCGAAGCCCAGCGCGGTGAGCAACGTCCCGAACGCCCCGTTGAGTTCGTAGCAGAACCCGCCTCTCGCCGCCCCCACCACCTTGTCCAGCAGCCGCTTCTCCTCCAGGACGATCTCCTCGCCGAGGTGGATGGCCAGGTTCTCGAAGGGCACGGTCTGCAGATGGCGCAGATGCAGCTCGCGCAGCACGTCCACGGTGGGCCACGCCGGGTACTCGACACCCAGGCGACGGAGATAGGCATCAGCCTCTACGGAGTCCATGCCCTCAGTCTCCCGCCACCCGCAGCGCCCCGCCCCTACCGGCCACCGCCAGGGCCCCGTCCTCGTCCGTCCGCAGCACCAGCGCCCCCTGCTCCCGTAGCGCCGCGACGGTGCTGGGAGCGGGATGGCCGTACGGGTTGTCCTCACCGCAGCTGATCAACGCCAGCCGCGGCGCCGCCCTGCGTATCAGCTCCGGGTCCTGGTACGCCGAGCCGTGATGGGCGACCTTGAGCACATCCACTCCGCCCAGCAGGGCCCCCGCCGGTGATCTCGACAACGCCCGCTGAGCCGGAGGTTCCAGATCCCCGAGCAGCAGGAGCCGCAGGCCGGCCGAACGGACGAGCAAGGTGACACTGGCGTCGTTCGGACCCTCCGGGGCCATCGCCGGGTGCGCGGGCGGCCAGAGCACCTGCCAGCTCAGCGCTCCGGCGCGTCGCTCCTCCCCGGCGGCCGCCCGTGTGACGGGAACCCCCCGGGCGGCCGCCTCCCTGCGGACGAACCCCACCTGGTCCACGGGCTCCTCGTGCCCCGTCGTCTCGATCGCGCCCACCTCACGTCCCCACAGCACACCGGGCAGGCCCGCGACATGGTCGGCGTGGAAGTGGGTCAGCACGACAAGCGGAATCCTGGTGATGCCGAGCGTGCGCAGACACCGGTCGACCAGCGTCGGATCCGGGCCGGCGTCCACGACGACGCCCGTCCCCTCACCCGCCGCGAGTACCGTCGCATCGCCCTGTCCCACGTCACACATCGCGAACCGCCACCCGGGCGGCGGCCACCCCGTCACCACCCTGGTCAACGGCGGTGGCTGCACGACCACCAGCAAAAGCACCGCCCCGCAGACCCCGCACCACCAGGGATGCCGCAGCAGTCGGCGGCCGGTGGCCAGGACGACCAGCGTGGCGAGGGCGAGCAGCGCCGCCCCGGACCAGTTGCCGGGCCAGTCCACGCCTGCCCCGGGCAGTGCGGCGCCGGTCCGGGCCACGTCCGCGATCCAGCCGGTCGGCCAACTGGCGCACCACGCCAGGGCCTTCGCCAACGGCATCGCGAAGGGCGCGGCCGCCAGTGCCGCGAAACCGAGCACGGTGGCCGGTGCGATCGCGAACTCGGCGAGCAGATTGCACGGCACCGCCACCAGGCTCACCCGGGCCGACAGCACGGCGACGACCGGCGCGCACAGCGCCTGCGCGGCAGCCGCGGCCGCCAGCGCCTCGGCTGCTCTCGGCGGCACCCCTCGCCCGCGCAGCGCCGCGCTCCAACGGGGAGCGAGCGTGAGCAGGGCGCCCGTCGCCAGGACGGAGAGCAGGAAGCCGTAGCTGCGGGCGAGCCATGGGTCGTACAGCACCAGGAGCAGTACGGCCGTCGCCAGTGCCGGGATCAGTGATCTGCGGCGTCCGGTCGCCAGCGCGAGCAGCGCGACGGCTCCGCAGGCCGCAGCCCGCAGAACGCTCGGGTCCGGCCGGCACACCACGACGAACGCCAGGGTGAGCGCTCCGCCGAGCAGCGCCGTCGAGCGAAGGGAGATGCCCAGGCGGGGTGCGAGACCGCGGCGCTCGACCAGTTGGGCCAGGCCGGGCGGGCCGATGAGCAGGGCCAGGATGATCGTGAGGTTGCTTCCGGAGACGGCCAGCGTGTGCGCGAGATCGGTCTCCTTGAACGCCTCGTCCAGCTCCGGGGTGATCCGTGAGGTGTCGCCCACGACCAGGCCCGGCAGCAGCGCCCGCGCGTCCGCGGGAAGCCCGTCGGTCGCCTCCCGCAGCCCGGCCCGCAACCGCCCCGCCAGCCGCTGTGCCGCCGACGGCTCCCCCACGACGCGCGGTGCCGACGCGCCGCGCACCCGCAACACCGCCGCGATCCGGTCCCCGTCCGCCGACGCGGGCGCCAGCCGGGCGGTCACGCGCAGCCGCGTGGACGGCAGCAGTCGCAGCCAGGGCGAACGCCGGTCGCCCGAGGAGCGCGGCGGGTCGTCACCGTCCGAGGCGGTGGGTTCCTTCTCGGTGCCGTAGGTCTTCGGTCCACCGTCACCGCCGTCGAGGACACCCGGTCCCCCGTCGACGATCATCAGCACAGGTGCTCGTGTCTCCACGGCCGTGCCGTCCGTCCGCTCGACGCGTCGGGCGTCCGCGTGGATCAGGACGGAGGTCGGTGCCCTGTGATTTCCCGTGACCCGGGGCCGGGTGAGGCGGGGATCGGCGGTGACCTCGACCTCGGCGGTCACGGTGGCGTACTCCTGCGCCAGCCCCGGCACAGGGCCACGCCGCAGGTCGGCCCCGTGCAGTCCGGCGGAGACGGCGGCCGCGGCGACGCAGAGCAGCACGGCGGCGGCCGCGGGGCGCCACCGGCTGACGTGCACGCGCCCGCCAGGTCGGCCGTCACGTCCCGCGCCTCGCGGTGACAGGAGAAGTACGCCGGCCACGGCCAGGCCCGCGACCGCCGTACCGACAACCCACAGCGGTGGGGCGTCCAGTGTCAGCGCCGCCGTTGCCCAGGCGGCGAGGGCGGGCGGTACGAGCCGGAGGTCCGCCGGTCCTTCCTGGCGGGGGTGGGAGACGCCGAGCCGTCCGCCCGACGAGGCGTGCACGGCGGCGGGGGCCGGCGTGAGGTCGGGTGGGCGGGTGTCGAGCCCTTCGGCCGTACCGGGTTCCGAGTCCGTCGGGGCCGTGCCGGACGGGGGCCTCATGGCCGTACCAGGTTGCGCAGATCGGCGAAGCGGCGGTCGCCGATGCCGTTGACCTCGCGCAGTTCGTCCACCGAGCGGAAGCCGCCGTTCCGGGTGCGGTGGTCGATGATGTGCTGGGCCAGCACCGGGCCGACGCCCGGGAGGGTGTCGAGCTGGTCGGCGGTGGCTGTGTTGAGGGAGACCGGCCCGGCGGGCGCCGCACCGGGGACGGCCGCGCCTCCCGGGCCCGGCGCTGCTCCGGCAGCGGCAGCCGGACCGCCCACGATCACCTGCTCGCCGTCCACCAGGAACCGGGCCCGGTTCAGGCCGTCGGTCTTCGTGCCGGGGCGCACACCGCCGGCCGCGCGAAGGGCGTCGACGACACGGGACCCTGCCGGCAGCCGATGGATCCCCGGCTCGCGCACCTTGCCGCCGACGTCCACCACGATCTCCGGGGCGGCCGTGCCCCCGGCCTCTGACGGACCGGCCGCCGAGGCGTCCGCCATGGGTTCCTCACCTGGATCGCCCTGCCCGTACGAGGCTGCCGCCCGCACCACCTCGGGCGCCCGCACGGGCTGCGTCCGGCCGGCCCAGAAGTGCTGCACGGCGAACCCGGCGCCGAGCACGAGCACCACGGTGAGCGCGACCAGGCTCCGCCGTTCCAGCCCGCACCGCGCCTGCAACCACAAGGGCATGCGCTCCCGCCAAGCCGGCCCGAACCGAGTCCGCCACGTCGGGGCGGCCACCTCACCGGACCTGCCATCGGCCCTGTCGGGGTCGGCACCGGATCCGCTGTCGTCACCGGCCCTGCCCATCGCGTCGGCTTCCGGGGGCCCGGCTCCCGACTCCTCCCATTCCCCGGGCCGTTCGGCGAAGAGCACCTCCGCCCTGCGCCTCAGCTCCTCCGCCGGCGCACGGCGCTGCTGGGCCCGCCCCCGAACCCGCGCGCGTCGTGGGTGGCGGGCGCGGACGTCGGACCGAGGGCCGCGCCCCGGCCCGCTGGTCGCCGTGATGATGCGTGTGCGTGATCGAAGTGCCATGCGACGAGGATCGGGCACACCGCGAGAGCCGCGATGATCTTGCTCAATTCCCGTGGATCACCACTCAGTTGTGGATATCGCCGCCACTCACACGAGTGACAAGCTTTCACCACGCCCCCAACCCACCGGGTGCGTCACCGAGGTGAGACCACGACTCCCAGCAATCCGGGGCCCGTGTGCGCCCCGATCACCGCCCCCACCTCACTCACATGCAGCTCGGCGAGCCCAGGCACCCGAGCCCGCAGCCGTTCCGCGAGCGCCGACGCCCGGTCGGGAGCCGCGAGATGGTGTACCGCGATGTCGACCTGCGCGCTGCCCGCCCGGTCGGCCGCGATCTCCTCCAGACGGGCGATCGCCTTGGACGCCGTCCGTACCTTCTCCAGAGGGCCGATCCGGCCGCCCTCCAGCTGCAACAGCGGCTTCACCGCGAGCGCGGAGCCCAGCAGGGCCTGCGCGGCCCCGATACGGCCCCCGCGGCGCAGATAGTCGAGGGTGTCGACGTAGAAATAGGCGGCCGTGGCCCCGGCTCTCTTCTCCGCGGCCGTGACGGCGTCGTCCACCGTACCGCCCGTCTCCGCCGCCTCGGCCGCGGCGAGGGCGCAGAACCCGAGGGCCATCGCGACCATGCCGGTGTCCACCACCCGGACCGGCACGGGCGCCTCGCGCGCCGCGACGACCGCCGCGTCGTAGGTGCCGGACAGCTCGGCGGACAGGTGCAGCGAGACGATGCCGGCGGCTCCGGACTCGGCGACCTTGCGGTAGTGCTCCGCGAAGACCTCGGGGCTGGGGCGTGAGGTGGTGACGGGGCGTCGCTTCTGCAATGCCTGGGCGAGGGAACGGGTGGAGATCTCGGTGCCCTCGTCCAGGGCCTTGTCGCCCAGGACCACCGTCAGGGGTACCGCGGTGATGCCGTGACGCTCCATCGTCCGCGGCGGCAGGTAGGCCGTTGAATCGGTGACGATCGCGACATGGCGGGACATGAGCTGGAGGTTACCTGGCGTAGCGCCCGGGCGGCAGCCCGACCCCGCTCTGCATGCAATGCCTTGACCCCGTCGACGCGCGGGCGCCCGGGGTCAAGTCGTGCTCTCCGGGCGGGTCTTCTTCTGCCACGGGTATGTCGGGCGGGGCCCGGAAGGAGCGATGGCGGGCCGCGCAGGATCCTCGGACCGCTGGGTCCGAGAGCTGTCGGGCCAGGTCTGCTCGTCCGTCGAGTCGACTTCGGATGCCGGTGCCTTGGGCCATGGCGGCGGCGCCGAGGACGAACGTTCCGACGCCGACGGTGTCGACGACGAGGGCTGCGCCGCCCGCTCCGAGGGCTCCGTGGGCTGCCAGTGCCGCAGAGCGCCGGTCTCCACGTCGATCTGCGCGCTGAGGGTGTCCAGGTCGTCGTCGGCGAAGCGGCGGGCACGGTCGCGGGCCGCCCAGCGCAGCGAGTCCGCCGACTCGACGATGCGCTCGGTGCGTTCACGCAGCCCGGGCAGGCGCTCGGTGAGCGTCGTGCGGTCCGGCTCGGACTCCAGGCGCCGCAGCTCGGAGTCCAGTTCGTGCCCGTGCGCGCTGAGGCGTTCGAAGAGGCCGAGGGACTCCTTGAGGGACTCGTCCTCGCTCACGCCCGCCTGCAGCGCCTCCTGAGTGGCCCGCATCGACGTGCGCAGCTTCAACCGCAGCTGGGCGAGCTCGCCGAGCGGGCCCGGCTGCGCGAAGGACTTCGCCCGCAAGGTGTGATGCTCGACCGTGCGCCGGGCATGCGTGATGGTCTCGTCCACGCGGCGCTTCGCGGCACCGACCACCTTCACCGTGGCGTACGCGCCGAGCACCACGAAGAGTACGAAGAGCAGGGCCACGACTGCGATCGCTGCTTCCACGAACTCCTCCTCCGGCCGGTCGCGACACACATCGCGTCACACTCTTCAACGGTAAACGCAACGGGCAGGCCCTGAGTTCCTTCAGAACCCCGAACCTGCCCGTAGGGGATCACCCCGAGCCGAGATCACCTGGAGCCGACCTCACGCCGAGCCCGAGGGCCCTCCGGGCCGGCGACCGCCCTCACGGCGGCCCCGACCGGGCCGATCTCCCCGCCGAACCGCCGAACCGCCGAACCGCCGAAGACCTACGCCGGAACGATGTTCACCAGCTTCGGCGCCCGCACGATCACCTTCCGGATCCCGGCCCCGTCCAGCGCCGCCACGACCTTCTCGTCGGACAGCGCGACCTTCTCCAGCTCCTCCTCGGAGATGGCCGGCGAGACCTCCAGGCGGGCCTTGACCTTGCCCTTGATCTGCACGACACAGGTCACGGTCTCGTCGACCACGTACGCCGGGTCGGCCACCGGGAAGTCCTGGTGCACCACGGAGTCCTCGTGGCCCAGCTTGCGCCACAGCTCCTCGGCGATGTGCGGGGCCAGCGGCGCGACCATCAGCACCAGGGCCTCGGCGACGGAGCGCGGCACGGCGCCACCCGCCTTGGTCAGGTGATTGTTCAGCTCGGTGACCTTGGCGATGGCGGTGTTGAACCGCAGGCCCTCCAGGTCGCCGCGCACCCCGTCGATGGCCTTGTGCAGGGCCCGCAGCGTGCCCTCGTCGGGCTCCGCGTCCACGACGGTGACCTCGCCGGTCGTCTCGTCGACGACGTTGCGCCACAGCCGCTGCAGCAGCCGGAACTGGCCGACCACCGCGCGCGTGTCCCACGGACGGGACACGTCCAGCGGCCCCATCGCCATCTCGTACAGACGCAGCGTGTCCGCTCCGTACTCGGCGCAGATCTCGTCCGGGGTGACCGCGTTCTTCAGGGACTTGCCCATCTTGCCCAGCAGGCGGGAGACCTTCTCGCCCTGGTAGTAGTACGCGCCGTCGCGCTCCTCCACCTCGGCGGCGGGCACCGCGATGCCACGGCTGTCGCGGTAGACGTAGGCCTGGATCATGCCCTGGTTGAACAGCTTGTGGAACGGCTCGGCGGACGAGACGTGACCCAGGTCGAACAGGACCTTGGACCAGAAGCGCGCGTACAGCAGGTGCAGCACGGCGTGCTCGGCGCCGCCGACGTACAGGTCGACACCGCCGTGCGGCCGGCCCTCGCGCGGACCCATCCAGTACTGCTCGATCTCCGGGTCGACCAGCTGCTCGCTGTTGTGCGGGTCCAGGTAACGCAGCTCGTACCAGCAGGAACCGGCCCAGTTGGGCATGGTGTTGGTCTCACGCCGGTACGCGCGCGGACCACGGCCGTCGCCCAGGTCCAGCGTGACGTTGACCCACTCCTCGTTGCGCGACAGCGGCGTCTCGGGCTGGGTGTCGGCGTCGTCCGGGTCGAAGGTGCGCGGGCTGTAGTCCTCGACCTCGGGCAGCTCCAGCGGCAGCATCGACTCGGGCAGCGCGTGGGCGATGCCCTCCTCGTCGTAGACGATCGGGAAGGGCTCGCCCCAGTAGCGCTGGCGGCTGAACAGCCAGTCACGCAGCCGGAAGTTGACCGTGCCCTCACCGATGCCCTTGGACTCCAGCCACTCGGTGATGCGCGCCTTGGCCTCGGCGATGCCCAGGCCGTCCAGGGAGATGTCGTCGTTGGCGGAGTTGACGATCTTCGCCTCGTACGACGCGAAGGCGTCCTCCCACGTCGAGGTGTCCGTGCCCCGGCCGTCGGTCGGCTCGACGATGCAGGGGATCGGCAGTTCGAAGGCGCGCGCGAACTCGAAGTCGCGCTGGTCGCCCGCCGGGACGGCCATGATCGCGCCGGTGCCGTAGCCCATCAGGACGTAGTCGGCGATGAAGACCGGGATCCGCTCGCCGTTGACCGGGTTGGTCGCGTACACGCCGATGAAGACGCCGGTCTTGTCCTTGGCCTCGGCCTGGCGCTCGACGTCCGACTTGGAGGCGGCCTGCGCGCGGTAGGCGGCGACGGCCTCGGCGGGGGTCGCGTGGCCGCCGGTCCACACGTCGTGGGTGCCCTCGGGCCAGGCGTCCGGGGTGAACTTCTCCACCAGCGGATGCTCGGGGGCCAGCACCATGTAGCTCGCGCCGAACAGGGTGTCCGGGCGGGTGGTGAAGACGGTGATGCGCTCACCGTCGATCGGGAAATCGACGCGGGCGCCCTCGGAGCGGCCGATCCAGTTGCGCTGCTGCAGCTTGATCGCCTCGGGCCAGTCCAGCTCCTCCAGGTCCTCCAGCAGCCGGTCGGCGTAGGCGGTGATGCGCATGTTCCACTGGCGCAGCTTGGCCTTGAAGACCGGGTAGTTGCCGCGCTCGGAGCGGCCCTCGGCGGTGACCTCCTCGTTGGCCAGCACGGTGCCCAGACCGGGGCACCAGTTGACCGGCGCGTCGGAGGCGTAGGCCAGGCGGTACTCGCCCAGGACGTCGGCGCGCTCGGTGGCGCTCAGCTCGCTCCACGCGCGCGTGCCGCCGTCGACGCCGGGCACGGCTCGCTCGCCCGACTCGAACTGCGCCACCAGCTCCGAGATCGGCCGGGCCTTCTTCGCCTCGTCGTCGTACCAGGAGTTGAAGATCTGCAGGAAGATCCACTGGGTCCACTTGTAGTAGTCCGGGTCGATCGTGGCGAACGACCGGCGCTTGTCGTGGCCCAGACCCAGCCGCCGCAGCTGGGCCCGCATGTTGACGATGTTGGCCTCGGTGGAGATGCGGGGGTGCGTCCCGGTCTGCACGGCGTACTGCTCGGCGGGCAGGCCGAAGGCGTCGAAGCCCAGGGTGTGCAGGACGTTGTGGCCGGTCATGCGCTGGTAGCGCGCGAAGACGTCGGTGGCGATGTAGCCCAGGGGGTGACCGACGTGCAGGCCCGCACCGGAGGGGTACGGGAACATGTCCATGATGAACTTCTTGGGCTTGGCGACCCGCTCCGGCTCGCCCGCCAGGTCACCCTCAGGGTTCGGCGCCGCGTAGGTGCCGTCGGCGTCCCAGAAGTCCTGCCAGCGTGCCTCGATGTCGGCTGCCATGGCGGCCGTGTAGCGGTGCGGCGCGACCACCTCGGCGGTGGCAGCGGGGTTCGTCTCGCTCATGATCCTCAAAGCTCCATCGATCGTCTCTGCCAGCGGCTGCGATTCCTGAGAAACGAAAAATCCCCTCGCACAGGAGGGGACGCCGCGCCGATTCCGACCATCCGATTCGCCCGGTGGTCGGGACTGATCAGCGCGGCTCGCTAAGCAGAAGGCGTACGGCACGCATGGCGTCAGGGTACCGCAGCGCCGGAGCGGGCCGCGACGATCGTCCGGCCGGGGCGCGAGGGCGCTTGAGGAGGGAGCACGTGAACAACGGCGCCCCCTTTTCCGTACCTGAGAGTTGTGAAGAGACCGAAAAGCTGAACTAAGTTCAACTATTACCTGGCGTAACAGCCACTAAGGGACATCGAGTGACCCGCTCGACCCGTAGACGACAACGCAATGACTCAAACGCCGTACCCGTCGGTATGGAGCCACTTAGAGTGCGGCAGCGGGACCGCTTTCCCGAACCGTTCGGAGTTGCCCCCATGAACCCTCGTCCTCACAGCAGCTCGCCGCCCAGGCCCTGCCTGTCGATTTCAGGGACGGCGGTAGCCGCAGCGCTGCCGTCCATACCCGCCTCTGTGTCGACGGGAGGCGCGTCGTGACGACGGAACCGTTCGACCCGGATGACGGCACCATGGACGACGCGTTCCTGGAGTTCCTCAACTTCGGCGCCGGCGTCCTGTCGCTCGTCTGCCTCACCTGCTCGGTGATCTGGGGACTCGTCGCCCAGGACCGGATGATCCTCAACACCCGGCAGCGGATCATCGCGCAGGCCATCCACCGGGTGACCGCGGTCGCCTCGATCGCCTTCCTCCTGGTGCACATCATCACGAAGCTGGCGCTGGAGCACACCAGCTGGATCGCCGCGATCATCCCCTTCGGGCTCCTCGTCTCGGGCGGCGACCAGTTCGCCGGCACCGCGTTCCTGATCGGCCTCGGCACCCTGGCCGGAATGCTCATGATCTTCGTCGGCATCACCGGAGCGCTGCGCAACCGCTTCGCCTCCCCCGCGCCGGTGGCCGCCCGCTGGCGGGCGATGCACATGCTGGCCTACCCCGCCTG
The DNA here is from genome assembly GCF_053594495.1 of Streptomyces sp. NPDC001920. Lineage (NCBI taxonomy): Bacteria > Bacillati > Actinomycetota > Actinomycetes > Kitasatosporales > Streptomycetaceae > Streptomyces > Streptomyces sp. NPDC001920. The sequence goes on from NZ_JBSFEP010000010.1 coordinate 87,662, forward strand.
GTGCGCGGCGCTGATCCACGGGCTGTTCGCCGGCCGGCCGGCGAAGACGTTCTTCATGGTCTGCTACGAGCTGTGCGTCGTCGGCGTCGCGGCCGCCCTCGCCCTGCGCGCGGCGCCGCGCCCGTTCAAGCGCAAGGTCGCCGACCGGATCACCCGGCTCATCGGCAACGGAGAGCCCGCGGGCCGCGAGGAGCTGGACGCGAGCAGGGCCCGGTCCGCCGAGTCCGGGCTGCCGGGCTACGAGGGCGGGGGGAGGCGGTCCAGGCGGGCCGAGCGGATGGACTCCGAGCCCCCGGCGAGGCCCTCGACGGACCCCCTGTACCAGGCTCCCGCGTCCCCCGCGCAGGAGTCCGCTTCCGGTTTCGCGGCCGCCTACCGGGCGGTCTCCGGCCCCTCCCGCGCCCGGCAGTCCTACGGCTCCGACCAGACCTCCGGCACGAGCCTCCCCCTGGACATGCAGCCGACCGAGGCGATCCCGCGCGTCGACAGCGGCGGCAGCACGTCCGGCAACTGGCCCATCCCGTCGCCACCGCCCGTCGGCGAGGCACCCCCGTCGTCCTACGACCCGCTCAACGACACGGGATACAGCATCCCGGTCTATGGCAATCCGGGCGCCTCGGGCTACGGCTCAAGTGATGTGTACGACACCGCTGAGACGAACGCCGTCTTCGGTACGTACAACCAGAACGACACGTACAACAACAGCGGTCCCGCCACTGAAACACTGCCCGGTGCCTCCTACGACTTCGACGCACCGGGTTCGGGCGAACCTTGGAACACGCCTTCCGGAGGCTTTAAGTGAACGAGGCCCTGCCCGACGTACCCGAAGTCCGCGTGGTCGGCCTTCCCCAGCTCACGTCGGGCTTCGACCTTGTGGAGCGACTCGACCTGCCCATGCATCTGAAGGTGCACGGGCCGCTCGAACCGATGGGCGGCGAGCAGTTGGCCAAGCTCGCCGAGAACATCAACCTGAAGGGCCGCGGCGGCGCGGGATTCCCCTTCCACAAGAAGCTGCGCTCGGTCGCCGAGTCCGCGATCAAGCGCGGCGTCCGGCCGGTCGTCGTGGTCAACGGCAGCGAGGACGAGCCGGCCTGCCGCAAGGACACGGTGATGATCAACCGTGCCCCGCATCTCATCCTGGACGGCGCCCTGCTGTGCGCCGAGGCCCTGGGTGCCCGCACGCTCGTGGTGGGGGTCACCCGGGAATCGACCCAGCGCTCGATGGAGGCCGCCCTCGCCGAACGCGGGCTCAGCAACAGCCGGCGCTCCGCTCTACGCGCGTGGGTGCAGCGCAATCCCGTCCGCATGGTCACCGGCGCCGCCGCCTCCCTGATCCGCTCCATCGACGGCGGCCCGGCGATCCCGCCCGGCCGCAAGGTCAGCGCCTCGCAGAACGGCGTCGGCGGCGCACCCACGCTGCTGTCCAACGCCGAGACCTTCGCCCAGCTGGCCATCGCCGCCCGCATCGGCCCGGAGCGCTACGGCAACACCGGCCTGTACGACGAGCCGGGCACCGTCATGCTCACGGTGTCCGGCGCGGTCGCGCGCCCCATGGTCATCGAGGTCCCCACCGGCGTGCCGCTGCGCTACGTCCTCCAGCTGGCCGGGGCCCCACCCGTCCCGCAGGGCGTGCTGACCGGCGGCTACCACGGCAAGTGGATCGACGCAGCGACGGTCAACGAGGCGATCGTCTCGCGCAACTCGCTGGACGCCGTGGGCGGCGCCCTGGGCGCCGGCGCGATCCTGCCGATCACTCAGGAGACCTGCCCGCTGGGCGAGTCGCTGCGGGTGGCGCAGTGGCTGGCCGAGGAGAGCGCGGGCCAGTGCGGCCCCTGCTACCTCGGTCTGCCGGCCGCCGCGCGCGGCATGGAGGACATCCTCAACGGCGGCGGTCCCGCCGCTCTGGAGGCGCTCAAGCAGGTCGCGAAGAACGTCAAGCGGCGCGGCGCCTGCTCGCACCCGGACGGCTCCGCGATGTTCCTGGAGTCGACCATCAAGGCGTTCACCGACGACCTCGCGGCCCACGTCCTCGGCAACGGCTGCGGACGCCCCGTGGAGGGCGTTCTGCCGCTCTTCGAGGGCGGCAAGGCGCCTACGGGCATCCCGGGCGGGGAGTCGGAGGAGAACGGCCCCAGCCGCCAGAAGATCTACGTCGACTGGACACTGTGCCGCGGCCACGGCCTGTGCGCCGACATCCTCCCGGAGGTCTTCCAGCTGGGCGCCGACGGGTTCCCGACGGTCGCCCAGGCGAAGGTGCCGCGCTACGCGGAGGCCAAGGCCCTGCGCGCGGTGCGCCGTTGCCCCGCTCTGGCACTGCGCATCGAGGAGGACACGCGCGGACAGGACTCGTCCCGCAACAACCTTCCGGTCCTCTCGCAGGGCCGCGGCAGGCGCGCCCTGGGACGCGGCAACTGAGCACGCGCGCGTGAAGGGGCCGTCCGGGATCGGGCGGCCCCTTTTCAACGCCCCCTGCTGACAACGTCCCTGGAGGCAGGCGCCTTGAGGAGACGGCCCCTCAGGACCGCGATCCCGGCAAACGAAAGATCCCGCGGGATCTGTCCGATCCGGCGGGATCTTGCTGTGGAGCTAAGGAGAATTGAACTCCTGACCTCCTGCATGCCATGCAGGCGCTCTACCAACTGAGCTATAGCCCCTTGCTTTGGTCCGCCCGGTTTCCCCGGCGGCGACGCCAACATTACCGGGCGACGGCCCCAGCACCAAATCCATTGCGACCCGCCCCACCGCGGCGCTGACGTCGGCCTCCGTCCCGCCGGCCGGCCCGCGTTCCCGGGTGCTCGCACGCCTGGTCCGAGGCAGCGTGAACGGCGTCGAAACGGCGTCCAGTTGCCGCCTGCCGCCCTCCAGTGCCGCGCTCAGGCCGTGACGAAGGAATAGAAGCGCTTGAGCGTGCAGTGCTCTTCGAGGAGGCGGCCGTAGATCGGTTCACCCTCGAGTTCACGGTAGGTCTCGATCGGGTCGCCTTTTATGATCAGCGCCCGCGCGCATTCCTCGCACCAGTACTGGTAGTCGGGGTTCACCGGTTCCATGTCGCGGACGATCGGCGTTCCGCTGCCGCACCAGTCGCACTTTCGCCTGTGTGCACCCATCGATCAGCTCCAGCTGTGGCCGCAGGCCGTGCACACGTAGGAAATCCCGCCGTTGTCGCCAAGGAGCTGGGCGATGTGGACGGAGCCGCAGGAAGGGCAGCTGAGCCGGGTGATCGTATCCCGTGTCAACGCTGCGTCGAAGAGGTGACCGACCTCCCCGAGGATGCTCGCAGGCATCACCACTCCCTCCCGTCGGGTCGCGCCCCCTTCCGGCCGTTTGATTCTGCCACGGCCGGACCAATACGGTCAGCGACGCCTCAGTACCAGTCCGGACACAGCGGCCTGCGCGACCGTACGGACCGCGCGACTCGCACCCCGAAGCGCCTCATGAGAGGTATACGCCTGGCGGGGCCAAGTGACTCAAGCCGAACCGGAACAGTTCGCCGCGGAGCCGTGCCGCGCGCGAACCGGAGGTACGGTCCCGGCCGTTGATCCGGGCGTCCGCCGTGGATACCAGAAGATCCCGCCGATCACTGTGATCGGCGGGATCTTGTTGTCTCGCTGTGGAGCTAAGGAGAATTGAACTCCTGACCTCCTGCATGCCATGCAGGCGCTCTACCAACTGAGCTATAGCCCCTTGCGTTCCCTCCCCGGCGGGGCGAACAAGAAGAACTTTAGCCTGCGACCTGCCAGAAAGTGAAATCCGGGTCCCGGGTCGCCCCGACCGGGACCCGGCGTCAGTCGTCGTCGCCGAGCACCGGCTCCGGCAGGGTGCCGGCGTTGTGCTCCAGCAGGCGCCAGCCGCGGGCTCCCTCGCCCAGGACGGACCAGCAGCAGTTGGACAGCCCGCCGAGGCTCTCCCAGTACCGGGCCTCCAGGCCGATGAGACGGCCGATGGTCGTGCGGATGGTGCCGCCGTGGCTGACGACGACGAGCGTGCCGTCGTCGGGCAGCTTCTCGGCGTGCCGGAGCACGACGGGCGCGGCGCGGTCGGCGACCTCGGTCTCCAGCTCGCCGCCACCGCGGCGCACCGGCTCACCGCGCTTCCAGGCGGCGTACTCCTCGCCGTACTGCGCGATGATCTCCTCGTGCGTCAGGCCCTGCCAGACGCCCGCGTAGGTCTCGCGCAGGCTCTCGTCGTGGGTCACGTCGAGGCCCGTGAGGGTGGCGAGCTCGGCGGCCGTGTGGGCGGCCCGCTGGAGGTCGGAGGCGATGATCGCGTCGGGCCTGAGGCCCGCGAGCAGCCGGGCCGCGCGGCGGGCCTGGGCGAGGCCCGTCTCCGTGAGGGCGACGTCGGTCGTGCCCTGGAAGCGGCGCTCGACGTTCCAGGAGGTCTGGCCGTGCCGCCAGAGGATGACGCGGCGGCCCCGGCCGGGCTTGGCCGTCTCGCTGAGGGAGGTCACCGCCACTCACCGCCCAGCTCGGCCTCCTCCTCGGCGGCCTGCAGCTTGGCGTGCTCCTCTGCCTTGCCGCGGGTGGCCTTGGCGTCGTCGGGCAGCTCCAGCTCGGGGCAGTCCTTCCACAGCCGCTCCAGGGCGTAGAAGACGCGCTCCTCACTGTGCTGGACGTGCACGACGATGTCGACGTAGTCGAGCAGCACCCAGCGGGCCTCGCGGTCACCCTCGCGGCGCACCGGCTTGGCGCCGAGCTCCTTCAGGAGCCGCTCCTCGATCTCGTCGACGATCGACTTGACCTGGCGGTCGTTGGGTGCGGAGGCCAGCAGGAAGGCGTCCGTGATCGACAGCACGTCGCTGACGTCGTAGGCGATGATGTCGTGCGCGAGCTTGTCGGCGGCCGCCTGGGCGGCGGTGGTGACGAGCTGGAGGGAACGGTCGGTTGCGGTCACTACAAGGCTTTCGGTCGGCGGAGACTTGGCTTCGATAGACCCCAAGGGTCTCACGGACCGCCGACAGCACCCCACGTGATTATCGGCTCACGTGGGGTGCCCCGGGTCTCGCGCCTACGAGGACGAGGGTGTGTAGTCCCGGCCCAGGACCACCGTGACGTCCGCGTTCCCGGACACCTCGCCCTTGGTGACGGCGCCGGCGGACAGGCCCAGGGTCTTGGCGACCTCGGTGGCGTTCTCCTTGTCGGCGGCGTCGGTGTAGACGACCCGGGAGGTGGCCGCGGTGGCGGCGGAGCCGCCCTCCAGGAAGGTGAAGCCGCCGTTGAGCAGCACCACCCGGGCCTTGTCGGTGTTGTCCCTCACACCGCTGGCGTTGCGGACGGACACGCGCACGGCCGCGTCCTTGTCGGGGCTCTTGGCGGTGCCGCCGAGCACGTCCTTGACGACTGCGGCGCTCGCCCGGGCGCTCAGCGTGCCGTCGGTCTGGACGGGCAGCACGGTCGTCCTGTAGTCGCCGCCCTTGGCGAGGTCGGCGAGCCTGGCGAGGAAGGCGCCGAGGTCCTTGTCGGTCAGCGGCGGCTCGATGATCATGCCGAGCGTCTGCACGGTGACGGTCGCGCCCTGGGTGTCCGAGGTCATCTTGCGCAGCACGGCCTGCATGACCTGCCCGAACCGCTTCAGCTGGGCGTTCTGCGCCTCGCCCGGGCGCTGGTACGTGGCGTAGGCGACGGCCGTCTTGCCGCTGAGGGTCTGGGCCTCGCCCTTGCGGACGAGGGGTGCGGCGCCCTTGGACTTGGCGTCCGGGTCGGGCACGTCGGTGTCGGTGTCGACCTCGATGTTGCCGACGAGGTCGACGAGGTTCTGCAGGTAGGGGGTGTCCAGGCGCCAGGTGCCCTGGATCTCGGTGCCGAGGACGGTGTCGATGGCGTCGCGGGTCCCGGAGGAGCCGTCGTCGTCGACCGACTTGGCGAGGGTGGTCGTGTTGCCGTCGTCGCCGGTCAGGGCGAGCGAGTTGGGCAGCAGCACGGTGGTGCCCTGCTTGGTGGTGGTGTTGTCGACGAGCAGCGCGGTGGAGGTGCCGCCCTTGCCGGTGTTGTGCAGGTGGACGACGATCACGTCCCGCTTCTGGGCGCTCACGGGTGTGCCGGTGCCCGTCCTGTCGTCCGACGAGGACAGGCCGGGCAGCTTCCCCGCGTACCAGAGGTAGCCGACGCCGCCGACCGCGGCGAGCGAGAGGACGACCACGAGGGCGATCACACGCGCGCGTGCCCGCCGCCTGGCCTCCTCACGGCGCTCGGTGCGGTTCTCGGTGAACTTCAGCCAGTCGATGACGTCCTCGGAGTCCTGGTCGGGCTCCTCGACGAAGGAGAACTGCTCGGTGTGGTACTCCGCTCCGCCCCGGTCCTGGCTCTGCGGTTCCTCGACCGGTCCGGCCTGCTGCGGGATGTAGGCGGTCTGCTCGGCGACGCGGTGCTGCTGTCCGCTGGTCGCGGTACGGCCGTACGGGTCGTACGGCGACGAGTGGGAGCCACCCTGCTGCTGGTGCGTGGTGCCGTACGCGTCGTAGGCGGGTGTGGGCGGCTGCGGACCGGTGTCACCGGATCCGTAGGGGTCGTACGGCTGCTGCTGCCCGCCGGTCGCGTACGGGTCGTAGCCGTAGCCCTGCTGTGGGTAGGGGTCGTACTGCTGCTGGGGCGTCTGCCGCTGCGGCACCTGCCGGTACACCGGCTGCCCGTACTCGTCGTAGCCGACGAGTTCGTACTGGTCGGCCCCGTACCCCGCGTCGTATCGGTCGTTCACCGTCGCCCCTCTCGGCTCACTCGCCTCATTCGCCGCGGTACAGCTCGCGCTTGTCGATGTAGCGCACGACTCCGTCCGGCACCAGATACCAGATGGGGTCTCCCTTTGCGACTCTCGCGCGGCAATCGGTGGACGAGATGGCCAGTGCGGGCACCTCGACCAGCGAGACGCCGCCCTCCGGGAGCCCGGCGTCGTCGAGATGGTGGCCGGGCCGGGTGACGCCGATGAAGTGCGCGAGGGAGAAGAGCTCCTCCGAGTCCCGCCAGGTCAGGATCTGGCCGAGGGCGTCGGCGCCGGTGATGAAGAAGAGGTCCGTGTCCGGATTGAGCGCGCGCAGGTCGCGCAGCGTGTCCACGGTGTAGGTCGGGCCGCCGCGGTCGATGTCGATGCGGCTGACGGAGAACTGCGGGTTCTCGGCGGTGGCGATGACCGTCATCAGATAGCGGTCCTCGGCCGGGGAGACGTGCCGGTGGCTCTTCTGCCACGGCTGGCCGGTCGGCACGAACACGACCTCGTCGAGGTGGAACTGCGCGGCGACCTCACTGGCCGCGACGAGGTGGCCGTGGTGGATCGGGTCGAACGTTCCGCCCATGACGCCGAGGCGGCGCTTGCCGGGGTTCGTCGGGCCGTTTCCGGGGCCGGTAGGCATGTCCTGCTCTCCCATGCGTGCAGACCCTACCGGCCCCGTCCGAAGGCTCCGGCCGCCGCTGTCGGGGCGGGCCGGGAAAGGGCTGGTCGGGACTCAGCGGTCGCGGTTGAAGCGGGTGGTGATCCACAGCAGGAGCATGAGGATGACGAAGGCGCCACCCCCGGTGAGCCACGGGCTGATGCTGTTGTGGTTGCCACCGTGCTCCTCGCCCTCGGCGGCGAGGGTGACCAACTGGGCAGCTGCGCTGTGGAAGCTCATCTTCGGCGTGACCTATCGGGTGTGGGCGGGATAAAGATGTCGGCTCATGGTAAGCGGGCGCCATGAGGGCGATCACGCCGACTCCACCGTCGGAGCACCCCCACCGGCCCGCGGGGAACCTTCCCCCGGACTCATTCGTCCTTCCGCCTGTAGCCCCGCAGCAGGAACCACGCGGTCAGCACACAGCCCACGACCATCACGATCAGCACGACCCGGAGCAGAATCCCGGCCCCCTGCTGCTCGGCCGCGCTCGCGGCCTCGGTGAGCCAGGCGGCTGCGGGGTTGTGCTCCATGGCGCGGAACTCCTTCGCTGTAGTGCCCGTCCACGGTAACTCCGCCTAGGCTGGGCTCTGCTTCGGGGGCGCAAAGGGCCGCACAAGGGTCCGCAAAGGGCCACACTCACGCACATGGGGGAAGACATGTCCGAAGGCCACGAGCACGTTCCGAGCAGGCAGCGCAGGCGTTTCCCGGGGATCTCCTCGCGGGCGTACGAACACCCGGCGGACCGCTCGGCCCTGGTGGCGCTGCGCAAGCTCAGCGGCTTCGACACGGTCTTCAAGGCGCTGAGCGGCCTGCTGCCCGAGCGCAGCCTCAGGCTGCTGTTCCTGTCCGACTCGGTGCGGGTGTCGGACCAGCAGTTCGCGCACCTCAACGACATGCTCCGGGACGCCTGCTACATCCTGGACCTGGAGAAGGTCCCGCCGATGTACGTGAACCAGGACCCGGTGCCGAACGCGATGTGCATCGGCCTGGACGAGCCGATCATCGTGGTCACGACCGGTCTGGTGGAGCTGCTCGACGAGGAGGAGATGCGGGCGGTGGTCGGCCACGAGGTGGGCCACGCCCTGTCCGGCCACTCGGTGTACCGCACGATCCTGCTGTTCCTGACGAGCCTGGCGGTCCGGGTCGCCTGGATCCCGCTGGGCAACATCGCGATCATGGCGATCGTGACGGCGCTGCGGGAGTGGTTCCGCAAGTCGGAGCTGTCGGCCGACCGGGCCGGCCTGCTGGTCGGCCAGGACCTCCAGTCCTCGATGCGCGGTCTGATGAAGCTCGCGGGCGGCCACCACCTGCACCAGATGAACGTGGACGCGTTCCTGAAGCAGGCGGAGGAGTACGAGGCGGGCGGCGACCTGCGCGACTCGGTACTGAAGATCCTCAACGTCCTGCCCCGCTCGCACCCCTTCACCACGGTCCGTGCGGCCGAACTGAAGAAGTGGTCGGAGTCCCGTGATTTCCAGCGGATCATGGACGGCCACTACCCGCGCCGCTCGGAGGACAAGGACACCTCGGTGACGGACTCCTTCCGCGAGTCGGCCTCGCACTACGCCACTCACGTGAAGTCGTCCAAGGACCCGCTGATGAAGCTGGTCACGGACATCGCCGGTGGCGCCGGCGACCTGGGCGACCGGGTGCGGCGCGGCTTCGGGGGTTTCACGAGCGCGCCTCCGCGGGACGAGCCTCGCCGCGACGACGGCGCTCCCGGCGAGCGCGGGGGCGACAGCTGACGGTGGCGCGCGTGCGGGGGCACGGCCCGGCTCACACCTTCGGCTGGGCCCCCTCGGCCAGCGTCCCGCACAGCGCCGTCGCTCCGCCCGTCGCGTAGGGGTCCGTCCCCGCCGGACCGCCCGTCCTGGCCGTCTGCCCCGCGAGCAGCGGGCGCAGCCGGTTGGTCGGGTCGTCCGCGCAGGACAGCGGGCCGGCCTGTACGTAGGACACCACCAGCTGCGCCTGGTGCAATCGCAGGTCGTCACGGTCGAAGCGGAAGTGCAGTTCGCGCCGGACGGTGAACAGCGACGCCTCGGAGGTCTTCGCCGCCTCGCCGGCCTTCTCCGTGCCGGCCGCCCGCAAGGCGTAGACGAAGGTGTGGTCGGCGGTGACCTCAAGCGTGGACGAGTCGCTCTCGGCGGCCGCCAGCGTTCCCTGGACGCGGATCTTCCGGTCGGCGAGCTCGGCCTGGGCGGGGTCGAAGCGCACCAGCCACCCGGTCGGGGCATGCCGTCCGTCCGCGGCCGGGTGGCCGAAGCTCTGGTCGAACTGATCGAGCTGGTCGGGTACGAGCAGCACCCGCACCGGACGGACCTGCTTCCCCATGAGCACCTCGGGATACAGCGCGGACCGCACGATGTAGTCCTTCGCGATGCTCAGCGCGTTCGTCACCTGGCTGTCCGAGAAGTGCGCGGTGCGCCGTGCGGCCGGCAGCGGGATGCCCTCCGCGCCGATCCGGAACTGCGCGGCGGGACTGTTCGCGTACAGCCGGCCGGTGTCGCTCGCCCCGGGGACCTTGCCCTGCGGGGCGAGCGGGATGACGGTCATCCGCAGGGGCTCGGCGGGCGGCCCGGAGTTCGCCGGGCCCTGGTAGGGGTGCCGTACACCCATGTAGATCGCCGTACCGAAGGCCACGGCGATCAACAGGACGAGGACCAGCGCCTGCCGGGACAGGCCCCGGCGCAGTGGTGGACGGCTGCGCACGGCGGGCGCGTGGTCGGCCAGGCGCTCCTGCGCGGAGAACTCCTGGAGGCGGGCAGCGCGGACGAACGACTCGTCGAAGACGACGGATCGGTATTCGTCCTCTCCACCTGCCGGGCCGCCCTCGGGTGTCCCCTCAGGTGGGTCTGCGGGCCCTCCCATATCTTCAGGGTAGGTCGCCGGAAGCTCGGGTAAACGCCCTGGTACACGACAACTTCTGACAGGTCCTCACCAGGTCGGTCGAACCGCTGTCAGCCATGCCGGGACCCTCCGTCGACCTCCCGGTCAGGGCGTGCGCGGGGTCGCCGGGACGGCCGACTGGGAGTATTCGGCGGAGGCCGAGGGGGTCGCTCCGCTGCCCTGCTCCAGCCCGGTGGACGCGGGCGGCGTGATCTGGTCCCGGCTGCTGGAGGAGGCTCCGCGGTAGACCGCCGCGAAAGCCAGCGCGACCATGCCGATCCCCATCACCAGGGCGAGCACCCAGGCGACGGGACGGTGCCAGCGGACCTGCTTGCCGTACGCCCCCGAGGCACCGTAGTGGTCGTCGAGGATGTCGGTGTCGTCCAGGTCGTCGAGTTCCGGATCATGGCCGAAACCGGTGCGGCCCTCGGAGCCGTACCCGTCGTCGTACCGCTCGCTGCGGCCGTGGGCCCGGCGCGCCTCCGCCTCGGAGGCCTCGGCTCTCGCCTGGGCGGCGGCCAGGAGGCGCTCGACGGCGGTCGGCTCGTGCACCACGGCCGCCCGTACGAAGGCCTCGTCGAAGACCACGGAGGCGAACTCTTCGTCCGACACCCCGCGGTCGTGGTCGTCGTCGGGCTCCCAGCCGTCAGGAAACGGCGTGCCCCCCACGTCCTCCGGCACGGCTCCAGAGTAGACCTGGGGGGTCAATTTGGGCAGACGGTAGAGAAATTCATCCGCCTTGTGAGACACCTCGGGTGCGGCACGGACGCGGACCGGGGGCGCGTGTCGGACGCATATGCCCTGGGCGTGCGCCCTGCACCGCCGAGCCCGCCGACGCGCCCCCCGTACGGCGGGACCGCGGCCGCCGAGGGGTCATCCTCGGTCCGCCCGGGCCTCAGCGCCGTACGTGACCGTCGCCCGTGACGATGTACTTCGTGCTCGTCAGTTCCGGCAGCCCCATCGGACCGCGTGCGTGCAGCTTCTGCGTGGAGATGCCGATCTCCGCGCCGAAGCCGAACTGGCCGCCGTCCGTGAAGCGCGTGGAGGCGTTCACCGCGACCGTGGTGGAGTCGACCAGTTGGGTGAAGCGGCGGGCGGCCTGCTGCGAGGTCGTCACGATGGCCTCGGTGTGACCGGAGGTCCACAGGCGGATGTGCTCCACGGCCTTGTCCAGCGAGTCCACCATCGCGGCGGCGATGTCGTACGACAGGTACTCGGTCTCCCAGTCCTCCGCGGTGGCCTCGACGACGGTCGCCTTGGAGTCCTTGGCGTACGCCAGCACCCGCTCGTCGGCGTGCACGGTCACCCCGGCCTCCGCGAGGGCGTCCAGGGCGCGCGGCAGGAACTCGGGGGCGATGTCCTGGTGGACCAGCAGCGTCTCGGCGGCGTTGCAGACGCTGACGCGATGGGCCTTGGAGTTGATCAGGATCTCGATCGCCGTGTCGAGATCGGCGTGGGCGTCGACGTAGACATGGCAGTTGCCGGTGCCCGTCTCGATCACCGGGACGATCGACTCCGAGACGACCGTCTGGATCAGCGAGGCACCGCCGCGCGGGATCAGCACGTCGACCAGGCCGCGGGCGCGCATCAGCTCCCGCACGCTCTCGCGGCTCTCCCCGGGCACCAGCTGCACGGCGTCGGCGGGCAGGCCGGCGCCGCCCACGGCGTCGCGGATCACCCGGACGAGGGCGCTGTTCGACTCGTACGCCGAGGCCGAGCCGCGCAGCAGCACGGCGTTGCCGGACTTCAGGCAGAGGGCGGCGGCGTCCACGGTGACGTTCGGACGGGCCTCGTAGATGATCCCGACGACGCCCAGCGGAACGCGGACCTGGCGCAGGTCGATGCCGTTGGGGAGGGTGGACCCACGGACGACCTCGCCGACCGGGTCGGGCAGCGCGACGACGTCCCGCACGTCGGAGGCGATGGCCCGCACCCGCTCCGGCGTCAGCGTCAGCCGGTCGATGATGGCCTCGCTGGTACCGGCCTCGCGGGCCTTGGCGATGTCCTTGGCGTTGGCCTCGACGATCTCACTCGTACGGACCTCCAGGGCGTCCGCGATGGCGAGCAGCGCGTCGTCCTTCTCGGCCCGCGGCAGCGGGGCGAGGTCGGCGGCGGCGGCCTTGGCGCGGTAGGCGGCCTGGGTGACCGGGGTCATGGCGTCGTACGGCGAAAGCGAGGTCATGAAAAGAAGGGTAGTGCGCTTGTTGAGCCCGCTCCTCGCTCGTCCCGAACCCCGAGACAAGCTCCACAGGCTGCTCAAGGCGCCCAAGGCCGTCAAAACGGGTGGACGCCCACCGGGGTCGCCGGCAGCGGACCGTAGCCTTCCGCGATCCGCTGGTGGTAGGTCTCGCGGTCGATGACCTCCAGGCCGACGATCTCCCAGGGCGGCAGCCCCGCGGTCTGCCGGTGCTCGCCCCACAGGCGCAGGGCCACGGCGGCCGCGTCGTGCAGGTCGCGGGCCTCTTCCCAGTAGCGGATCTCGGCGTGGTCGCCCGCGTATCTGCTGGTCAGCAGAAAGGGGTGGTCGTGCGCGAGTTGTTCGAGGGCGCGCCGCACCTCCTTCAGGGGTGCCTCCCGGCCGGAGACGCTGAGGGTGACGTGCCACAGGCGGGGCAGGTCCTTGGGCTCCTCGTACCGGCCTCCGGCCGTGACGCTCGACAAGGCGCGCTCCTCACCCGCCGCACGGGGCGAGGCCCCACCGGCACTGCGGGACGCCGTCCCAGGGCGCACTCGTCTCACGACGGCCTCCTTTACGCAGTGACCGACTCGGTGGTCGTGCGGAATGTGTCCCTGAGAGAAAAGTTGAGCAGGCCGCAAGCAGTCGCGGGGCGATTTTGCGGAACGTCCACCTCAGGGCGACTTCCATAGCAGGGCGTTCCCCCCGTTTTCGGCCGGGTTCCGCGGGCCGGGCCCGGCCCGCGGAACGCTCAGGACTCCAGGATCACCAGGTCGTCGCGGTGCACGACCTCCCGCTCGTACTCCGCTCCCAGCTCCCGTGCGAGCTCCCGTGTCGACCGCCCGAGCAGCTGCGGGATCTCCTTGGCGTCGAAGGCCACGAGGCCGCGGGCGACCGCGCGTCCGGCGCCGTCGCGCAACTCGACCGGGTCGCCCGCGCTGAACTCGCCCTCCACCGCGGCGATCCCGGCGGGCAGCAGCGACTTGCGGTGCTCCACGACCGCCCGGACCGCGCCGTCGTCCAGGGTCAGCGAGCCCTGCGGGGTGGACGCGTGCTGGAGCCACAGCAGCCGGTCGGCGGAGCGCTTGCCGGTGGCGTGGAAGTAGGTGCCGGTGTCACCGCCGGCCAGACCCTCGGCCGCGTGGACCGCGCTGGTCAGGACCACCGGGATACCGGCCGCCGCCGCGATCCGGGCCGCCTCGACCTTGGTGACCATGCCACCGGTGCCGACCCCGGCCTTGCCCGCGCTGCCGATCTCGACGTGCGCGAGGTCCTCCGGCCCGCGTACCTCGGCTATCCGCGACGTGCCGGGCTTGCTGGGGTCGCCGTCGTAGACGCCGTCCACGTCGGACAGCAGCACCAGCAGGTCGGCGCGGACGAGGTGGGCCACCAGGGCGGCGAGGCGGTCGTTGTCGCCGAAGCGGATCTCGTCCGTGGCCACCGTGTCGTTCTCGTTGACGATCGGGAAGGCGCCCATGGCGAGCAGCTTGTCGAGGGTCCGCGAGGCGTTGCGGTGGTGGGCGCGGCGGCTCATGTCGTCGCTGGTCAGCAGCACCTGGCCGACCCGTACGCCGTAGCGGGCGAAGGAGGCGGTGTAGCGGGCGACGAGGAGGCCCTGGCCGACGCTGGCGGCGGCCTGCTGGCGGGCCAGGTCCTTGGGGCGCCGGCGCAGCCCCAGCGGGGCGAGTCCGGCGGCGATGGCGCCGGAGGAGACCAAAACGATCTCCCGCTCCCCGCCGCTGCGGCTCTTGGCGAGGACGTCGACGAGCGCGTCGACGCGGTCGGCGTCCAGACCGCCCGACGCCGTGGTCAGCGACGAGGAGCCCACCTTGACGACGATCCTGCGGGCCTCGCGCACACCCTGCCTTACCCCTGCCACCTGTGCTGTTTCCCCTCGCATGCGTCCGGTTCCCTGCTCGGCAATCTACGCGAAGCGGATCGCGGCGCGCGCGGGGATTCCAGCCCGCGGACAGACGAGCGGTAACGCTTTGCTCACGGTTTGCGTACGGCAAAAAGGTTGCGTCGGTTGCCTATAGGAAACAACGGCACGGCGAACCTACGTTGAACGCCGTGTCACACGATGCTCACCAACTTCACCGCGGCAAGCGCCTCCTCCTCCGCTCGGGCAAGAGTCCGTACGACGTGGTTTCCGTCGAGGAGGCCCTGCACCGGGACGTCATCGCCACCAACTCCGGCAACCTGATCTTCAGCGACGCCACCCACAAGATCCTGCAGACCCCGCGCACCGAGGTCGTCTCGAACGGCATACGCACCGACGTCTCCGCGGCCGCCCGGATCAACGAGGAGTACGACGCCTTCGTCGTCCCGCTCGCCAACGCGTTCCGTCCCTCGTTCGAGGCACAGCTGAAGCGGCTGACGCGACTCATCACCAGGCTGCGGATCCCCGTGGTCGTGGTGGGTGTCGGCGCCCAGGCCGGGCTCGGCTACGACGCGGCACGGCTGGCGGGCATCGAGCCGGCGGTGCGCGAGTTCGTCTCCGCGGTCCTCGACCGCAGCGCATCGATCGGCGTCCGGGGCGAGTTCACCGAGCAGTACCTCAAGAACCTGGGCTTCCGGGACGTCGAGGTCATCGGCTGCCCGTCACTGTTCCTGCACGGCAAGGACCTCACCGTCACCCGACGGGAGCCCGCCCTCGGTCCCGACGCCCGGATCGCCGTCAACGGCTCGCACAAGGCGGTCAGGTCGCAGGGCCTGCAGCGGGTCATCACCCGCGCCCACGCCCGTTACCCCAACCTGCGCTTCATCGGTCAGAACATCAGCGACGCACGGCAGTTGCACTGGCGGGACCTGTCCGACCCGAACGGCCTGGTCACCGCCATGCCGACGCACCCCGACCACCCGATGTACCGCGAGGACAAGGTGCGCGTCTACATCGACCCGGTCACCTGGATCGACGACCTGCGCGCCTTCGACTTCTCCTTCGGCTCCCGCATCCACGGCAACATCGCCGCGCTGCTCGCCGGGACACCCGCGACCGTGCTGTGCGGCGACTCGCGCACGCTGGAGCTGTGCCGCTACTTCGACATCCCGCACCGCCGGATCGACAAGCTGCCCGCGGACCTCGACCCGGCGCAGTTGTACGCGGAGGCCGACTTCGGCGCCCTGATGAGCGGCCACCAGGAGCGGTTCGAGCGGTTCACGGCGTTCCTGGACCGCAACGGTCTGGAGAACACGTTCACGCACGGCGACGGCGGCGCCGCCTTCGAGGAGCGGATGCGGTCGCTGTCCTTCCCGGCGGGCATCCGCCCCTGGAACGACGCCGATCTCGCCTCGCTCGCCAGCCGGTTCGGCTGGCTGCAGAGCCGGGTCGGCGAACTCGCAGCGGACAACGACCGGTTGAGACGCGAACTGGCCCGCGCCGCAGGTCCGGGCGGGACGCTCCCGACCACGTCCGTCTACCGCAGGGCGCGTCGCGTGGTGGGCGCCCCGATCCGGCGGGCGTTGCAGTCGGGACGCTAGGAACCTGCTCACCACCCGGGGCACTCCAAGGCCGCCGTACACGCGCGTGTCGTCTGTAGGTGGGCGCGCGTTAACCCGGACGCACGACGTCCCGCGCCGACCTTGGAGTGACCCCGTTGCCCACACCCTTGTCCCGTATCCCGGCGAGAGCGCTCGTCACGGCTCTTCTGGTCGCGGCCTTCGGCGCCCAGGCCGTGGCGGCGCTGCGCCCCCACGTCCCGCTGCTGCTGGCCGCGACGCTCGTGTCGCTGGCCATGGAGGGCGTGCTGTACCGCTGGCAGCGCGGCATGCTGTCGGTCTTCGCCAAGTCGCACGCGGACATCACCGTGCGGCACGTGCTGCGGGACCTGCTGCTGGTGGTGGGTCTGCTGCGGCTCGGCGAACAGCAGCGCGAGACGCTGTACGCCCCGCTGGTCGCGGGCCTCCTCGCCTTCTACGCCCTGCACTGCGCGATCCAGGCGCTCTCCGTCGTGGTCCGCCGCACCCGCACGCTACCGGTGGTCACCCGCAACATCGACGCCTCCGCGCTGCGCCTCTCCCCCGCCCCGCCCCAGTTGCTGCGCCGCCCCGGCGACCGGCTGCTGGTCTTCGGCCTCCCGGCCACGGCGGGCCTGCTGATCACGGCGGCCACCGACGACCCGCGCTGCGCGGCCCTCGGTATCGCGCTCTCCCTCGGAATCGCTCTGGTCGGGCTGTACGACCTTCTCGTACGGCTGCTGCCGGGCCGGCGTCCGGCGGGCGAGCAGGAGGCGCTGAACTGGCTGGACGCCTGGCTGGCTCAGTACCGGCCGACGGTCGGCCTGTACTTCTCCGGCGGCGCCTCCTCGGCGTACCAGGCGAACATGTGGCTGGAGCCGCTCGCCAAACTGGACGGCCGTCCGCTGATCGTGCTGCGCGAACGGTTCATGGTGCCGAAGATCGCGCCGACCGACGTCCCGATCCTGTGTCTGCCGAAGGTCTCCACGCTGATGCGCCTGGAGCAGTCCTCGCTCCAGGTCCTGATCCACCCGTCGAACTCGGGCAAGACCTCCCAGGTGCTGCGCATCCCCACGCTCAAGCACACGTTCGTCAACCACGGGGAGAGCGACAAGCTGTCGTCCTGCAACCCGTACGCCAAGGCCTACGACGAGGTGTGGGTGGCCGGTCCCGCGGCACGGGAGCGGTACGCGACGGCCGAGGTGGGTGTCGAGGACAAGGACGTGGTGGAGATCGGCCGCCCGCAGCTGGATGCCGTACGGCCCTACGAGGGCCCGCCGAGCGGTACGTACACGACGGTCCTGTACGCGCCGACCTGGGAGGGCTGGGACGGCAACCCGGGCAACACGTCGGTGATCGAGGCCGGCGAGAACCTCGTACGGGCGCTGCTCGCGGACCCCGCTGTCCGGCTGCTGTACAAGCCGCATCCGCTGACGGGGTCGGTGGATCCGCGGGCAGGGGCGGCGGATCTGCGCATCCGTGAGCTGATCAGGGCGGCGAACCGGGAGCGGACCGGCGAGCGGCCGCAGGACACCGGCGAACTCGCTCTCCACACCAAGGAGTTGGACCGGCTCACCACGACCGACGTCCGGGCCGGCGCCGACCAGGTGGAGCGGATGCTGCTGCAGGGTGCGCCGGAGCCGGGGCGTGCCGAGGCGGTCACGCGCGCGACCGAGGCCTGGGAACAGGCGTACTGGACCTCGCTGCCGCAGTGGGAGCACCAGGTCGTCACGGCCGCCCGGCCCTCGCTGTACGCCTGCTTCAACGTCGCCGATCTGCTCGTCAGTGATGTGTCGAGCGTCATCAGCGACTTCCTGGCCAGCGGGAAGCCGTACGCGGTGGCGAACACCAGCGGCCTCGCGGAGGACGTGTTCCGCAAGGCTTTCCCGACGGTGCGCGCCGCGACCGTGCTGACGCCCGACGCGGCCGGGGTGCCTGAGCTCCTCGACGCGGTGCGGCACCCGGAGAAGGACGAACTCGTCGAGGCCCGGGCGGAGCTGAAGCGGCACCTGCTGGGTCCGGACGAGCCGACGTCACAGGTGCGCTTCAACGAGGCCGTTCAGGCGCTGTGTGCGGCGGCGCAGGAGCACCGGACGCGGATGGAGGAGCGGCTGGCCGCGGAGCTTCCGCCCGAGATCCCGGACCAGCGCCGCTCCGTCACGCCGCAGCAGCCCGCCCGCCCGGCGTAGTACCGCCCGGGCGCAGCATCCGTCGGGCCTTGCGGACCGCCCGCCGCAGGAACGAGTCGGCGCCGCCTTGCCGGTACCCGGGGAAGGCGCGGGCCTCGCGCGGTTCGGCGAGGTACACGGAGTCCGGTATGCCCGCGGAGGCATCCCTGAAGTGCGGGTAGGCGAGGTAGACACGGCGGCCCTTCTTCTCCAGGAGGGCCGCCGGCTGCTTCTTGGACTTGACGAACTCCACGACCGGCAACAGGAGTTCGGGACGCTGTTCGGCGACCAGGTGCAGCCGCAGGCGTTCTTCCACCTTGAGGCGGCGGGCGATGCCCGGCGTCCAGTAGGCGTCCATGAGGGGCTTGGCCAGTTCGAACTTGTGCCGCCTGACCTTCTCGCTGTCCTTGGCGTACTTGGGTCCGAACTGCGGGAGCAGGGTGACCAGGAAGGGGCGGATCATGAGCAGGTCGCGTCGGTCACCGGCGGGTATGTGCTCGGCTATCAGGTTCATCAGGGCGCGCGCGGAGTCGAAGCGCAGGGCGTAACCGCCGCTCTTCGTCACGTGCTTGCCGTCGTCACGGCCCACCAGGTAGTAGCAGGTGTAGTCGGCGATCACGGAGACGCCGTCGGCCCGCAGATACGCCTCCATCGTGAACAGCGCGTCCTCGCCGGTCCACAGGGACTCGTCGAAGCGCATGTGGTGCCGCGTCAGCAACTCGCGACGGAACAGCTTCTGCGCGCTCAGGGTGAACTTGATGTTGGACGAGAAGACGTCGGTACGGTCCAGCGTCTTGCCCCACATCGACTTGGGCGCGGTGCGGTTGACGCCCTCGACCCGCCCCAGCACGACGTCGGTGCCGTTCTTGTCGGCCATCGCGACCATGCGCTCCAGGGCCTCGGGGCCGAGCCGGTCGTCGGCGTCGAGGAAGAAGACATAGCGGCCGGCCGCCTTGCCCAGGCCGACGTTGCGCGGGCCGCTGGGGCCGCCGGAGTTCTCCTGTCGAATGACGGTCACCGGCATCGGCGCGCGGTCCGCGAACTGCTCCAGGCACTCGCCCGTGCCGTCCGTGGAGCCGTCGTCGACGGCGATGACCTCGATGCGCTCCGGATCGATGGTCTGTGCCTCGACTGACGCCAGGCACTCGATCAGGTAGGGCATCGCTTCGTACGCACCGATGATCACAGTCACATCAGGCTGCGTGACGGTCACTTTTCCCCCTAGTCAATGGGATATTCCCCCCGTATCGCCTCATTCGCTACCTGCTAGACGACTCGACGTCGCAAGCGGTTGCCTCACACCCCCGATTTAGTGACTCAGGCCACATATCGGCCCGACATGGACTCTTGCTGTCCGGGAACCCTCAAAGGCCGGCACGAAACGAAGCGGCCCCCGAGGATCACTCCTCGGGGGCCGCTTGGCCGGCTGCGCGGAATCAGGCCGTCACATCGTCGCCCGCAGCGGCCACCCGCTGCCCGGGAACGCTTGCCGGCACCGCCTCGGCGGCTCCGGCCGCCGCTCGTGACTCCTGACCGACATTGCGCGTCTCGGCCTTGATCGCGAGGTTCGCCACCGCGGTGTTGAACTGGGCGATGGAGGTGGGCTCGTCCGGGCCGAGCAGGTACCGCTTGAGGTCCTTGCGGTCCTCGGCCAGCGGGTCCGCCGCCGGATTGCGCACGGCGTCCAGCAGTTCGCCCAGCTCGGTCGCGCTGTTGGACAGGATCGTCGCGGCGCGCACGGCCGTGTTCTGCCGCTTGAACTCCTCCACGCCGACCTCGGCGGAGTCGGTGACGGCGTACGGCTTGCCGCTGGCGATGAAGTCGGAGACCACGCTGGATATGTCGGAGACCATCGCGTCGGAGACGTTGAAGCAGTCGTACAGACGCGGTTCGGCGCCCGTGATGACGCGGTGCTCGTGGCTGCCGAAGGAACGCCAGTACGCGTCGTTCCACTCGGCGCGCAGCCGGGCGATCTCCTCGTGCCTGGCGACGTCGACCAGGCCGTCGCGGGTGGCCTCGGCCTCGTCGCCACCGCTGCCCTTGCCGCCCCTGCCCTTGCCGGACAGTTCGGCGAGGCGGGCCTCGATGCGGGTCAGGTCGGCCTTGGCGGCGGCCTGCGCGGCGGCGTCGGCGGTGAAGCGCGGGTCGTCGGCGCGCTCGGCGGCGGCCTGCTGGACCAAGGCGGCGATCCGCTGGTTGGCGGCCTTGGCCTCGGCGCTGACGGTGCCGGTGAAGGGGTGCGGCTTGTACAGGACACGGACCGGCGGGTCGGCCTGCACCAGCTTCTTCACGATGTTCTCGCCGGCGAGCACGATCGAGGTGTTGCCGGGGTTGCCGTCCCAGCCCTCCCAGGTGGGCGCGTACAGCACGGTCGGGACACGGCCCTCGGGCACGCCCTGCCAGGTCCGGATGGGCGCCAGCTGCGGGCGGCCGACCTCGACGATGTCGTCGTCGCGGACGCCGACGTCGGCTATGGCGTAGCGGTCGCGGCCCGCGCGCCCGGCGGTCCACACCTCGTCGTAGACCTTGCTGTACGGATTGACACTGGCCAGCTTGTCGCTGTCGCCGTGGCCGATGAAGACGTGCTTCATGGTGGGGACGCGCAGCAGGTGGATGTTCTTGCCGACGTTCGCCGCGTACAGCGCGACGCGCACGGTGGACAGGTCCAGGTTCATCAGGTGCACCCCTCCGGGCACGCAGATGACGGGGACCGTGGTGGGCGCCAGGCTGTTCAGGATGACGCGCTCACGCAGGATGATCAGTGGCTTGGAGTCCAGCTGCTCCATCGTCTCCAGCCACATGTTGACCTGGTACGCGGAGTCCTTGGAGCCGGAGAAGTACAGCACCGTCTCGGGCCGGTACTCGGCCAGCCAGTCGTCGACGGCGGCCAGGACCTTCTCCGCGTTCGGCGGGATCTTCCGGCCGCGGACGTACGGGACGAGCGCGACCACGTACAGGCAGCCCAGGCCCACCGTGACACCGATGCCGATGAAGCCGACGACGGCCGACTCCAGGACCGCCGAGACCAGGATGCCGGCGACGGCCGCCAGGTCGAGGTGCAGCATCTTCTCGGCGGAGCGGTGCAGCAGCTTGCGCGGCGGGGCGTCCGGGATGCGGATGCGCGAGGCGAGGTCGACATTGCGGGTGGCGACCGGCATACGGCGGCGGTTGCGGATCAGGGTGACCAGCGCGCCGTGCGGGGCCTGAAGGCCGTAGAAGGCGATGAAGCAGGCGATGGCGCCGTAATAGATCAGATTGTCCGCGAGACCGAGCCGGGCCAGCAGCAGGATCAGCAGCAACTGCCGGATCAGGAAGCGGATCGACAGACCGGCCCGGACCTTGCTCAGGCGATTGACCAGATAGCTGCCCTTGCGGTGCAGATAGTGGTCCGCCAGGTACGTCACGGCGGCCGCGGCGGCGAAGGCGGGAACGCTCGGGACGAGCGCGGCCAGCATGAGTGCCGGGAAACCCAGCACCATGAAGGCCGCCGCGGCCAGCTCGGCCGCGCTGCCCACCCGGGCGACGCGAATAGCAGTGGATATCACGAAGAACCTGCTCAGGGGAGGGGCCGGTCTGAAGGGGGAAGGACTCAGGCCCCTGTGAATTCTTCGTGTACGAAGAATCGCAGAGGCCTGAATTCCATAAGGCTATTAACTGCTGATTATGCCATGCCGTCCTGGCGGTCCAGAACACTGGCCAGCGCCTGCTCGAAGCCGGACGCCTTGCCCGCGGCGGCAGTCGGGTCCTGCTGGCGGACGTCGATGACATGGCCGGTCAGCTCGGACAGCAGCACGTCGAGGGAGGTGCGGGCGACGGCCTCGGAGGAGAGCAGGCTCCCCGCGGGCTCCTGACCGAAGGCCTTGGTGCGCATCGGGGTGGCGGTGCGCTCCGGGTTGATGCAGTTCACGCGGACGCCGTCGCCGGCCCACTCGTCGGACAGGGCCTGGGTGAGGTTCACCATGGCGGCCTTGGTGGAGGAGTACAGGCTGTACTCGGCGCGGCCGCGGGTGTAGCTGCTGGAGGTGTACAGCAGCAGCTGGCCCTTGGTCTCCGACAGGTACTTGTACGAGGAGCGCGCGATCTGCACCGGGGCGAGGTAGTTGACCTTCAGCGCCTCCTCGATGGTGGCGTTGTCGGTCTCGGCGAGCTTGCCTATGCGCAGGACGCCGGCGGTGTTCACGACGTAGTCGATACGGCCGGTCTCGGCGTACGCCTTGGACAGGGCGTCGTCGACCTCCTCCGGGTTCTCCACGTGCGTGCCGGTGGTGGAGCGGCCCAGGGCGTAGACCTTGGCGCCGTAGGACTCGGCGAGTTCGGCGATGTCCTTGCCGATGCCGTACGAGCCGCCGAAGACGACGACGGTCTTGCCGGTCAGCAGCTCGCGGTAGACCTCCTCGCCCTTCTGCTCCGGGGCGGCCGTGGAGGCGAGCTGGAAGAGCTTGTCGGCGATGAAGACGTCGACGGGCTGCGTGACCTTCATGTTGTACTCGTCACCCGCGACGACGTGGATCGGCACGTCCGGCAGGTACTTGAGCACGACGGAGCAGTCGTCGGTGGCCTGGAAGTTGGGGTCACCGGCGGCGACCTCGTAGGCCCGCTTGATCGTGGACAGCTTGAAGGCCTGCGGGGTCTGGCCGCGGCGCAGGCGGGAGCGGTCCGGGATCTCGGTGATGAACTCGCCGTCCTCGCCGTGGGTGCGGGTGACGATGATGGTGTCCGCGGACGGGATGGCGACGTCGACGGCCTGGTAGCGCTCCAGGGCCACGACGCAGTCGTCGATGACGCGCTGCGACAGCAGCGGGCGGACGGCGTCGTGGAACAGGACGTTCAGGTCCTCGCCCTCGGCCAGGCCCTCGCCGAGCGCCTCGATGGCGCGCTCGGTGGTCTCGTTCCGGGTCGAGCCACCCTCGATGATCTTCTTGACCTTCGTGAACCCGGCCTTGGCGACGATCTTCTCGACGTCCGGCACGTAACCCGGGGCCATCAGCACGATGATGTCGTCGATCGAGTCGGCCTTCTCGAAGGTGGTCAGGGTGTGCTCGATGACTGCCTTGCCGGCGATCTTCAGCAGCTGCTTGGGGATCGACAGACCCACGCGCTGACCGGTACCGCCGGCCAGGATCACTGCGGTGGTACGGGGCTTGGCTATGTGCTGGGACACAGGTGACCTACCTTGTGGCGACTGGGAACTTGGAAATGGTCCCACTTGTGGTTACCGCAGTGCAAGGTGAGCGACCCCGGCTGCATATGTGCGCGCAACCCGTCATTCACCTTGTACGCATGGTCATTGTCGAGAGGTCCTGTGAAGGTCTCGGCGAATTGCTGTGAGTAACGGCACAGGTTCACCGAAGCCGTGGCCGCCCGGGACGACGACGGCCGAGCACCCGCACGAGTTCCTTCCTCGACGTCTGGTGAACCGTACGCGACTTGACGGCGGCGGCGCGCCGCACAGGCAGGACAAAAGGTGCATGTCGGCCCACAATTCACGCCACGTCCCGCGTATTCGCCCCGCCGTCTCCGCGTGATCCCCGCGCCGGCCCCGCCGGCCCGTCACGGGGCGCCGATCTTCACGTCACCGGGACCGGGGATGCACGTGTTCTTCATATCCGTCACAGCGTCGCTCCGGACAGCTGTGAATAGCGCTCCGCGGGGCAGTTCATCGGCGCGGAATTCCTTATCAAGATTCCGCAGCATTTCTGTATCGGCGAGGGACCGAGGGATTCGTGCCATCGCGAGGGGCCCGGGACGCACATGAGTCCCGGGCCCCTCGTCAGGTGTGACGTGAGTTACACGACTTCGACGCCCGGCCGCCCCGCCTCCACCCGGAGCCGGGCCCGCGTGCTCGGCGTCGCCGTCGGCTGCCGGACCGTGTCCACGATCCTGACCTGCGCGTCGATGCCGTCGCGCCGGATGTCGAAGAGGTGGTAGCCGCGGTGGGCGTCGAGCAGCTTCCAGTGCGGGTTGTCCGGGACGCGCGGGTCCCACTCCCGGTGGAAGGCGTCCTGGTCCTGGTCGCCGTTGCTGGAGACGGACGTGCCCACGAACTCGGCACCCACGACGTCGGAGTCGGGGTCCGCGTAGTCCTCCTTGAGGTCGCTGATCATCGTCAGGTGGCGGTCGCCGGTGAGCACGACCGGGTTGCGGACGTCCTTCAGCTCCCGCATCAAGGCGTTGCGCTCGACCTGGTAGCCGTCCCAGGCGTCGTAGTACCAGAGCTTGCCCTCGCCGACCTTGAGGTCGGTCTCGCCCATCATGATCTGCGAGCCGATCAAGTTCCAGCGGGCCGGTGAGTACCGCAGCCCGTTCAGCAGCCACCGCTTCTGCTCGGCGCCCAGCATGGTGAGTGAGGGGTCCTGGGCGCCTTCCTGGCTGGTGGCCTGGTCGCTGCGGTACTGCCGGGTGTCCAGCACACTGAGCCGGGCGAGGCGGCCGAACTCCAGACGGCGGTACATCTGGATGTGCGGGCCGTTCGGGACGGCGCTCGCCCTGACCGGCATGTGCTCGTAGAACGCCTGGTAGGCCGCGGTGAGGCGGGCCACGAAGGCGTCGTGCGGCTGCTTGTCCGGGTCCTGCGGGATGTCGCCGGCGAAGTCGTTGTCTACCTCGTGGTCGTCGAAGGTGACCACCCACGGCGCGTTCGCGTGCATGGCGGCGAGGTCGGGGTCGGTGCGGTACTGGGCGTACCGGTTGCGGTACTGGACCAGCGTGTAGGGCTCGTCGTTGCCCTCGTGCCGGCGCAGGGCCGTCGCCGACGGCCGGGACTCGTATATGTAGTCGCCGACGAACAGGACGAAGTCGGGATCCTGGGCCAGCATGTCGGCGTACGGAGTGAAGTAGCCGTGCTGCCAGTTCTGGCAGGAGGCCAGCGCCATCCGCAGCCGTCCGCCCGAGCTGTACGCGTGGGGTGCGGTGCGGGTGCGGCCGACGGGCGAGATCTGGCCGCCGGCGCGGAATCGGTACCAGTAGGTGCGGCCCGGGCGCAGCCGTCGTACGTCCACATGGACGCTGTGCCCCAGCTCGGGCCGGGCCTCGGCGACGCCCCGGCGGGCCGGTTTTCTGAACCGCTCGTCCTCGCAGATCTCCCACTCGACCGGAACGACGGCGTCGGGCATGCCGCCGCCGTTCAGCGGGTCCGGCGCGAGGCGCGTCCACAGCACGACACCGTCGGGCAGGGGGTCACCGGAGGCCACACCGAGGCTGAACACCCCGTCGGGCAGCGGCGTTTCGGCGGCTCGCGCGGTGGCCGGCAACCACAGCTGGGCCGAGGCCGCCGCGCCGAGCAGCGCTGCTCCGGCGGTCAGAAAGCGGCGTCGGTCGGGGGACATGGACCCGGTCTCTCCGGTCATCGTCGAACTCCCTTGCTTCGCTGGCCTCTTGGGCACTTCGGATGCTCATGCTTGTGGGCGGACCGCCCGCTGAACGGCATACTTCGCGTGCATGACAAACAGGGAGACAACAGAAGACCCGCTGCGGCACGAGAACGCGCCCTTGCCACAACGGGTCTGTCGGTCGGTCAGTGATTGAACCCCGGCCGGGTCAGTAATTGAAGCCCTGGCCCAGCTTCGCGCCGGCCGCGACCGTGCCGAGGGTCCCGGCACCGAAGGTGAACGAGCCGGTCGGGGTGATCCCGGACGATGTCGGCTTGAACACCCACACCGACCCGGCGTTGGCGTTCTCCCCCGGTGCGCCGACGACGAGTTCCGCGCGGCCGTCGTGGTCGGCGTCCACGAGGTGGGTGGCGCGGCCGAAGTCGTCGCCGGTCTCCGCCACGCCCGGAACGCCGGCGGTGTTCTGGTTGACCCCGGTGGCGCCGGCGCCGGTCAGCCCGCCCGCGCCGCCGCGCAGCACGACGACCCCACCGGCACCGCTCACCCCGTCGAAGTCCTCGCCCGGGACGCCCGTCGACACATCGGCGTACCCGTCACCGTTGACATCGGCGACCGAGACGTCCGCCCCGAAGCCGTCCATGCGCTCGGCGATGCCCGGAACGCCGGCGCTGTCCTGGTTGACGTACATCGCCCTGGTGCCGTCGGGGCCGCCCGCGGTACCCGGAACGAAGGCGACACGGCCGCCCATGGGGATCGGGGTGTCGACGTCGCTGTCGTAGCCGTCCACGGGGCGCCCGACCACGACGTCCGCGATGCCGTCGCCGTTCACGTCACCCAGGTCGAGGGACTCGCCGCCCTCGATCCGCCAGCCCCGGCCGTCCCGGAGCACGACCTTCTCCGCGAGCCCGTCCGGCGTGCCCCGCCAGTAGGTGACGCGGCGGAAGTCGTACTCGTCGCCGTCGTTCATGGTGGCGACGACGTCGTCGACGCCGTCACCGTTGACGTCACCGGTGTCCAGGTCCAGGAAGCGGGGGTCGGAGTCGTCGAGGACGAGCTGCTCGCCGCCCTTGGCGGAACCGTCCCGGCCGAAGGGGCCGCGGACGACCCGGAGCTTGACGTAGCTCTCCACCACGACCAGGTCCGGCGCCCCGTCACCGTTCACGTCGCCGACGCTCAACTGCCCCCGGGAGCTGAGCCGGTCGTAGGTGCCGCGCCCGTACGCGAGCGGCGCCCCGCCGGACAGCCCGTTCGCCCCGCCCCACAGGACCTGTACGAGGCCGGTCTCGGCACCCCCTTCGACCGAGTCCTCCCCGGTGACGCCGACGATCAGGTCCGCGTACCCGTCCTGGTCGAGGTCGGCGGCGCTGACCGCGCTGCCGAACCGGTCGTCGGTCTCGGCGGAGTCGGTGACGCCGGGGGTGTTCTGGCTGACCACCTGCCGGGAGGCGGTCCTCAGCCCGCTCGCCGACCCGTACACCACGGCCACGTAACCCGCCCGCGCCTTGCCGTCCACGGTCGCCTCGGGCGCCGCGACGGCGAGGTCGGAGTACCCGTCACCGTTGAAGTCGTCCTGGAGCTTCCCCGTGGCCGACGGGGTGTCAGCGGCCGCGTGGGTCGCGGGCACGACGGCCGCTGCGGTCACCGCCAGGACGACGGCGAGGCTCGTGCGCCAGGTTCCGGTGCGCCTGTTCAAGGGTGCTGTCTCCTGTCGTCTGCGTGGGGGAACGGCCGTACGGGACGTGGCGGGCGTGATCGGCCGGTACGAGGACGTCGTCACCGTCAGTCCGCCAGCGCGCTGCCGAACCGGGCCCCGGCCGCGGGCAGGCCCATCGTGGTCGGGCCGAACGAGGAGGAGCCGCTCGCGGTGATGCCGCTGGAGGTGGCGGAGAAGACCCACACGGAGCCGTTGCCGGCGTTCTCCGCGGGCGCGCCGACGACCAGACCGTCCTTCTTGTCGCCGTCGGCGTCGACGAGGGTGGTCTCCGCGCCGAACTTGTCGCCCTTCTCGGCCGTGCCGGGAACACCGCTGGTGTTCTGGGTGAACACCTTGGAGCCGCTTCCGGTCAGGCCGTTCGCGCTGCCGCGCAGCACGAGCACGGCGCCCGCGTCGGTGACGCCGTCCAGGTCCTCGCCGGGGAGCCCGGTCGCCACGTCGAGGTAGCCGTCGCCGTTGGTGTCGCCGACGGACAGGCCGGAGCCCATGCCGTCCGCGTGCTCGGCCGTGCCGGGCACACCGGTCGTGTCCTGGTTGATCACCACCGGCTTGCGGGTGGTGGAGAAACCGGCCGGGCCGCCGTGCACGACCGTCAGGGAGCCACCCCGGAAGGGGGCCTGGGCACTGTCGTACATGTCGTCGGAGCGGCCGACGACGATATCGCCGTATCCGTCCTTGTTCAGGTCGCCGATCACGGCGTCCTCGCCGCCGACGAGCCTGCCCTGCGCGTCCTTGAGCCGGCCCTTCGGGGTGAGCCCGCCGCTGCCGCCCGTGAGGAGGGCGGTTTCGCGCGAGTCGGGCGACCCGTTGCCGCCCATGCGCACGACGACGTCGGCGACCCCGTCGCCGTTGACGTCACCGGCGGTCAGCGAGTGCATGCGCGCCGACTCCCCGGCGAAGACGCGGAAGGAGTCCTTCTTCGCCGCCTCTCCGGTCCGGGTGAAGGGACCGTGCCACACCGTCCCGTCCGCCTCGTCGGTGCCGGTCACCCACTCGTCGGTGGTCGACGTCACCACGTCCGGGCGCTTGTCACCGTCCACGTCCCCGACGGTGAATCCCCCCTGCCACTCGCTCTGCGGGGCCCAGGTCAAAGAGGTCGCCGTGGCCGAAAGTCCCTTGGGACCGCCCCAGTTGACGACAAGGGCGTAACCGTTCTCGTGCAGGTACTGGCCGACGACCGACAGGAGGTCCGCGTACCCGTCCCCGTCCAGGTCCGCGCTCTGCAGCCGTGCTCCGTACTCGCCGTGATACTCGCCGGACGGCCGGGTCAGCACCTGCTTGCGCGAGGTCGACAGCCCGCTGGAGGCGCCGTACACGACACTGATCGCGCCCTCCTTCGTCTCGCCGTCGGGCGCGGTGCCCGGCGCCCCGATCGCCAGGTCGCGGTACCCGTCCCCGTTGAAGTCGTCGTGCAGGCGCTTGGCGCTCGGCGTGGCGGCGGTGGCCTCGCCGGTGGCGGCGTCGACAGCGGGCACCACGAACGCTCCGGCGACGACGGCGACGCCCGTGGCGAGGGCCAGACGGCTGCGGCGGGAGACAAGGGTGCGGCGGCGGGCACGCGAAGCCAGGGGGACCATGGCGAACTCCGGGGATCGAGTGGGGCGGTGGGACTGCGTGCCGAGGTTCAAGATCCTCTTCACGCCGCCCAGTACGACTCACCGGGGAGGGCGGGGGTTGCCCTCGAATACACCGGAATTTTTCACGGCGTCAACCGATTCGGTCAGCGGTGCCTCGCGGCGCCGGCCCGGGTGGCCCGTGCCGCCCGGGGAGCCGAAGCCCCCGGTCGACGGCAGCAGAAACGCCGGGGCGCATGTCAGCACCCCGGCGCCCTCACCGCAGGCGGCCTTGCGGCCGGCAACCTCAGAACGGCTCGAAGTCGTCGAACTCCTGCGTCGCCTCGTCCCGTTCGGCCTGCTTGTCACGTCGTCGCTGCGCCGCGGGCCGAGGCGCCTCGAAGCGATGGTCCTCGCCACGCCGCCCGAGCATCTCCGCACCGGCCGTCACCGACGGCTCCCAGTCGAAGACCACGGCGTTCTCTTCGGGCCCGATGGCCACGCCGTCACCGGAGCGGGCCCCGGCCCTCATCAACTCCTCTTCCACACCTAGGCGGTTGAGCCGGTCCGCGAGATAGCCCACGGCCTCGTCATTGTTGAAGTCGGTCTGCCGCACCCAGCGCTCGGGCTTCTCGCCACGCACCCGGAACAACGGCTCGCCGCCGACCTCCTCGCGCGTCACGGTGAACCCGGCGTCGTCGACGGCCTTCGGCCGGATGACGATCCGCGTCGCCTCTTCCTTCGGCTTCGCCGCCCGCGCCCTGCCCACCAGCTCGGCCAGCGCGAACGACAGCTCCTTCAGCCCGATGTGCGCCACCGCGGACACCTCGAAGACCCGGTATCCGCGGGCCTCCAGGTCCGGCCGCACCATCTCGGCGAGGTCCTTGCCGTCCGGTACGTCGATCTTGTTCAGGACCACGATCCGCGGCCGGTTGTCGAGGCCGCCGTACTCCCGCAGCTCCGCCTCGATGACGTCGAGGTCGGAGAGGGGGTCCCGGTCGGACTCCAGCGTCGCGGTGTCCAGGACGTGCACGAGCACACTGCACCGCTCCACGTGCCGCAGGAACTCCAGGCCCAGGCCCTTGCCCTGGCTGGCGCCCGGAATGAGGCCGGGGACGTCGGCGATGGTGTACACGGTCGAACCGGCGGTCACCACACCGAGGTTGGGCACGAGCGTCGTGAAGGGGTAGTCCGCGATCTTCGGCTTGGCGGCGCTCAGCACGGAGATCAGCGAGGACTTGCCGGCGCTCGGATAGCCGACCAGCGCCACGTCGGCGACCGTCTTCAGCTCCAGGACGATGTCCTTCAGCCCCCCGGGCTCACCGAGCAGCGCGAACCCGGGCGCCTTGCGCCGTGCCGACGCCAGCGCCGCGTTCCCGAGGCCGCCCCGGCCGCCCTGGGCGGCGACGAAGGACGTGCCGTGCCCGACCAGGTCGGCGAGCACGTTGCCCGCCTTGTCCAGCACCACCGTGCCGTCCGGCACCGGCAGCACCAGGTCCTGCCCGTCCTTGCCCGACCGGTTGCCGCCCTCGCCGGGCTTGCCGTTGGTGGCCTTGCGGTGCGGGGAGTGGTGGTAGTCGAGCAGCGTGGTGATCGACTGGTCGACGGTGAGGATCACGTCCCCGCCGCGCCCGCCGTTGCCGCCGTCGGGTCCGCCGAGCGGCTTGAACTTCTCACGGTGGACGGAGGCACAGCCGTGGCCCCCGTTACCCGCGGCGACATGCAGCTCGACGCGGTCCACGAAGGTGGTCATGGTGGGTGCCTCCAGCACTGAATACGTAGGGTTTGTCTCTTGCGTAACACGCGAAAGGCGGACCCGCCTTCCCACAGGGGAAGTGAGGTCCGCCTCGCGAAACGCTCTACCGCGCCTGAGCCCTGAGGGGGCTGCTTCAGGCGACCGGAACGATGTTCACGACCTTGCGGCCACGGCTGGTGCCGAACTCCACCGCACCGGCCTGCAGCGCGAACAGCGTGTCGTCGCCGCCACGGCCGACGCCCGCACCGGGGTGGAAGTGGGTGCCGCGCTGGCGGACCAGGATCTCACCCGCGCTGACGACCTGACCGCCGAAGCGCTTCACGCCGAGCCGCTGGGCGTTCGAGTCGCGACCGTTCCGGGTGGACGATGCGCCCTTCTTGTGTGCCATCTGTTCTCAGTCCCTTACTTCGCAGCCGTGGGGATCTCAGTGACCTTGATCGCCGTGTACTGCTGGCGGTGGCCCTGACGACGGCGGTAGCCGGTCTTGTTCTTGTAGCGCAGAATGTCGATCTTCTGGCCCTTGTGGTGGTCCACGACCTCGGCCTGGACCTTGATGCCGGCCAGCACCCACGGGTCACTGGTCACAGCGTCGCCGTCGACAACGAGCAGGGTCGAGAGCTCGACCGTGTCGCCAACCTTGGCAGTGGAAATCTTGTCAACCTCAACGATGTCGCCGACAGCAACCTTGTGCTGGCGACCACCGCTGCGCACGATGGCGTACACGCGGATCTCACTCTCTCGCTCGGGAACGGCACCCCCGCAGTCCAGCCACCCGGCACGCGGGCGGCCTCTCCGGAGCACCCGGTGCTCCGGAGGAAGAGGTTTACGGGGATGTGGCGCGTCCTATATCCGCGGACACGCCGAGGGTCAAGGTTACGGGGCCACGGCCGAGGGGGTCAAACCGGGCCGGGCCCCGCGGCTGTGCGGCCGGTCACGTGGACCGGCCGCCCAGCCAGGGGTTCAGCTCTCGTCGGTGGCGGCCGAGACCGTGGTCTTCTTCGCCGTCGACTTGGCCGCGGCCGTCTTGGCGGTCTTCGCCGCCTTCTTGGCCGTGACCTTCTTGGCAGCCGTCTTCTTGGCCGCGGTCTTCTTGGTGGCGGCCTTCTTCGCCGTCGCCTTCTTGGCCGTCTTACGGGCCGTCTTCTTGGCCGGAGCCGTCTCCTCGACGCCCTCCTGCGCGGCCGGGACCTCCTCCGCGGGAGCGGGCTCCTGCGCGGCGGTGGCCTCGGGCTGGGTCTCCGCGGCCGGGACGACCACGACGGCCGCCTCCTCGGAGGCCGTCGGCGCGGTGGCCTTGCGCACGGCACGACGCCGCGGGCGGGCCGGGGCGGCACTCTCCGCGACCGCCTCGGCCGGAGCCTGCTCGGCCTGCTCCGCCAGGGCCTGCGCCTGCGGCTCGGGCGTCGTGGACGCCGTCTCGCCGACCGTCACCACGGCGGCCTCGGCCCCCGCGGGCGACCCGGCGGGCGCCGACACCTTGCGGGTCGCGCGACGCCGCGTACGTCCCTTGGGCGCGGCCTCCTCGACGGCCGGCGCCTCGGCTGCGGGCGCCTCGGCTGCGGGCGCCTCGACGACCGCGTCCTCCACGGCCGCCGGCTCGGCCTTGGCCTCGGCTGCCGACTCCGGCTGCACCGGACGCGCGATCTCCTCCTCGACCGTCACGTCCTGAGCCGTGGCGACCGTCTCGGGCTTGCGCGGCGCACCCGCCGGAGCGGACGCGCGGCGACCGCCACGCCGACGCGAACGGCCGCCGCGCGCGACCGCGGCCTCCGCCTCGGCGACGCTGCTGTACAGCTCCTCGTCCGGCGTGAAGGCGGGCTCCGCGAGCGCGACCGGCTCGGCGACCTCGGCCGCGACCTCGGCCTCGGTCTCCGCCTCCTCCTCGGCCGTCTCGACCGGCTCGACGGCGACGGACGCCTCGTGCACCTGCTCGGGACCGGCACCGGCACGCGCCCGCTTCTTGCGCTTGCCACCACCACCGCCACCGACGGCCGTGGGCTGCTCCATGTGCACGATGACACCGCGCCCGTTGCAGTGGACGCAGGTCTCGGAGAAGGACTCCAGCAGGCCCTGGCCGACCCGCTTACGGGTCATCTGCACCAGGCCCAGCGAGGTCACTTCCGCCACCTGGTGCTTCGTCCGGTCCCGGCCCAGGCACTCCAGCAGGCGCCGCAGCACCAGGTCCCGGTTGGACTCCAGCACCATGTCGATGAAGTCGATGACGATGATGCCGCCGAGGTCGCGCAGCCGCAGCTGGCGGACGATCTCCTCGGCCGCCTCCAGGTTGTTCCTGGTGACGGTCTCCTCGAGGTTGCCGCCCTGACCGGTGAACTTGCCGGTGTTGACGTCGACGACCACCATCGCCTCGGTCCGGTCGATCACCAGCGAACCGCCGCTGGGCAGCCAGACCTTGCGGTCCAGCGCCTTGGCGAGCTGCTCGTCGATCCGGTAGGTGGCGAAGACGTCGACCTCGGAGGTCCACTTCTGCAGCCGCTCCGCCAGGTCCGGGGCCACGTGCGAGACATACCCGTGGACGGTCTCCCAGGCCTCGTCACCGCTGACGACGACCTTGGAGAAGTCCTCGTTGAAGATGTCCCGGACGACCCGGACGGTCATGTCCGGCTCGCCGTACAGCAGCGTCGGCGCGTTGCCGTTCTTGGCCTTCTTCTGGATGTCCTCCCACTGCGCCTGCAGCCGCTCGACGTCCCTGCGCAGCTCGTCCTCGCTCGCGCCCTCGGCGGCGGTGCGCACGATGACGCCCGCGTCCTCGGGGACGATCTTCTTGAGGATGGTCTTCAGACGCGCGCGCTCGGTGTCGGGCAGCTTGCGGCTGATACCGGTCATCGAGCCCTCGGGCACGTACACCAGGTAGCGGCCCGGGAGGGAGACCTGGCTGGTCAGACGGGCGCCCTTGTGCCCGATCGGGTCCTTGGTGACCTGGACGAGGACGGACTGGCCCGACTTCAGGGCGGACTCGATCCGGCGCGGGCCGTTGGCCATGCCCAGCGCCTCGAAGTTGACCTCACCGGCGTACAGGACGGCGTTGCGGCCCTTGCCGATGTCGATGAAGGCGGCCTCCATCGACGGCAGCACGTTCTGCACCTTGCCGAGGTAGACGTTGCCGACGTACGAGGTCGACTGCTCCTTGTTGACGTAGTGCTCGACGAGCACGTTGTCCTCCAGGACGCCGATCTGCGTGCGGTCGCCGTGCTGCCGGACGACCATCACGCGCTCGACGGCCTCACGCCGGGCGAGGAACTCGGCCTCGGTGATGATCGGAACGCGCCGGCGGCCCTGCTCACGTCCTTCCCGGCGGCGCTGCTTCTTGGCCTCCAGACGGGTCGAGCCCTTGATGGACTGCACCTCGTCGGACGGCTCGGCACCCTTTTCCCGCGCGGGGCGGGGCTCGCGGACCTTGACGACGGTGCGCTCGGGGTCGCCCTCGCCGGGCTCGGTGTCGACGGAGGTGTCACCGGCGCGACGGCGACGGCGACGGCGGCGACGGCTGCTGGTGCTGGACCCGGCGCCCTCCTCGCGGGCCTCGTCGTCCTCTTCCTCCTGCTCGGCGGTGTCCTCGGCGTCCTGCGCGGCCTGCTCGGCCGCGAGTTCGTCGCTGTCCGCGTCACCGCCCTCGGCGTCGCTCTCCGCGGCCTCACCGCGACGACGGCGACGGCCACCGCGCCGACGACGGCGCCGGGAGCCGGTCTCCTCGGTCTCGTCGCCCTCGGCGACGTCCTCGGCGGCCTCGTCGGCTTCCTCGGACTCGTCCTCGGCGGCGGCCTCGGTGGTCGAGGTGTCGGTGGCCGGGGCCTCGGACTCCTCACCGGACGCCCCGCCACGGCGACGGCGACGGCGACGCGATGCGCCGGCCTGCTCCTCCGTGTACTCCTCGACGTCCTCGGTCTCCGCCTCGGCGGCGGCTTCGGCGGCGGCCCGCTCGGGCGTCTGGAACTGCGGCTCGGTGAACACGGGCGCCTGGAACAGGGCCACCGCGGGCCGTGCCGGGCGCGGCGCCTCGGCGGCCTCGGAGGCGGCGGACCGAGCGGGCTCGGCGAATCCGGTGGCGGCCCGTCGCACGACCCGACGGCGACGGCGGGGGCCGGTCTCCTCGCCGGACTCGGCGGCGGGGGCCTGCGCCGGGGCGCCGACGCCGGTCACCGCGGCGGTCTCCGTGTCGATGCCGGGGGTCACGGGGGTCTCCGCCGTGATCGAAGTCTCGGCGGCAGGCGCCTCGGTGGCAACGGGCGTCTCGCTGCCGGTGCCCTCGTCGGACGCGGTCACCCGGCGCGTGGCACGCCGACGCGTACGACGCGGGGCGGCCTCCTCAGGGGCCTCGGCCTCGACGGTCTCGGCGGACGCGACGGGCTCCTCGGCGACGGCCTCGGTGCTCGCGTCGGCCACCGCGGTCTCGGCGGCGGCCGGAGCACCGGCGGGCGCGGAGGCCCGGCGCACGGCACGACGACGCGTACGACGCGGCGCCGCCTCCTCCTCCACGGACTCGGCCGCGGCGGCGGCCGGGGCGGTCTCGGGCTCCGCGACCTCAGCCGTCACCTCGGCGGCGGAGACCACGGTCTCGGCGGTCTCGGCGGTCTCGGCGGCGGCCGGAGCACCGGCGGGCGCGGAGGCCCGGCGCACGGCACGACGACGCGTACGACGCGGCGCCGCTTCCTCCTCCACGGACTCGGCCGCGGCGGCGGCCGGGGCGGCCGGGCTCGGCTCCTCGGCGACCGGAGCGGGGGTGGGCACCACGGTCTCGGCGGTCTCGGCGGCCGCCGGCGACCCGGTGGGCGCGGCAGCGCGACGCACCACGCGCCGCCGGGGACGACCGGCGGGTGCGGCCACCTCGGCGACGGCGGTCTCTTCCGCCTCGGCTGCTTCCGCTGCCTCGGTGCTCACCTCGGCCTCGACGCTCTCGTCGGGCTTCTCGGCCTCGTCGCTCAAGGCGACGTCGGCCACCTCAGCGGCCGGTATGGCCGGCTCGACCAGCTCAGCGGGCTGCGTCTCCGCGGCGGCGGGCGGTCCCGCCGGGCGGGACGAGGCGCGACGCCGCCGACGCGGCGGCAGGGTGTCGCTGGGAGTGTTCAGTTCGGAACCCTCGTTGGGTTCGGTCGGTTCGAGCATGCGGGCGTTTCTCCCGTCAGGCTCCCGGGCGCCGCGCCTGGTCCGGCGATATGCCGGTGACGTCCGCGGCTCGCGGGTTGCGCGACTGCCGCCGTCCGGGGCGCGGGCGCCGCACGGGAGCTCTCTGTGTCCTGTCTCGCCGGTTCCGTACACCGAATGCGTACGGCCTGGCGAAAGTCTTCTGGTCGGTGCGCTGCCCGACCCAGGTGGCTCCCGAGTCCGAGGGCGGCGCTTCGACGTCCGTCCCTACGCGGAACCTTCCTTACGCCGGCGCCGTCGCGGCGGCAGCGGGCGCGGCCTCGGTTGGGGCCGTCGCTGCCTCGCGGTCAGGCGCGAGCGGGTCGGTCACCGTGCCGGTCTCTTCATCGAACAGCCCCTGCGCCAGCCTGGTCACCGCTGCGGGGACCGGCGGCGCCAGGTCGGCCACGGCGCGGAGACCGGACAGGACGTCGTCGGGTCGTACGGCAGGCGTCACGTGCCGAACAACCAGCCGCAGTATCGCACAGGGCTGGTCGGTCGGCCTATCAGCCCGCGAACTGTGCGTCTCTGTTCCGTCGGTGCTGTGCAGGCTTTCCAGGTGGACGACCGCCGGGCGGGCGTCGAAGGTCCGCACGCCGTTCTTGGTCATGCGCTGCACCTCGACGGCGTCGGCGGTGGTGAAGGCGTCGACCGCGCGCTGGGCGTCGGCCGGGTCCACACCGTCGAGCCGCAGCTCCCAGACGGACGCCGTGAGCCGGTCCGCGAGCCCGGAGGTACGGGCCTCGACCGCCTCGATGACGTCGAGCCCGGCGGGCAGCGACTCGTCGAGAAGCACTCTCAGCTGCTCGGGATCGCGCGCCTCGGTGAGCGCGATCTCGAGGTACTCCGCCTCACTGCCCGTGCCGGTGGGTGCGGCATTGGCGTACGACACCTTCGGATGCGGCGTGAACCCCGCCGAGTACGCCATCGGCACCTCGGCACGGCGCAGCGCACGCTCGAAGGCGCGCTGGAAGTCACGGTGGCTGGTGAACCGGAGGCGGCCGCGCTTGGTGTAGCGCAGTCGGATGCGCTGCACCGCGGGTGCGGGCGGCGGGCCTTCGGGCTGTCGCTTGCCCAGTGTCGTTCAGTCCTTCGTGAGAGCGGTCGTACTGCTACCAAGAGTACGTGTCTCGCGGCCCGGAGGTTCCCGCCGGGCCACCGCTTGCCGTCGCTTCGGCTCCCCGAACAGCATCCGCCGGAAGTCGGCACGCGCCTGTCGTGCGGATTCCCGGGCGGCGGCGAGGGCCTGCCGACCGGCCCGCCCCACGCTGCGGGCGGCCTCGGCGACGGGCCGCAGCACGGCGTCGCGGACCGCGTGCCCGATCGGTGTGAGCACCGTCCGGTACACCCACCGCACCGGCTCGACGAAGATCCACCGGAAGAGGGCGGCGAGGAACCGGCCGACGGCGAGCGAGATCCGTCCGGCGACCCGCCACGCGTGCCCCAGCGCGTCCAGGGTCTCCCTGCCGACGACGGCGAGCGCGCGGCCGACGGGCGCGAGGACCCACCGGTACAGCCCCACCGCGGGCAGCACGAACAGCACGCGCCCGGTCCAGTACAGGGCGACCGCGACACCGGTCGCGACCGCCCCCACGCCCCGGGCGAGGCCCCGGAGGCACCACATGACGGCCCGCCCGGCCGGCGCGAGGATCCACTCGTACACCCACAGGGCAGGGACGACGACGAGGTACCGCACCAGCCAGGCCACCGCGCCGAACATCCCGAGCCCGAGGGCGCCGAGCACCGCGCCGATCCCCTTCAGCACCCATGTCACCGCATGTCCGACCGGCGTGAGGACGCGCGCGTACAGCCACTGCGACCCGGCCCGGATCCCGCGCCCCAGCCACGCGAAGCCGTACCCGACGCCGCGGGCCACCCAGGCGCAGGCGTGCCCCAGGGGAGTCAGCACGTACCGGTACAGCCACCCGGCGGGCACGACGACGAGGACGTTCCCCAGCCAGGCGAGCCCCTTCGCCAGGGGCACGACGGCATACCGCCACACCCCCACGAACGGCCACACGAACACCGCGCGCATCAGCCACAGCGACGCCCGGCCCAGCGGCCGCCCCACCGTGTCGTTCAGGAACCGCCCGCTCACCACGAGCGCGTCCCACACCATCCGCACCGGCACCACCAGCACGAGGACGACGATCCGCACGGGGACGCGGATCGCCACGACCAGGCACCCCTCGGGGTCCTGGCGCTGCTGCGGTGGCGGCTTTTCGAGATCCATACCCTCGTAGACGCTGGAACGGCGTGGCCGGATGCGGACGGCTGGAACACGGTCGATCACGTGCGGCCTGCCCGGATCCGGATCCCGCGCCGCCGCGGGCGGCAGCCGGTGCGGTGCCCTGGGTCAGGACGACCCTTCACCCCTGTTTCGACGGTTCTCTATGTTGACGCTCCTCGATTCAAGGCGCACTGTGGCATCAACGAACGTCAATGCAAGCCGTTCAAGGCACCATCACATCCAGTCCTGCGGGAGGGTGTCATGTCCGATCCGTCCACCGACCTGCGTGAAACCGTGCGCCGGCACTACGCAGCGGCCGCCGTTCAGGTCACCGAAGGCAAATCCGCCTGCTGCGGGCCGCGGCCCGTCGAGGTCGACGAGAACTTCGGCTCCGCCCTGTACGCCGCCACCGAGCGGGACACCCTTCCCGCCGAAGCGGTGGCAGCCTCGCTCGGCTGCGGCAACCCCACCGCCGTCGCCGACCTCCGCCCGGGCGAACGCGTCCTCGACCTCGGCTCGGGCGGCGGCATCGACGTCCTGCTCAGCGCCCGCAGGGTCGGCCCCACCGGCAGGGCCTACGGCCTCGACATGACGGACGAGA
This sequence comes from Streptomyces sp. NPDC001920, assembly GCF_053594495.1. NCBI lineage: Bacteria > Bacillati > Actinomycetota > Actinomycetes > Kitasatosporales > Streptomycetaceae > Streptomyces > Streptomyces sp. NPDC001920. The sequence continues at coordinate 126,032 of NZ_JBSFEP010000010.1, forward strand.
TGCTCGAACTCGCCCTGACCAACGCGGCCGAGGCCGGGGTCACCAACGTGGAGTTCCTCAAAGGCACGATCGAGGCGATCCCGCTGCCCTCGAACACCGTCGACGTCGTGATCTCGAACTGCGTGATCAACCTCTCCACCGACAAGCCCTCCGTGTTCGCCGAGACCTTCCGCGTATTGCGGCCGGGCGGCCGGATCGGCGTGACGGACGTGGTCGCCGACGACGCCCTGACCCCCGCGGAGCGCGCGCGACGCGGTGACCACGTGGGCTGCATCGCCGGGGCCCTGTCCTTCACGGAGTACCGCGAGGGCCTTGAGGCGGCCGGATTCACCGATGCCGAGATCACCCCGACACACCCGGTCGCCGACGGCATGCACTCGGCGATCGTGCGCGCGGTCAAGCCCGCTCCCGCCGCCGGGACCGCCGACGAGAGCCGCGGCGCCACCTGAGGCCCCCCGGGCGGGGCGTGGCCGTGCAGGAGGGCCGCGACGCCTGGCAGGGCAAGGGCTGCTGCGCGCCCACCGCGCACCCCGTCGACGACGTTCGCGCGGACGCCCCGCGGCGGATGCCTGTGGTTGCCGTCCGGGCCGCTCGCGCTGTTCATGAACCGCCCTGCCTCACCCGCCGCGGGTGATCACGCGGACGCCGGCACCACGTGGTCGTCACCGTCCCGCTGCGGCGGCGTACCGGCAGGCGTACCGATCGGCGCGGACGACCGCCCGGACACCGCGGAACCGGGCGTGCCCCGACCGCGACGCCGTACGCACGCCGCCACCCGCTCCGGCCCACTTCACCCGGCACGGGTGATCACACCTCCCCCGCGGCCTCACACGCTGAGAGATGCGGAGCCCGGCGCTCCAAGCGCCCGAACCCCCGCGACACGAGATCACCGAAGCAGTGAGGAAGCGACCATGACGACGACCCACCACCGCTCGACCAGGACGGAAGCCGCCGCCGGCGGCCTGGTGACGTTCGCCGGCGTTCTGCTGTTCCTCGCCGGGATCCTGGATCTCTTCCGGGGCATCATGGCGATCGCCGACGACGACGTGTACGTGTCCACCCCCAACTACATCTTCAAGTTCGACCTGACCAGCTGGGGCTGGATCCAGCTGGCCCTCGGAGTGATCGCCATGGCCGTGAGCGCGGGTCTCTTCACACGCGCCACCTGGGCCCGGGTCGCCGGTGTGGGCATCGCGGCACTGCTGATCATCGCCAACTTCCTGTCGATCCCCTACTACCCCGTCTGGTCGCTCACCCTCATCGCGATGTACGCCTTCGTCATCTGGGCGCTGTGCGTCGTACGCCGCGAACCTTGACGCGGACCTCGGCAACCGCTGTCCGCGAGCGAAGGACACGGCCCCGAGAGCGCCAAGGGCACACCGTGTCCCGGCAGTTGTCGGGCACCGGCGACCGGTCACGGATACCGTGGACGCTGAGCCCGCTGTGACGCTGGTCGCTGGGGCGTGCCAACGGCCCGAAGGGGGGACTGCCGGATGGTCGAACTGGCTCCGGAGGACAGGACGGCGCTGATCACCGTACTGAAGGAGTTACCGGAGTTCGCCCGCGAGGTCGACCGGGGCGAGTTCGTACGGAACGCGGGGCTGGCGCCGCTCGCCACCCATGTCGACCTCAGTGGTTCGCCGTACGTGGCGGCGAGCAGGCTGGTGACCCACGCTCTCGCGTACGGACGAATCTCCCCGGAACACGAGGCACTCGGGCGCATCGTCAACGAGCTGACCCTGCTCGTGGGCGTCGAGCAGCGCACCCTCCTCACCGGAATCCTCGATCGCTACGGCCTCATGGTTCCGGTGGCGGCCCGACCCGAGCCGAGAGGAACCCTGAGCGACCGGGATGTGACCCGGTTCCAGGAGAAGATCATCGGCGAGAACACGCTGCGGCCGGTCTCCTTCCTGACCGAAGGTCTGCGTGCCGCGGCCGCCGTCGCGTACATCGAGACCAGGGTGGGACCCCGCATCTGGTCGGGCACGGGCTTCCTCGTCGCCCCCGGCCTCCTGCTGACGAACCACCACGTCATCGGTGACGAGGAGCAGTTACGCGGATCCGTCTTCCGTTTCGGCTTCGAGGACGACGCCGAGGGCCGCCCCCGACCGGTCAGCGAGTACCGGGCAGCCGAGGGCGGCCTGTTGCACACGAGTCCGGGCGACGAACTGGACTACTCCCTCATCGCGATCGACGGGCAGCCCGGGCGGGAGTGGGGGTGGCTGAGCGCGTCGAAGACGGCACCACGGACCGGGGACCGGGTCAACATCGTGCAGCATCCGGCCGGGCAGCCCAAGCAGGTCGCGCTGCAGCACAACCGGATCGCCTATCAGGGCGGGGACGTCGTCCAGTACCTGACGTCCACACTCCCCGGCTCCTCGGGCTCCCCGGTACTGGACGACCACTGGCAGGTGGTGGCGATCCACCACAGTGGAGGCAGGATTCCCGAGCCGACGACCGGCCGGTTCTTCTACCGCAACGAGGGCATCCTGCTCTCGAGTGTGCTCGACCACCTTCCCGGCGAGCTGCGCCGGCAGACCGGCGTTCCCGCCTTCGTCCCAGGGGGCCTTGGATGACGACCATCTTCCCGCGTGACTTCGACTGTCCCAACTGCGGTACGACATTCCAGTCCTACGTCACCGGCAGCACCAACAACCTGGGCGGCGTCACCACCGACTTCCGGCAGATCGCGGGCGGTTCCCAGCCGGACAGGGGCTTCATCCACACCTGCGACAACTGCGGGTTCACCGGCGGCAGCGACGCTTTCCAGGGCAGCGTGGACGAGAAGGTGTCCCGGCTCATCGCCGAGCGCATCACACCCCTGGTACGCGACGAGCGTTCCTCGGCCTCCCGCCGCTTCGAGTACGCCGCGTGGATCGCCAAATGGCGGGGCCTCGACTCGGACGTCATCGGAAGCCTGTACTTACGGGCCGCCTGGGCGTGGGGCGACGAACCGGAGGTGGAGAGCGCCGAGGGCCAGGACTACCTGCGCCGGCAGGCGATCGAGCACTTCGAGAGGGCGGTCGAGGAGAACTCCGTCACCGGTGAGCACGCCCAGACCATCAAGTACCTGATCGGCGAGCAGTACCGCAGGGTCGGTGAACCCGAGACGGCGGCACTCTGGTACGACCGCGTGGTCGCGGAAGCCGGGCACGACCCGGAGCAGCGCAGGCTCGCCGACCTCGCCCTGCAGCAGAAGACCCACCCCGAGGAGTTCCTCCGCTGAGATGACCGACCCGCACCACCGAGCCGTACCGGGCCGAATACGCCAGCAGGCACAGCGCCTGCTGCGCCGTGTCCCGGGCATCGACAGACCCGGCCTGCGCCAAGCCCTGCTCCAGGACGCCGCGTTCGACACGGACCTGCTCGACAGCATTCCCGTGGACGGCTCGACCATCGAGTTCTGCGCCGTGGTCGTGGACCGTTGCGCCCGCCACCACCATCCACCCGGCACCGAGCCCCCGCTGGTGTCGGTTCTGCGCGCCGCCACCGAACTGGTCGGGTCCCCGCTCGACAGCGAACTTCTCACACTGGCACGGCAGATCACGGCCATCGCCGCCTCGGACGCGTCCGAGGACCGCACGCTGGACGACTTCCTCGACGAACTCGGCCTCGACCGCCACGCGGAGGCCAGTCCGTACGCACAGCTCACCTCCGTGTTCGTGCCTCCCCAGCAGTACGACGACATCGTCGCCATCCTCGAACGCCATCACGTCGTCTTCATCGTGGGCGATCCGCACGTCGGCAAGACCTTCACGGCCGTCGAACTGCTGTGGAGGCTCTACTCGCGGTCCGGGTTCTCTCCCAGCTGGGTGAACTCCCAGCAGCTCAGTCTGACGCTGAGCACCGCACCGGGCCGGTTCGAGGACCGGCTCGCCAAGCTCTTCCCGAACGACCACGCCATATATCTGGAGGACCCCTTCGGCGCGACGGTGCCCGTCGACATGCCGGAGTTCGTCACCAACCTACGGCGGTTCCTGGACCTGGTGGCCGCCAGGAGGTGCCGGATCGTCATCACGTCACGCTCCGCCGTCTTCGACAAGGTGATCATCGACTCGTTCGCCGAGTACACGATCACCCTGAGCCAGCGACTCGCGGTGGAGACCGCGTACACCACCGACCAGTTGAAGATGATCGCCGAGCGGTACGTCGCCTGCTACCGCCCGCGCTGGACTCCCGTGTCGCCGTCCGTCATCACACGCATCACCGACGCCCTGCCCGTACCGCACAACGTCGAACTGTTCATCCGCAACACCCGGGACATCCCGGACGTCGAAGAAGCCCTGACACGGCTGCCCGGATACCGGGACATCTCCTCGGAATTCGGCCGGCAGGTCCGGCTTCTGCCCCTGGTGGAACAGGCATTCCTGTACCTCGTCGCCACCTTGTCCTCGGAGCACGTCGACCGGGAGACGGTCCGCCGGCTCTTCGACGCCGCGGTCCGGGACGGCGACCTCGGGCCCGTGGGGATCACGTCCTTCGACATGGCCCTCGACGCGGTGAGCGACTACATCCTGTGGCACGGCACCCTGACCGGCGGATACCTCGCCCTGCGGCATCCCAGCATCGAGGAAGGACTCGACCGCTGCGTCCGCGCCGACCCGCAGCTCACCGAGGTCGTCCGCCGGCTGGTGCGACGGATGGCCGACAGCGCCAGCGTCGGGGTGCGCAGCTCCGCCCTGCAGGGCTTCCTGCGGCATGCCGACATCATGTGGACCGCCCCCTGGGGCCAGCGCATCTTCCGGGAGTTCCTGGACGCTTCCGACGTGGCGATCCGCCAGGCCGCACGGAACCGGCTGATCTCCGACTTCAAAAAGGTGCCCGCACCGGCGCGCGTACCGCTGCTCGAGTACATCGAGGCGACGTGGAACGAGCGCTATCTGCTGCGGCTGGTGCTGATCGCCCCCGTCGCCGAACCCTGGCGGGAACGCATTCTCGGACGGCTGCTGGTCACCTGGGACGACTGGGTCCGGTTCCGGGTCGCCCGCAACCTGGCCCACCTGTTCAAGGACCCCGCGAACGACCCGGCGGTCCGCCGGCTGCTGACCGACCCGACACGACAGATCGCCAGGGCCGCCGGCGTGGAACTCGTGAACGTACTCGCCCGACGCCCCACCGCCCGCGACTGGCAGGCGATCAGACTGCTGCGCGACACCGGCCTGGCGACGACCTCGCCCGAGATCGCCCACCAGATCGACGCCCTGCTCAACGCCGCCCGCGCCACCTCTTCCGAGATACCCGCGGACCTGCTCCCCCTCCTCCTGCCCCACCCACCGGACCCCGGCCACCCCACCACCCAGGCCCCGAGCGGACCGAGGCCCGCCTAGCGCAGATCCTCCTCACAGCGGGGCGTCCAGAAGCCGCGCCCCCCTCTCCGCCCGGCGGCCCACGACCGTATGCTCACCTGGACTTTGCTGGTGGTTCAGGGGCTACAGCACCGGTGCGGCGACGCTCGTCTGCGAGATGAAGAAGCCGTAGCCACCGCACGCCGGCCCGGGGCCCGTCAGCCAGGCGGGTTTCGGGCAGCGGCGCGCTCAGTGGACGGGGTGCCAGTGCTCCGACGCATCGTCCAGCAGAGGAGCCTCGGGGTCGTCCCAGATCAGGCAGCCCCACACCAGGCCGGGCACATCGGGGCCCATGGCGTCGGCCGGCCCCTCGGTGAGCGTGCGGTGAACGGCCTCGAGACAGGCGGCGATCGACGGATACCCGGGCTTGTCGCACGCGAGATCGTCCGGCAGCGACCAGGAGCCGACGCCGTCCTCGCCCACGTAGAGCCCCGACTCGGGTCCTGCCTCGTCGCCGGTCAGCCAAGGCACCACCGCGGAGCCCCACATGTCGCCGCGCCCGACCTCCGGCAGCCGCGGCCGGAGCGCATCCTCCGGACCGAGCAGAACCCCGCCCGGCAGGAACGCCCCCGAACCGACCTCGCCCGCTTCCTCATTGGCCTCGATGTACTGGTGCTCCACACCGCCGCACAGCCGCCACAGCGCCGCCAGTTCCGTGGGCAGCCCGAACCCGAGGGCACGCCTCAGGCGGGAGTCGGCCGCGGCGATCTCCTCCTCCGTCGCAGGCGCGAGGAGAGAAGCGTGGGAGACGGGCGCATGCTCGGCGAGCCAGCCGGTCACCTTCCGCCAGGCAGCCGCGACCCGATCGGCCTCACCGGTGCGCTGAACAGACATTCGCCCACCGTAGCCGCCGCGTCCTGAGCGGCCGAAGGGTTCGGACCCACTCCACCTCGGAGACGATCCGCGACGATCTGCGACGCACCTTCAGGAGCCGGCAGCGGAGGGAGTGACCACCAGGCGCCGGCGCAGCGTTCTTGACCGCCAGAACGGAGGGGTTCGTCGCTCGAAGATCGTCCTCGGCAGCGACGCGAAGCCGATCCGCGTGGCAGACCCGATCTTCACCGAGGAGGAGTTCCAGAGCCTCCAGGAGGCACTCGACCGCCGAGGGAGGAACCAGCCCACACGGCGCCCCGACGGAGCGACGAAGTTCCTCGGTGTCCTGATCTGCCACGACTGCCGCTCGAACATGACCGTGCAGAAGAACCGCGTCGAAGACCGGACGTACTCGTACCTGCGGTGCGGCAAGTGCAAGGCCGGAGGCCACGGAGCCCCGAACCCTGACGACATCTACGCCAAGCTCGTCGAGGACGTCTTGAGGGTCCTCGGGGACGAGCCGGTCATGACGCGCGAGTACCGGCAGGGCGCTGAGGCCCGCAAGGAGCTCCAGCACCTGGAACAGTCCATCAGCTACTACATGACTGGGCTTGAGCCCGGAGGCCGCTTCACGAAGACACGTTTCACCAAGGAGAAGGCCGAGAAGACGCTGGACGACCTCATCAAGCAACTGGAGGCCATCGACCCGGAGTCGACGAAGGACCGATGGGTGGCCGTGCACAACGGCAAGACCTTTCGCGCTCATTGGGAAGAGGGCGGCATGGAGGCCATGGCCGCCGATCTACTGCGGGTCGGCGTGAAGTGCGTGGTCGAGCGAACAAGGGTGAAGGGCGTACGTGCCCCGCGTATCCACATGAAGCTGATGATCCCCAAGGACGTGCGGGATCGTCTGATACTGAAGCAGGACGATTTCGCGGAAGCATTCTGACGCCGCCCTGCTGACACCTGGCAGTGACGGCATGCGGCGCGAGCGATTGGAATGCCGTTCGCGGAGACAGCAGGCCAATGCAGCAGTCCGCTACTTGGGCGACCTACTCGACGGACAGCAGTCCTCATATCGTTCGAGGATGGAGTGGATGGCCCTCGCCAGCACCATAGTCGGCGGTGCAATCGCCACCGTCTCCGCTGGCTATCTTGATCGTCGGCGTTGGAAGCGTGACCAGGTTGACCAGCAGACTGAGGCGCGTCGAGTCCTCTATGGCACCTACCTCGCCACCCTGTCCCAGGCCAGGCTTGTGTTCAGTCGCCTAGCCAGAGACCCCAACGTCTCTGCCGGGGAGCGCAGGCAGGCAGCCTGGGACGCCTTCGACCCATGCTCCGGACTGCGGCACCAGATGACGATATCCGCACCCACGACGGTCGTGGAGCCAGCCGAAGACGTGTACCGGAGGCTCCGCGACCTTCGAAATGCGGTTACCGAAGGGCTCCTGCTTGCAGACCCCGACTACGCAGAACATCGGGCACGATATGACGCTGCGCTGCGCGCCTTACGCACCGCCATGCGCAATGATCTCGGTGTTGACACGTAGCTAGCTCCTGCGGGGCCGTCCACCCGTCAGCGATCACGATCTCACTTTCGATCAGACTCGGAGCTTTGTCGACGTCGTTCCGAGGCTGCAACAGGCGCCCGGACTGCCACGGCTCACGTTTCGAAGGCACGGCTATCGGCACCACTCCCCCTCGTGTTGCTTCCCCTCAGCGGCGAGCCGTCGAGACTCTGCGAGGTATTCGGCGATTCCGACCGCGATGAGCCCCGCGCCGGGGGGTGTGTCCGGAGCCGACGTAGCGCCAGTGGCGATTGGTGATCAAAGCGGAGAGGTCGTCCGTGTTGCCGTGGCCCCATGTGGTGGGCGCGTTCGGCGCGCACCACTGCGTAGGTGGTGGAGTACGCCCGAGATCTGGTGAGGATGTGGCCCCGGTAGCCGAGGGTGTGAGTCCAGGTGCGGAGGCGAAGTCACTCGTACTCGGGTAGGCCACCAAGTTGCAGCAGGTGCGCATGAGGGTGCGGACGTGCTTGCTCACCGACGCAAAGCCGATGTCGTGCCACGTCGTGGGCCGATGGTCGGTGCCGGCGCCTGTCTCGCTGGCTCCCTTGGTGACGTACTTCGCGACGTACGCAGCCACCGCGTCGTCATCGGGTCCGTCGCCGTCTGCTCGCAACGGACGAACGTCCAGTTGGGTGCCCCAGCGCAGCACTACCTCACCAACGGCCGGACTGTAGGGCGTGCGGACCCGGACCCGCCGCGCGGATGCCCGTACTGCGTCGGTCAGGCAGTCGGCGGTACCCCACGTCGGGGGTCCGTCGGTGGGTCCGGCCGGGCCGTCGAGGCGGACGATGGCGTGTACGTGGGCGGTCGCGCTTCAAGTTGCCAAAGCGATCAGGCCGGATCGTTCGGGCAGGTCACCACTCACCCGACCTTCACGACGCAGCCGCACCGTGCAAGGACGTCATCGAGCACCGACACCATTGAGCCCCCTCCGCGTCGAAGGGGGCTCCGTAGTCGCCAGAAACACTTCAGCGAGGCTCCGAGAGCCTCAGACCCACTCCACCTCTGAGCGGATGCCCGAGGCCCCTCCCGGGCCCGTCAGAGGCGTACAAGGCCCACTCTGCTGCTCCTGCTGCCGGCGGCTCGAAGCCCCGACAGCAGCCAGCGCAGCCGCCACCTCGTCCTCACTCGCCCCCACCAGGGCATCCATCACCCGAACGAGTGCGTCACTCACCTCAGTGCTCGTGCCCGCTCGACGCCGGCGCGGCATTCTTGACCGTCAGAGGCAGCAGCTTCTTCCCGGTCGGGCCGATTTGTATGGCCGTATCCATCTGCGGGCACACCCCGCAGTCGAAGCACGGCGTCCAGCGGCAGTCCTCCACCTCGGTCTCGTCGAGGGCGTCCTGCCAGTCCTCCCAGAGCCAGTCCTTGTCGAGGCCCGAGTCGAGGTGGTCCCAGGGCAGGACCTCCTCGTAGCCGCGCTCGCGGGTGGTGTACCAGTCGACGTCGACGCCGAAGGGGGCCAGGGCCTTGTCGGCGCAGCTCATCCAGCGGTCGTAGGAGAAGTGCTCGCGCCAGCCGTCGAAGCGGCCGCCGTCGTCGTAGACCGCGCGGATGACGGCGCCGATGCGGCGGTCGCCACGGGAGAGGAGGCCCTCGACGATGCCGGGCTTGCCGTCGTGGTAGCGGAAGCCGATGGAGCGGCCGTACTTCTTGTCGCCGCGGATCTTGTCGCGGAGCTTCTCCAGGCGGGCGTCGGTCTCCTCGGCGCTCAGCTGCGGGGCCCACTGGAAGGGGGTGTGGGGCTTGGGGACGAAGCCGCCGATCGAGACGGTGCAGCGGATGTCGTTGGAGCGGGAGACCTCGCGGCCCTTGGCGATGACCTTGGTCGCCATGTCGGCGATCTGCAGGACGTCGTCGTCGGTCTCGGTCGGCAGGCCGCACATGAAGTACAGCTTCACCTGGCGCCAGCCGTTGCCGTAGGCGGTGGCGACCGTGCGGATCAGGTCGTCCTCCGAGACCATCTTGTTGATGACCTTGCGGATGCGCTCCGAGCCGCCTTCGGGGGCGAAGGTCAGCCCGGACCGGCGGCCGTTGCGGGTCAGCTCGTTCGCGAGGTCGATGTTGAAGGCGTCGACGCGGGTGGACGGCAGGGAGAGGCCGATCTTGTCTTCCTCGTAGCGGTCGGCCAGGCCCTTGGCGATGTCGCCGATCTCGCTGTGGTCCGCCGAGGACAGGGACAGCAGGCCGACCTCCTCGAAGCCCGTCGCCTTCAGACCCTTGTCGACCATGTCGCCGATGCCCGTGATCGAGCGCTCACGGACCGGGCGCGTGATCATGCCGGCCTGGCAGAAGCGGCAGCCGCGGGTGCAGCCGCGGAAGATCTCGACCGACATGCGCTCGTGGACCGTCTCGGCCAGGGGGACGAGGGGCTGCTTGGGGTAGGGCCACTCGTCCAGATCCATGACCGTGTGCTTGGACACGCGCCACGGCACACCGGACCTGTTCGGTACGACACGGGCGATACGGCCGTCGGGGAGGTACTCCACGTCGTAGAACGCGGGGATGTACACCGCGCCCGTCTTCGCCAGGCGGAAGAGGACCTCCTCGCGGCCACCGGGCCGGCCCTCCGCCTTCCACTCGCGGATGATCTTCGTCATGTCGAGCACGGCCTGCTCGCCGTCGCCGATGACGGCGGCGTCGATGAAGTCGGCGATCGGCTCGGGGTTGAAGGCGGCGTGGCCGCCCGCCAGGACGATCGGGTCGTCGATCGTGCGGTCCTTGGACTCCAGCGGGATGCCGGCCAGGTCCAGGGCCGTGAGCATGTTCGTGTAGCCCAGCTCGGTGGAGAAGGACAGGCCGAACACGTCGAAGGCCTTCACCGGCCGGTGGGTGTCCACCGTGAACTGCGGGACGCCGTGCTCCCGCATCAGGGCCTCCAGGTCCGGCCACACGCTGTAGGTGCGCTCGGCGAGGACGCCCTCCTGCTCGTTCAGGACCTCGTAAAGGATCATGACGCCCTGGTTGGGCAGCCCGACCTCGTACGCGTCCGGGTACATGAGCGCCCAGCGGACGTCACAGGACTCCCACGGCTTGACCGTGGAGTTGAGCTCTCCGCCGACGTACTGGATCGGCTTCTGCACATGCGGGAGCAGAGCTTCGAGCTGCGGAAACACGGACTCAGCGGCCGCAGCGGCTTCGGCAGACATCTCGCGAACCTTCGTGAGCTGGACTGAACTGACAGGGGTGACCATCTAGCCTAACGCGACCGCGACGGCCCCCAGCACGCTCAGACGCCGGCTCCGGCCTTCGCCCGTGCCCAGACCTCCGGCAGCGCCTCCTCGTCCGCCGCTGCGCGCTGCTCCTCCCGCGCGTACAGCAACCCGTACGTGAACGAGGGCTCCCCCGCCGCGTGCGCCTGCCGTGCGAGCTCCCGCAGCGCCTGCCGGGCCATCACGCTGTCCTGGTGGTCGCCCAGCAGGTTCTGCAGCTTCTTCATCGACCGCACCAGTTCGGCGGCCGGGTCGCCCAGCGCCGGGACCGCGGACTCCGCCGCGTACCGCGTCCGCTTGGCCCTCTTGCGTGCCTCGTGCAGCGCGAGGTCCCGGTCCTGCCCCGGTTCCAGTTCGAGCGCCTGCTCGACCAGCCGGGAGACCTTGGTGAAGTCCTTCCGCACGGCCTTGCTGATCACCTTCTTCGGTTTGCCGCCGGCCGCCTTCAGCAGGGGCGGGTCGGTGAGGAGGGCGTCAAGGGCTTCCAGCAGCCGCAGGTACCTCTCCCCGTCCAGCACCTTGACGAGCCGTCGTCGTGACCCCCCGCGCCTGGCGTACGACCAGGTGCGCAGCCGGGTGCGCACCGGTCCGGCCATCAGTGCCCGGGGCAGTTCGTCGACGGCGGACGTCAGCCGCTCGGTCAGCACCTCCTGGTCCCGGTCGGCCCCCAGCTCCCCGGCCAGCCACTTCAGCTCCTCGCCCACCGGGTCGGTCACCGCCCGGTCGAGGACCTTGCCGTAGGACTTCAGGGCGCTGCGCAACCGGCGGGTGGCGACCCTCATCCGGTGCACGGAGTCGGCCACGTCCCGCCGCACGGCCGGGTCGAGCGCGACGATGTCGTCCCGCTGGGCGCGGAGGTAGGCGAGGACGTGATCACCGGCGGTGACCGGCTCCTCGGTCGCGTCCGCCTTCTTGCCCCGCTTCTTCTTCGGTGTCGTCTCCGCCAGGGCGCGCTGCAGTTTCGAGGCGGACGAGGACGGCCGCACCCCCGCCTTCCTCAACCGCTTGTCGATCTTGTCGAGGAACGCCGGGTCACCGTCGTCCGCCAGTTCCACCTCGATCTCGGTCCACTGTGCGGTACGGCTCCCCCCGCTGAGGCGTTCGGCCAGTACGGCGTCCACGCTGACCTCGGCGAGCAGCCGCCCGTCGGCGTCCACGAGGTGCCGCACGTCGCGGTCGGAGCGCAGCCGGACCACGGGCACCAGGTCGGCGCCCCGGACGCGGGAGCGGACGAGGCCGGCGAGGCCGCGGGGCAGGGTGTCGGACAGCGGGGCCTGGATCTCGTCCCGTACGTCCTGGGCGACGGGAAACTTCAGATGCCAGCCCGCGTCGGACCCACCCGTTCTGCGGCGCAGCGTGACCGCCGAGGCGGCGAGGCGTTCGTCGGCGGTGTCGTAGTAGACGGCGTCCAGCTGCGCGACCCCCTTGTCGATGACGGCCGCGACCCCGGCGACGCCGGTCAGATCGGGCAGGCCGCTGTCATCGGATTCATACTTCCGCTCGATTTCGCGCTTGGTGTCCGCCATGACCTGAATCTAGTGGGAGTCTCGACGGGACGACAGGGTCTCCCTGCCTGAGCCCGGCCGGGCTCAGGCCGACATCGGCCGTTGCACCCGGATCGACTGCAGCAAGCCCACCGCCACCCACACCGCGAACATCGACGATCCGCCGTAGGACACGAACGGCAACGGCAGACCGGTCACCGGCATGATCCCGAGCGTCATCCCGATGTTCTCGAACGACTGGAAGGCGAACCACGCGACGATGCCCGCCGCCACGATCGTCCCGTACAGCTCGGTCGTCTCACGCGCGATACGGCAGGCCCGCCACAGGATCACGCCGAGCAGCAGGATGATCAGCCCGCCACCGACGAAGCCCAGCTCCTCGCCCGCCACGGTGAAGACGAAGTCGGTCTGCTGTTCGGGGACGAACTGTCCGGTCGTCTGCGAGCCGTGGAACAGCCCGGCACCGGTGAGCCCGCCCGAACCGATCGCGATACGCGCCTGGTTGGTGTTGTAGCCGACGCCCGCCGGATCGAGCTCCGGGTTGGCGAAGGCCGCGAAACGGGCGATCTGGTAGTCGTCCAGGACGCCCAGCTGCCAGACCGTGATCGCCCCCAAGGTGCCCGTGCCGATCAGGCCGAAGACCCAGCGGTTGGAGGCGCCGGACGCGAGCAGCACGCCCAGCACGATCACCACCATCACCATGACCGAGCCGAGGTCGGGCATGAGCAGCACGATCAGCATCGGCACCGCCGCCAGGCCCAGTGCCTGCACCACGGTGCGGTGGTCGGGGTACTGCTTGTCCCCCGCGTCCACTCTCGTCGCCAGCAGCATCGCCATGCCCAGGATGATCGTGACCTTCACGAACTCGGAGGGCTGCAGGGAGAAGCCGCCGGGGAGCTTGATCCAGGAGTGGGCGCCGTTGATGGTGGAGCCGAGCGGGGTGAGCACCAGCAGGATCAGGAAGACCGAGACGCCGTACAGGATCGGCACGGCCGTGCGCAGGGTGCGGTGGCCGAGCCAGACCGTGCCGACCATCAGGGCCAGGCCGATGCCGGTGTTCAGCAGATGGCGGACCAGGAAGTAGTACTGGTCGCCCTGGTTGAGCTCGGTGCGGTTGCGGGTCGCCGAGTACACCAGGAGCGTGCCGAGCATCGACAGGGCCAGCGCCGCCAGCAGTATCGGCCAGTCGAGCCGGCGGGCGAGCGAGTCGCGGGCGAACAGGCGGGTCCAGCCCGCCCGTTCGGGCCCGTACCCGGAGACCTGGAAGCTGTTGGCGCCGGTCATGTGAGCATCCTCCGGCTTCCCCGCCTGCGGTTCCCGTGCCGTCGGCGCCGGGTGTCCCGGTTCTCCGGCGTCGGCGTCGACACCGTCCCGGCGAGCTGCTGCCCGTCCGGCGCGTCGCTGCCCTTCTGACTGGCCCGCTGCTCCTTCGCCGGGTCCTTGCCGACCTTCGGCGAGGCGATGGTCCCGTCCGTCCGGACCTTCGGCAGGCTCTTCTGCGGCGTCGGCAGCAGCGCGTTCTTCTTGCTGATCGTGCCGTCGTCGGAGACGCCGTACAGCGCGTCGTAGATGTTGCGGACGGCCGGGCCCGAGGCCCCGGAGCCCGTACCACCCTGGGAGATCGTCATGACGACCGAGTAGTCCTTGGTGTACGTGGCGAACCACGAGGTCGTCTGCTTGCCGTAGACCTCCGCGGTACCGGTCTTGGCGTGCATCGGGATCTTGTCCTGGGGCCAGCCGACGTCCGCGAACCGCCAGGCGGCCGTACCGCGGGTGGCGACGCCGGCGAGGGCCTCGTCCATCTCGGCCAGCGTCTGCCTGCTTATGGGCAGCTTGCCGTGGGGCTTGGGCTTGATCTCCTGGACGGTCCTGCCGTCGGCGCTGATGATGGCCTTGCCGACGGTCGGGTCGTACAGGGTGCCGCCGTTGGAGATGGCCGCGTAGATGGTGGCCATCTGGATCGGGGTGACCAGGGTGTCGCCCTGTCCGATGGAGTAGTTGACGGAGTCACCGGCGCGCAGGCGGTTGCCTTCGAGGCAGTTCTCGTAGGCGATGCGCTCGGCGTACGAGCCGCCCTTCTTGCCGTAGCGGCACCAGGCGTCCTTGTTGGCCTTCCAGTAGTCCTGCTTCCACTTGCGGTCCGGGACGCGCCCGGTGACCTCGTTGGGCAGGTCGATGCCGGTCTCCGCGCCGAGGCCGAACTGGTGCGCCGTCTTGTAGAACCAGTCCTGGGCGTTCTTCTTCGGCTTGGTGCCGCCGTCGCGCTTCCACTCCTGGTGGGAGAGCCGGTAGAAGACGGTGTCGCAGGAGACCTCCAGGGCCCGGCCGAGGCTGATCGGGCCGTACCCCTTGGACTCGAAGTTCTTGAAGACCTGGCCGCCGATCGAGTACGAGCTGGAGCATTCGTACGGGCCGTTGAAGGAGTAGCCGGCGTTGACCGCGGCGGCCGTGGGGATCACCTTGAAGACCGAGCCGGGGGCGGACTGGCCCTGGATGGCGCGGTTGAGCAGCGGGTAGTTGGAGGACTTGCCGGTGAGCTTCTTGTAGTCCTTGGCGGAGATGCCCCCGACCCATGCGTTGGGGTCGTAGCTCGGGTTGGACGCCATGGCGACGATGCGACCGGTCTTGGCCTCCATCACCACGACCGCGCCCGAGTCGGCCTTGTACCGCTCGTTGGTGTTGCGGTCCCACTCCTTGCGGGCGTCCTTCATCGCCTGGTTCAGCTCGTACTCGGCGACCCGCTGCACCCGGGCGTCGATGCTGGTGACCAGGTTGGAGCCGGCCTGTGCCGGATCGGCCTTGGCCTGGCCGATCACCCGGCCCAGGTTGTCGACCTCGTAGCGGGTCACGCCCGCCTTGCCGCGCAGTTCCTTGTCGTACTGACGCTCCAGGCCCGAGCGTCCCACCTGGTCCGAACGCAGGTACGGCGAGTCGCTGTCCTGCGCCTTCTGGAGCTCCTCGTCGGTGACGGGCGAGAGATAGCCCAGTACCTGGGCGGTGTTGGCCGCACCCGGGCTCGGGTAGCGGCGCAGCGCCTGCGGCTCGGCGGTGATCCCGGGGAAGTCCTCCGCCCGCTCACGGATCTGCAGGGCCTGCTTGGGGGTGGCCTCGTCCGTGATCGGGATCGGCTGGTACGGCGAGCCGTTCCAGCACGGCTGCGGTGTCTCGGAGTCGCACAGCCGGACCTTGTCCATGACCTCCTTGGGCTTCATGCCCAGGACGCCGGCCAGCTTGGTCAGCACGCCCTTGCCGTCGTCCTTCATCTTCAGCAGGTCCGTACGCGAGGCCGAGACCACCAGTCGTGTCTCGTTGTCGGCGAGCGCCACTCCGCGCGCGTCCAGGATCGAACCGCGCACGGCCGGCTGGACGACCTGCTGGACGTGGTTGCCCGACGCCTCCTTGGCGTAGGCGTCTCCCTCGCGGATCTGCAGGTACCACAGGCGCCCGCCGAGCGTGCCGAGGAGAGAGAGGACGAGGATCTGGATCACGACGAGCCGGATCTGGACGCGTGGCGTCCGCCCCGTCTCGGGAATGTTGGTCACGTCTGTCGCTCCCCCTCTCAGCGTGTGGACGGATGGGCGTGCACGAATGACGACGGACTGTGTACGAGTGAGGAACGACCGGCCCTCGCGGCGCGGTTCCGCCGATCGTCACCCGTTGTGGTGAACTCCTGTGCGGTCACAGCCGCTTGACCCCCTTGATGCGTCCGGCACGCGCCGTCCGTGCCCGCACCGCCCTCACCTTCAGGCCGCCCAGCCCGCCGCGCTGGCCGCCGATGCGCAGGCCCGTGCCGCCGGAGAGCCAGCCGGAGGAGATGCTGGGCTTCTTCGCCTGGGAGTTGGACTCGGCGAGCGGGTCGTTCTCCGCGCGCCGCGCGAGCGCCATGATCCCGGGGACGACGAACGGCGCGAGCAGCAGGTCGTACAGCGCGGCCGTGAACAGCAGGCTGCCCAGGCCGACATGGCGGGCGGCGGTGTCGCCGACGAGGGCGCCGACACCGGCGTACAGCAGGGTCGAGCCGATCGCGGCGGCGACCACGACGACCATCGGTCCGGTGGCCGACTTCAGCCGGCCGTTCTCCGGCTTGGCGAGCCCGGCGAGGTAGCCGATGACGCACAGCACCAGTGCGTAGCGACCGGCGGCGTGGTCGGCCGGCGGGGCGAGGTCGGCGAGCAGTCCGGCCCCGAAGCCGACGAGGGCGCCGCCGACATGGCCGTAGACCAGAGCGAGGCCCAGCACCGTCAGGAGCATCAGGTCGGGTACGGCGCCCGGGAGGTGGAGCCGGGCGAGGACGCTGACCTGGATCACCAGGGCGACGACGACCAGCGAGGAGGAGAGCAGGATTCGGTTGACGCGCATCAGGCTTCAGCTCCTACTGCTCTTGCTCGTACTGGTTCTGGCCGTAGACCGGTGGCTCGTACGGCCCGTCGGCCTGCGGCTCGTTCTGACCCTCGGTCAGAGGGTCGGTGCTGCCGTCCGCCCGCGGCTGGTCCTGGCCGTCGCCCGGGGCTTCGGCGCCCGGGGTGACGGTGACCGTCACGGTCGGCCTGGGGGTCGGCTTCGGCTTGTCGGGGAGCACCGTGTCGCGCGGGTTCTTCGCGGGGGCCCGGACGACGACGCCGACGATGTCGAGCTTGCTGAACCCGACGTACGGCGTGACGTAGAGGGTGCGGGTCAGGTTGCCGCCGGACGGGTCGACGCGGGAGACGATGCCGACGGGGACACCGGGCACGAAGGGCTTGTCGGCCTGGGAGCCGAAGGTGACGAGGCGGTCGCCCTTCTTCACCTCGGCCTTGCCGTTGAGGAGTTCGACGCGCAGCGGCCGGTCGCCCTGGCCGGAGGCGAAGCCGAGTTCGTCGCTGGACTCCATACGGGTGCCGACGGTGAAGTCGGGGTCGTTGGCGAGGAGCACGGTCGCGGTGTTCGGGCCCACCGTCGTCACCCGCCCGACCAGGCCGTCCCCGTTGAGGACGGTCATGTCGCGCTGGATGCCGTCGTTGGCGCCGACGTCGATGGTGATCGTCCACGAGAAGCCCTGGGCCGCTCCTATGGCGATGACCTGGGCACCCTTGATGCCGTACTGACCCTCCCCGGCGATCTTGATCATCTTGTCGAGCTGCTTGAGCCTGCTGCGGTTGCGGTCGTCGCTGCCGAGCTCGGCCTTGAGGGCGGCGTTCTCCTGCTCCAGCCGGGCGAGCCGGTCGTGGCGCTCGCCCGAGTCGCGGATCGCGGCGACCGCGTTGCCGACCGGGTCGACCGCCGAGGACACACCGCTCTCGATCGGGCCGAAGACCGCGGCCGCGGCGGAGCGGGCGCCGTCGACAGGGGAGTCCTCACCGCCGCGGATGTCCACCGTGATCAGCGCGAAAGCGATGGCGATCAGCAGCACCAGGAGCAGCCGGCTCTCTCGTGTGTCCCTCACGTGCGGCGGCCGTGCCCTTCCTCATAGGAATTCGG
The DNA here is from genome assembly GCF_053594495.1 of Streptomyces sp. NPDC001920. Lineage (NCBI taxonomy): Bacteria > Bacillati > Actinomycetota > Actinomycetes > Kitasatosporales > Streptomycetaceae > Streptomyces > Streptomyces sp. NPDC001920. Next base: position 143,932 of record NZ_JBSFEP010000010.1, read on the forward strand.
GAAACCCCCGGGAATAACCGCAAAGGGTCCGTATGGGGGTTCGTACGTGTGGTTCGTATGCGGGTTTCGAGGCTCTTCGGAAGCTTATGCCTCTATATCAACGATCCGCCGTACGAGAGGGGGTCATCCCGTACGGCGGAATCGAAGAGTTACGTCATCTGCGCGGCTGGGCGTCCAGCACCTGCTGCAACGCCTCGAACTCCTCGACGCACTTGCCGGAGCCGAGCGCCACGCTGTCCAGCGGGTCCTCGGCGATGTGGATCGGCATGCCGGTCTCGCGCCGCAGCCGCTCGTCGAGACCGCGCAGCAGCGCTCCGCCGCCGGTCAGAACGATTCCGCGGTCCATGATGTCGCCGGACAGCTCGGGCGGGCACTTGTCGAGGGTTGTCTTCACCGCGTCCACGATCGCGTTGACCGGTTCCTCGATGGCCTTGCGTACCTCGGCCGCGGAGACGACGACGGTCTTCGGCAGCCCGGAGACGAGATCCCGGCCACGGATTTCGGTGTGTTCGTCAGCATCGAGGTCGTACGCCGAACCGATCGTGATCTTGATCTGCTCGGCCGTGCGCTCACCCAGCAGAAGGGAGTACTCCTTCTTGATGTGCTGGATGATCGCGTTGTCGAGCTCGTCGCCCGCGACGCGGATGGACTGGGCGGTGACGATGCCGCCGAGGGAGATGACCGCGACCTCCGTGGTGCCGCCGCCGATGTCGACCACCATGTTGCCCGTGGCCTCGTGGACCGGCAGGCCGGAGCCGATGGCCGCGGCCATGGGCTCCTCGATGATGTGCACCTGGCGGGCGCCGGCCTGGGACGACGCCTCGATGACGGCGCGGCGCTCGACACCGGTGATACCGGAGGGCACACAGACGACGACCCGCGGACGAGCCAGATACCGCCGCTTGTGGATCTTCAGGATGAAGTAGCGGAGCATCCGCTCGGTGATCTCGAAGTCGGCGATCACGCCGTCCTTCAGCGGACGTACGGCAACGATGTTGCCGGGCGTGCGCCCGATCATCTTCTTCGCTTCGGCACCGACCGCGAGGATGCCACCGGTGTTGGTGTTGATCGCGACCACGGACGGCTCGTTGAGTACGATCCCGCGACCCCTGACGTACACCAGCGTGTTGGCGGTCCCGAGGTCGACAGCCATGTCACGGCCGATGAACGACATTGAGTTCCCCATCAGGATTCGTCTGGCCTTCCTGGGAGCTTTTGACGGCTTTTCAGGTCGGCGAAGTGGGTGCTGTGACGTGAAGGCTTCCATCGTAGACGTGCCTTCGCGAACACTGCGGGAGGGTATTCGCCATTGTCATCAGATGGCGAGCCGCCCCGCTTGTGGAGACGGGCCATCGGGGGCACTCGTTCCCTCGATCGCCACGCATATGCCGCGGGGCGGCCGGCTTTCGCGACCGCCCCGGTTCGGGCCCGGTGTGGGGTTCAGGCGCGGCCCGGGAAGAAGATCTTCACCTCGCGCTCGGCGGACTCCTCGGAGTCGGAAGCGTGGATGAGGTTCTCGCGCACGATCACGCCGTAGTCACCACGGATGGAGCCGGGCGCCGCAGCGATGGGGTCGGTCGGGCCGGCGAGCTGGCGCAGCCCCTCGATGACCCGCTCGCCCTCGACGATCAGGGCGACGACCGGACCGGAGGCCATGAACTCCACCAACGGCTCGTAGAAGGGCTTGCCCTTGTGCTCGCCGTAGTGCTGCTCCAGCGTGTCCTGGTCCAGGGTGCGCAGCTCCAGCGCGGTGATCTGCCAGCCGGCCTTGCGCTCGATACGGCTGATGATCTCGCCGGTCAGGCCTCGACGGACGGCGTCGGGCTTGAGGAGGACGAGGGTGCGCTGGGTCACGGGAGGGCTCCTTCTTACTGCCGGTGGTGCGGTGGGATGAGGTTACAGGGCGTGTCCGGACCCTTGTTACGCAGCGTCAGCCGTGGAGGAGTCGCTCTGAGCGGCGAATCTCGCCTTCGCCTCGTCGACCTTCCTGCCGTAGTGCACCGAGGCCCACCACAGCGCCGCGAAGACCACGCCGAGGATGAACATCGTGGGGACGACGAAGCCGGAGGCGATGAGGGCGATCTGCAGGGCCCAGCCCAGGGCGACGCCACCGGGGCGGGTCACCAGGCCGCACAGCAGGACGCACAGGAACATCGCGACACCGCAGACCGTCCACACCTGCCCCATGGACAGGTCGGGGTCCTTCATGGCGACCAGACCGGCGAAGCCGATGACGAAGAACTCACCGATCAGGGTGGAGGAACAGAGCGTGCGCACGACTCAACCCTTCCCCAGCAGCAGCCGGGCCTCGCCGACCGTGATGACGGACCCGGTGACCAGCACTCCGCCACCCGCGAACTCGCCCTCCTCCTCGGCCAGCGTGATCGCGGCCTCCAGGGCGTCCGGCAGCCGCGGCTCGACCTGCACGCGCTCGTCACCGAAGACCTCGACGGCGATGGCGGCGAGCTCGTCGGCGTCCATGGCCCGGTGCGAGGAGTTCTGCGTGACGACGACCTCGGCGAAGATCGGCTCGAAGGCCTCCAGCAGCCCTCGGACGTTCTTGTCGCCGCTCGCGCCGACGACACCGATCAGCCGGCTGAAGTCGAAGGCCTCCCCCACGGCCTCGGCGGTGACCCGCGCGCCGGCCGGGTTGTGGGCGGCGTCGAGCACGACGGTCGGGGAGCGCCGTACGACCTCCATCCGCCCCGGCGAGGCGACGGCCGCGAACGCCTTGCGGACCGTGTCGATGTCCAGCGGCTCGGCACGGGCGGCACCGACACCGAAGAACGCCTCGACGGCGGCCAGGGCGACGGCGGCGTTGTGCGCCTGGTGCGCACCGTGCAGCGGCAGGTACACCTCGGGGTACTCACCGCCCAGTCCGCGCAGGGTGACCAGCTGGCCGCCGACGGCGACCTGCCGCGCCACGACGCCGAACTCCAGCCCCTCACGGGCCACGGTGGCGTCGACCTCCACGGCCTTCTTCAGCAGCACCTGGGCGGCGTCCACCGGCTGCTGGGCCATGATCACGGTGGCGCCCTGCTTGACGATGCCGGCCTTCTCCGCCGCGATCTCGCCCGGCGTCCCGCCCAGCCGATCGGTGTGGTCGAGGTCTATGGGGGTCACGACGGCGACGTCACCGTCGATGACGTTGGTGGCGTCCCAGGAGCCGCCCATCCCCACCTCGACGACCGCGACATCGACCGGCGCGTCCGCGAAGGCGGCGTACGCCATGCCGGTGAGCACCTCGAAGAAGGACAGACGGTACTCCTGGGAGGCGTCGACCATCTCGATGTACGGCTTGATGTCCTGGTACGTCTCGACGAAGCGCTCGGCGGAGATCGCGGCGCCGTCGAGGCTGATCCGCTCGGTGATCGACTGGACGTGCGGGGAGGTGTAGCGGCCGGTGCGCAGCTCGAAGGCGCCGAGGAGGGCCTCGATCATGCGGGCGGTCGACGTCTTGCCGTTCGTGCCCGTGATGTGGATCGAGGGGTACGACCGCTGCGGCTCGCCCAGCACGTCCATGAGCGCGGCGATGCGGGCGACGGAGGGCTCCAGCTTGGTCTCGCCCCAGCGTGTCGCCAACTCCGTCTCGACCTCGCGCAGGGCCTTGTCGACCTCGGGGTCCTCCGGGCGCGCGGGCACGTCGGCCTGCGGCGGGCCGCCCTGGGTGCGCAGGGTGCGGCTGCCGGCCTCGATGACGGCGAGGTCGGGGTCGCGGTCGGTCTCGGCCGCGATGATCTCTTCGAAGGAGTCGAGGGGGTCGGGCTCGTTCTGGTCGCTCACGGGGCCAGTCTACGGAGGGGGACTGACAGCGTGCCTTCGGAGTAGGGGCTGATGGCGTCGGGCGGCCGGTGGCCGACTGCGGCTGGTGGTGCGCACACCGCGCGGCCCTGTGTCCACAAGGCCCCGCGCCCCCGAGAGAGTCGGCGAAGGCCCCCGGCGCCGACAGCACCGAGGGCCTTCGTGATCGTACGCACCACTACGCCTGCGGCAGGCGCTCCAGCTGGGCGGCGATCCGGGCGATGTCCTCGTCGGCCTTCGCCAGCCGCGTACGGATCTTGTCCACCACCTGGTCCGGCGCCTTCGCCAGGAACGCCTCGTTGCCGAGCTTGGCCGTCGCCTGGGCCTTCTCCTTCTCGGCGGCGGCGAGGTCCTTGGCCAGGCGCTTGCGTTCGGCCGCGACGTCGATCGCGCCGGAGAGGTCCAGCGCGACCTCCGCACCCGCGACCGGCAGCGTCGCCGTGGCCGAGAACTCCTCGCCCTCCGGCTGCAGGCGCAGCAGCTGGCGGATGGCCGGCTCGTGCGGGGCGAGCGCGGTGCCGTCCAGCGTCAGGCGGGCCGGGACCCGCTGGCCCGGCTGCAGTCCCTGGTCGGCGCGGAAGCGGCGGACCTCGGTGATGACCTGCTGGAGGACGGCGATCTCCTGCTCCGCCGCCTCGTCCCTGAAGCCGCTGTCCGTCGGCCACTCGGCGACGACCACGGACTCACCGCCGGTGAGCGTGGTCCACAGGGTCTCCGTGACGAACGGGACCACCGGGTGCAGCAGCTTCAGCGTGACGTCCAGGACCTCGCCGAGGACGCGCTTGGAGACCTCGGCACCCTCGCCGCCCGCGGCGAACGTCGTCTTGGACAGCTCGACGTACCAGTCGAAGACCTCGTCCCACGCGAAGTGGTACAGGGCGTCCGAGAGCTTGGCGAACTGGAAGTCCTCGTAGAACGCGTCGACGTCGGCGACCGTCTTGTTGAGGCGGGAGAGGATCCAGCGGTCCGTCGCCGACATGGCGGCCGGGTCGGGAAGCGGGCCCTCGACGGTGGCGCCGTTCATCAGCGCGAAGCGCGTGGCGTTCCAGATCTTGTTGGCGAAGTTCCGCGACGCCTGGACCCAGTCCTCGCCGATCGGCACGTCGGTGCCGGGGTTGGCGCCGCGGGCGAGGGTGAAGCGGACGGCGTCGGAGCCGTACTTGTCCATCCAGTCGAGCGGGTCGACGACGTTGCCGAAGGACTTCGACATCTTCTTGCCGCGCTCGTCGCGGACCAGGCCGGTCAGCGCGATGGTCTTGAACGGAACCTCGCCGTCCATCGCGTACAGGCCGAACATCATCATCCGGGCGACCCAGAAGAAGATGATGTCGTGGCCGGTGAGGAGGACGTCGGTGGAGTAGAACTTCCGCAGGTCCTCGGTCTGTTCGGGCCAGCCCAGGGTGGAGAACGGCCACAGGCCGGACGAGAACCAGGTGTCGAGGACGTCCGTGTCCTGCGTCCAGCCCTCACCCGTCGGCGGCTCCTCGTCCGGGCCGACGCAGACGATCTCGCCGTTCGGGCCGTACCAGATCGGGATGCGGTGGCCCCACCACAACTGGCGCGAGATGCACCAGTCGTTCATGTTGTCGACCCAGTCGAAGTAGCGCTTCGACATGTCCTCCGGGTGGATCTTCACCCGGCCGTCGCGGACCGCGTCACCGGCGGCCTTGGCGAGCGGGCCGACCTTGACCCACCACTGCATGGACAGGCGCGGCTCGATGGTGGTCTTGCAGCGCGAGCAGTGGCCGACGGAGTGGACGTACGGGCGCTTCTCGGCGACGATCCGGCCCTGCGAGCGCAGCGCGCCGACGATGGCGGCGCGGGCCTCGAAGCGGTCCAGGCCCTGGAACGGGCCGTGCGCGGTGATGACCGCCCGCTCGTCCATGACGGTGATGGACTCCAGGCCGTGCCGCTGGCCGATCGCGAAGTCGTTCGGGTCGTGGGCCGGGGTCACCTTGACGGCGCCGGTGCCGAACTCGGGGTCGACGTGGCTGTCGGCGACGACCGGGATGTGGCGGTCGGTCAGCGGCAGCTTGATGCGCTTGCCGATCAGGTGCCGGTAGCGCTCGTCGTCGGGGTGGACGGCGACGGCGGTGTCACCGAGCATGGTCTCGGCACGGGTCGTGGCGACGACGAGGGTCTCGTCCCCCTCGCCGTACTTGATGGAGACGAGCTCGCCGTCGTCCTCCTGGTACTCGACCTCGATGTCGGAGATGGCCGTCAGACAGCGCGGGCACCAGTTGATGATGCGCTCGGCGCGGTAGATCAGCTCGTCCTCGTACAGCTTCTTGAAGATGGTGAGGACGGCCTTGGACAGCCCCTCGTCCATGGTGAACCGCTCGCGGCTCCAGTCGACGCCGTCGCCGAGGCGCCGCATCTGGCCGAGGATCTTCCCGCCGTACTCCTCCTTCCACTGCCAGACGCGCTCGACGAACGGCTCACGGCCGAGGTCGTGCCGGGACTTGCCCTCCTCGGCGAGCTGCTGCTCGACCTTGTTCTGCGTGGCGATACCGGCGTGGTCCATGCCCGGCAGCCACAGCGACTCATAGCCCTGCATGCGCTTGCGGCGGGTGAGGGCGTCCATGAGCGTGTGCTGGAAGGCGTGCCCGAGGTGCAGGCTGCCCGTGACGTTCGGCGGCGGGATGACGATGGTGTACGCGGGCTTCTCGCTCTTCGCGTCGGCCTCGAAGTAACCCCGCTCCACCCAGCGCTCGTACAGCGGCCCCTCTACGTCGGCCGGCGCGTACTGGGTCGGCAGTTCGGTGTCGGGCGCTGGTGGCTGCTGCTGAGCGTTCTCGGTCACGGGCTCAGTTTAGGGGTGTCCCGGGCGTGTCCCGAAACGCGTTTGTTCTGTAACGGTGCGCCCCCCGATGCCGTGCGTCCATTGGCTTTGCGCCAGGATGTCGTGAACGCATAAGCATCTGGAGGGGAACCCAGAAATGAGCTACAACCAGCCGGGCCCGTACGGCGGGCAGCCCCAGCAGCCCGGCCCGTACGGCCAGCCGGGTCCGTACGGCCAGCCGCCGCAGGCACCCCAGCCCGGCTACGGCTACCCCCAGCAGGCTCCCCCGCCCCAGCCCCAGCCCGGTTACGGCTACCCGCAGCAGGCCCCGGGCGTCCCGCCCCAGCAGCCGAACCCGTACGGCCAGCAGCCCCAGCCCCCCTACGGACAGCAGCCCCAGCCGCCGTACGGCCAGGCCCCGTACGGGATGCCCCAGCCGCCGGCGCCGGGTGGCGGCGGCAAGAAGGCCGGCCTGATCATCGGCGCGGTGGCCGTCGTGGCCGCGATCGGTGTGGGGGCGTACTTCGTGTTCGGCGCGAGCGGCGGAGCGGGCGGCCTTGAGGACGACGGGGCGCACAAGCTGGCGACGCCGGAGAAGCTGCTCGGCGAGTACACGCGGGCCACCAAGGACGGCCAGACGTCGAGTGGCGGCAGCGGCGACGACCCCGTGTCGGAACTGGAGAAGAGCGGCGTCAAGAACGCCACGACCGTACTCGGCGGCTACTCGACCACCGACCTCTCCGACTTCGACCCCAGCGACCCGAACAGCAAGGCGCCCGACCTGACCGAGCTGGCGACCTCCAGGGGCATCACGTACGTAGGTGCCTACGGTGAGATCTCCGACCCGGAGAAGGCCCTGGACGCCTTCTTCGCGAGTATCAAGAAGTCGTCCGAGCAGAGCTCCTCCTCCAGCAGCACTCCCAAGACCGAACTGGTCGGCGACCCTGAGGAAGCCGACATCGACGGCGCGGTCATGAAGTGCCAGGCCGCCAAGGGCCAGGACTTCGTGACGAAGAAGCAGAAGACCAACTGGTTCTGCGTCTGGGCCGACTACAGCACCCTCACCATGGTGCAGCCCAACGACGCCACCAAGGACATCACCAAGGACGTGGCCGTCGACATCACGTCGAAGGTGCGCCAGGAGATCCGCGTCAAGGCCTGACACCGTACGCCTCGACGACGAAGGGGCCCCGGTCGGTCGACCGGGGCCCCTTCGGGCGTACGGGTTCGGCTACGCCGACTTCTGCTCGCCCGGACCGCGGCGCGCGTCCCGCGGGATCAGCGTCGGGTTCACGTTCGAGTGGACGACGTCGGCGGTGATGACGACACGGGCCACGTCCTTGCGGGACGGGATCTCGTACATCACGCCCTGCAGCACCTCCTCCATGATGGCGCGCAGACCGCGTGCGCCGGTCTGGCGGAGGATGGCCTGGTCGGCGATGGCCTCCAGGGCCTCTCGCTCGAAGTCGAGCTCGACGCCGTCGAGTTCGAAGAGACGCTGGTACTGCTTCACCAGCGCGTTGCGGGGCTCGACCAGGATCTGGAGGAGTGCCTCGCGGTCCAGGTTGTGCACGCTCGTGATGACGGGCAGTCGGCCGATGAACTCGGGGATCATGCCGAACTTGACCAGGTCCTCCGGCATGACGTCCTCGAACTGGTCCTTGGCCTCCAGCTCGCGCTTGGAGCGGATCGTCGCGCCGAACCCGATGCCCTTGGCGCCGGCCCGGGACTCGATGATCTTCTCCAGGCCCGCGAACGCGCCGCCCACGATGAACAGGACGTTCGTCGTGTCGATCTGGATGAACTCCTGGTGCGGGTGCTTACGGCCGCCCTGCGGCGGGACCGAGGCGGTGGTGCCCTCAAGGATCTTCAGCAGGGCCTGCTGGACGCCCTCGCCGCTCACGTCCCGGGTGATCGACGGATTTTCACTCTTGCGCGCGACCTTGTCGATCTCGTCGATGTAGATGATCCCGGTCTCGGCCTTCTTGACGTCGTAGTCGGCCGCCTGGATCAGCTTCAGGAGGATGTTCTCGACGTCCTCGCCGACGTATCCGGCCTCCGTCAGCGCCGTGGCGTCGGCGATGGCGAAGGGGACGTTCAGCATGCGCGCCAGGGTCTGGGCGAGGAGTGTCTTGCCGGAGCCGGTGGGGCCGAGCAGCAGGATGTTGGACTTCGCCAACTCGATGGCGTCGTCACGGCCTTGGGCGCCGCCGTTCTCGCCGGCCTGGACGCGCTTGTAGTGGTTGTAGACGGCGACGGAGAGCGCCTTCTTGGCCGCTTCCTGGCCGACCACGTAGCCCTCGAGGAACTCGTAGATCTCGCGCGGCTTGGGGAGTTCCTCCCAGCGGACCTCACTGGTCTCCGCGAGCTCTTCCTCGATGATCTCGTTGCAGAGATCGATGCACTCGTCGCAGATGTACACACCAGGGCCTGCGATGAGCTTCTTGACCTGCTTCTGGCTCTTGCCGCAGAACGAGCACTTGAGCAGATCGCCGCCGTCACCGATGCGTGCCACGGTGTGCTTCCCCTTCGCCTGGGAGACGACTGGACATTTCGGATCCAGCGGCTCCTGGTGCTGCCTTATGTCGACGGTACCTTGCCTGGCCCCCCGTTCGGGCCCCCCTTGGCGCGGTTCACTTTGACGTGCACCGTCCCAAACCGTGCCAAGGGGCAGCAGACAATACCGGGTCCGCGTCAGCGAACGTCGGCGTTGTTCATCTTCCGCGTGGAGATGATCTGGTCGATCAGCCCGTACGACAGCGCGTCCTCGGCCGTGAGGATCTTGTCGCGCTCGATGTCCTCACGGATCTTCTCGATCGGCGTGGTGGAGTGCTTGGCCAGCATCTCCTCCAGCTGCGAGCGCATCCGGAGGATCTCGTTGGCGGCGATCTCCAGGTCGGAGACCTGGCCGCGGCCGGTCTCGCTGTACGGCTGGTGGATCAGCACGCGGGCGTTCGGCAGCGCCATGCGCTTTCCGGGCGTGCCCGCGGCCAGCAGGATGGCGGCGGCGGAGGCCGCCTGGCCCATGCAGACCGTCTGGATGTCCGGCTTCACGAACTGCATCGTGTCGTAGATGGCCGTGAGCGCGGTGAAGGAGCCGCCCGGGCTGTTGATGTAGACCGAGATGTCCCGGTCGGGGTCCATCGACTCCAGGCACAGCAGCTGCGCCATGACGTCGTTGGCGGAGGCGTCGTCGATCTGCACGCCGAGGAAGATCACGCGCTCCTCGAAGAGCTTCGCGTACGGGTCGTACTCACGGATGCCCTGCGAGGTGCGCTCGACGAAGCGGGGGATCACGTAGCGGGACTCGGCGGCGGGCCCGGTGTACTCGGCACGCGTGCGGTCGTACAGGCCGCTGCCGGGGAAGTCGTTCACTGTCTGTCTCCTAGGGGCTGAGGCGGTCGGCTGGGGGCTGTGCGGGGGCGCTGTGGCCATCCGCTGGGGCTCAGGCCCCGGTGCCGCCGCCGCCCGGCATGCCGGCGGCCGTGGCGATCACGTCGTCGATGAGGCCGTACTCCTTGGCCTCGAAGGCGTCGAACCAGCGGTCGCGGTCCGAGTCCCGGGTGATCTGCTCGACCGACTGGCCGGTGTGCTGGGACGTCAGCTCGGCCATGCGCTTCTTCGTGTGCAGCAGCCGCTCAGCGTGGATCTTGATGTCGGAGGCCGAGCCGGCCAGGCCCGCGGAGGGCTGGTGGATCAGGATCTCGGCGTTCGGCAGCGCGAAGCGCTTGCCCGGGGTGCCCGCGCTGAGCAGGAACTGGCCCATCGAGGCGGCGAGGCCCATGGCGATGGTCACCACGTCGTTCTTGATGTACTGCATGGTGTCGTAGATCGCCATACCGGCCGTGATCGAACCGCCCGGGCTGTTGATGTACAGGTAAATGTCCTTGTCCGGGTCGGCGGCAAGGAGCAGCAGCTGTGCGGTGATCTTGTTCGCAATGTCGTCGTCGACCGGCTGGCCGAGGAAGATGATCCGCTCGTTGAGCAGCCGGTTGTAGACATGGTCGCCGAGGCCACCGCCGATGGAAGGCTCGCCGGCGGCGGAGGGCATCAGATTCGTCACGTATCCACCTGCTCGTCTTACGACGGCGCCGGGCCGTCTCACGTGTCCTGCTTGGGCAACGGGGACTCCCCTGCCCTCATACTCATGGACCCTAACGCGGTGGCCCTGTGCCGCAATCCCGGTTCCGGGAGTGTTCGCTGTGAGCGCATGCGACGCGCTGTGCGGGCCGCTGCCCACCCGTACGGCAACAGAAGGGCCCCGGGGCGTCACACCGTCCCCGGGGCCGTTCCTGCGAGCTACAAGGTGCCGTGGGCTCAGCCCTCGGACTTCTCCTCGTCGGAGGCGTCGGCGGTGCCCTCGGCGGCCTCGACCGTCTCGGTGGCCTGCTCGACCTCGTCCTCGTCGGTCATGTCGATGACCTCGCCGTTGGTGTCCTTGACCGTGGCCTTCTCGACCACGACGGCCAGGGCCTTGCCGCGGGCGACCTCGCCGACCAGGAGCGGAACCTGGCCGCCCTCGACGACCGCCTGGGCGAACTGGTCGGGGGACATGCCGGAGGAGGCGGCGCGACGCATGAGGTGCTCGGTGAGCTCCTCCTGGTTGACGTTCAGCTTCTCCTGCTTGACGAGCTCGTCGAGGACGAACTGCGTCTTGATGCCCTTGACCGCGGCTTCCTTGGTCTCGGCGTCGAACTCCTCGACCGTCTTGCCCTGGATCTCGAGGTACTTCTCGAGGTCGAGGCCCATCTGGCCGAGCTGGTGGTGCTCCAGGTTGTGCTTGCGGGTGTTGATCTCGTCCTCGAGCAGCTTCTCGGGGACGGGCACCTCGACGAGCTCCAGCAGCTTCTCCAGGACGCGCTCCTGGGCCTGCGTGGCCTGGTCGTACTGCTTCATGTTCTCAAGGCGCTTGCGGCTGTCGGCCTTCAGCTCCTCGAGGGTGTCGAACTCGGAGGCGAGCTGCGCGAACTCGTCGTCCAGCTCGGGCAGTTCGCGGGCGGCGACCTGGGTGACCTTGACGGTGACCTCGGCCTCCTTGCCGGCCGCGGAGCCGCCCTTGAGCTCGGAGGTGAAGGTGGCCTCGGCGCCCGCCTCCAGGCCCTTCACGGCGTCGTCGATGCCGTCCAGCAGCTCGCCGGAGCCGATCGTGTAGGAGACGCCCTCGGCGACGCCGTCCTCCAGGACCTCGCCGTCGACCTTGGCCTGCAGGTCGATGGTGACGACGTCGCCGTCCTCGGCGGCGCGCTCGACCGGGGAGGTGGAGGCGAAGCGCTCACGCAGCTGCTCGACGGACTTCTCGACGTCCTCGTCGGTGACCTCGACCGCGTCGACCTCGACCTCGATGCCGGAGTAGTCCGGGATCTCGATGGCGGGGCGGACGTCGACCTCGGCGGTGAAGTTCAGCGTCTCGCCGTCCTTCAGCTCGGTGATGTCGACCTCGGGCTGGCCCAGGACGTTGAGCTCGGCCTCGTTGACCGCCTCGGTGTAGAACTTCGGGAGCGCGTCGTTGACGGCCTCCTCCAGCACGGCGCCGCGGCCGAACCGCTGGTCGATGACGCGGGCCGGGATCTTGCCCTTGCGGAAGCCCTTCACCGTGACCTGCTGGTTGATCTTCTTGTACGCCGCGTCGAGGCTGTCCTTGAGCTCCTCGAAGGGCACCTCGACAGTGAGCCGAACCCGGGTCGGGTTCAGGGTCTCCACGGCGCTCTTCACGGTTCGGTCTCCTTGTGGCTGACTTCTTGGGTTCTGCCGGAGCCAGACTGGTCCGGCAAATTCGCCGCCCGGAGGACTTCGTGACTTCGTACGGAGAGACACACGGGCGTGCAGCTTGCATAGTAACGGCAGCGGCGAGACGCCCCCAAAGGCGATCACGGGGCGCGATCGCACGAGGTCGCCGCGCATGTGGCCGGGCGTCGACCGGTCGTGGTCGGGGTGGCGGGATTTGAACCCACGGCCTTCCGCTCCCAAAGCGGACGCGCTACCAAGCTGCGCCACACCCCGTGCTGGTGCGACACGTAGGGTACATGCCCGCCGACAGTCGGGCCGCCGCATTTCGCGCGCACCGACCGGGTCGGCCCCGGGCGGCAATCGGGTGTGCGTCGAGGGGGCACGACCCGCTACGATGCCTGCAGTGCCGCGGTCACCGACCTGCGGCGCGTCCTGTGCGGGCGTAGCTCAATGGTAGAGCCCTAGTCTTCCAAACTAGCTACGCGGGTTCGATTCCCGTCGCCCGCTCTGAACGGCTCAGGGCCAGGTCGGAGGATGATTCCTCGGCCTGGCCCTGATCGTTTTCGGGGGGCTCCGATCAGTGCGCCGTGTTGGGAATTTCCCTGCATCATCAAGGCCCGCGCGCGCCGCCTTGTTGGCGGGGTCGCCGCTCGAAGCGACCGTGCAGCCCACTCCCCCGAGGTGCAACCGCTACGAGGCATGGACGAGCGACACGAGCGTGAGGGCCCCGGAGATACTCCCCGGGGCCTTATGTTCGGCGGTGGTCACACGAGATCACCGATTACCGTCCGCTGACACCCCCAGGGCTCTGGCAAGACGTTGGACGCTCTGCGGCAGGTCCTGTGCACTGGCCGCTTTGACCTGCACCGTTGCCGCCATTGGTAGGAGGCTGCGGAGTGGCGAAGGCCTGGGCCGAGGCACCGAAGACGCCAGCCCCCACGAGCACCGCACCGGCTACGACCCGCCCTATGCGCTTCACCATGACGCAATGCCCCTTTCTCCCCTTTGGCGTACTTTTGGCACGCTACGCCCCTTCCTTGGGAATGCAAGAAGCGCAAAGCACGCCTCAGTCAGGGCCAGGAGCGCCCCCGGCGGGTGAACAGGCGAGGACTGCCTCGAAAGTTTGGCGAGCCCGCAGAAGGCCGCACGTGCCCCCTGCGTGCATCACAGGGCGGCGGCCGTCGGGGAACCACGGGGAACAGCGGCGAGCACCTCGGATAAATCCAGGTCTCTCCCTGGGCCTTTTGCGTTCCTGGGGTTCGCCGTGCCCCGGAGGCTTGCCGTGCCGGCGGGGTCACAGGCTCCGTACGTCCACGGAGTACACCGAGCGAACGCCGTACGAGACGTAGAGCGCGTCGCCCGCGAGGACCGGGGCCGCCGGGGTGATGAGGCCGTCGGTGCCGCCGTCGTCCCGTCCGGGGCGTGTGGCCTCGATCTTCCCCGTGCGGGTGTTGAGGGCGGCCAGGCGGCCGCTGGGCGACGCCAAGTAGACGCGGTGCGCGGTGACGGCCGGCGGGCCCGGCAGTTCCAGGGTGGAGTTGGTCTCCCAGAGCTGCTGCCCGGTCCGCGGGGCGATCGCGCGGACGGTGCCGCTGGGGAGGACGGAGTACAGGGTGCCGCGGGCGAGGTGGAGGGTGGCGTTCTCCGGCTGGGTGCGGGACAGCTTGACCGTGGTGACCACGTGGGACGAGACGTGGATCAGGGTCAGGGTGCGGCGGGCGTAGTACCGGTCGGCCAGCACCAGGCGTCCGTCGCGCTGACCCAGGATGCCCAGCGAGCCCTTGGCCGAGGCGGTCCAGCGGGCCCGGCCGGTGGCCGGGTCGAGCTGGACGACGCGGGTGCGCGCGGTGCTCTCCGCCCCGAGGTCGGACTGGCACACGACGTACGCGACGCCCGCCGGGCCGTGCACCGAGCAGCTGGTCGGGTCCGAGCCCGCCGGCAGCTCGTACCTCCAGCGGACCTTGCCGTCGTCGGCGTCCAGGAGCGCGAACGCGTCTCCCTCGTCGCCGTGGATCGTGAGGATGCCCCCGGGGACGGCGGTGGCCCACCCCGTGGTGGCGTCGGGGGCGCTGGAACCGGCGCCGTCGCCCGTCACGGCCTTCCAGAGCACCTTGCCCGTGTCGGCGTCCAGGGCCTGGACCGTGTAGACGGTCGTCATGTGCTCGTCCCCGTTGTCCTGCTCGTCCGAGCCGTACGTGTAGACGACGTCACCGCGGGTGGTGATGAGCGCGCCGTCCCCGCTGAACGTCCCGCCGTCGGGTGTGGGGTCCAGGGGCCGGGACCAGGTGTTGCGTCCCTCGGCGAGGGTGAACCGGGCGGCCATGAGGCCGTCGCCCGCGCAGACCAGGGAGGAGTCGACGGCGGCACAGCGCTTGAACGGGCCGTCGGCGCCCTCCGGCCCCTTCGCCTTCTCGGCCCAGGCCCGCCATCCGGCAGGCAGGTCACGCTCGACGGGGCGCGGCTCGGCGTTGATCGCCACCACCGTGACGGTGGTCGCGACGGCCAGCAGCAGGGCGCCCAGCGCGGAGGCGAGGAGCAGGCGGGCACGGCGTCGACGGCGGGGCTGTGGCGGGGTGCCGGCCGGCTCGGGGGCGGGGCGTGGGGCGGGCAGCCGGCCGTCGCGCAGGAGGGTGAGCAGTTCGCCGGCGGCGGGGCGGGCCTTGGGGCTCTTCTCCAGGCAGAGGCGGACGAACGGAAGCAGTTCGTCCGGTACTCCGTAGAGCTCCGGGTCGCCGTCGACGACCCGCACGGCCGTCTCGTAGGGGGTCGGGCTGTCGAACGGGCCTCGACCGGTCGCGGCGTACGCGACGACCGAGCCGAGGGAGAAGATGTCGGCGGCCGGTCCCACGTCGTGGGGGGAGGAGAACTGCTCGGGGGACATGAAGGGCGGGGTGCCCATCACGCGGCCGGTCTGGGTGAGGACGTCGGCGGGGGCGAACTCGGCGGCGCGGGAGATGCCGAAGTCGATGACGCGAGGGCCGTCCTCGGCGAGCATCACGTTGGCCGGTTTCAGATCCCGGTGCACCATGCCGGCGCGGTGGATGTCGCCGAGCGCCTCGGCGAGGCCGGCGGCGAGTTCGCGCACCTTCGGCGGCGGGAGCGGGCCGTGGCGGCGGACGTGGGTGCCGAGGTCCTCGCCCGCTATGTAGAGCGTGGCCATCCATGGGCGCGGCGCGTCGGCGTCAGCGTCCACGACGGGAGCGGTGAAGGCGCCGCTGACCTGGCGGGCGGTGGCCACCTCGCGGCGGAAGCGGATGCGGAACTCGTCGTCGTCGGCGTAATGCGCGTGTACGACCTTGACGGCGAGGCGACGGCCGGAGGCGGAGCGGGCCAGGTACACGACGCCCATACCGCCGGAGCCGAGGCGGTCCTCGATCCGGTAGCCGCCCACCTCCGCCGGGTCCGTCTCGCGCAGCGCCATCCGTACGTTCCCCCCGTTCCGGACCGTTCGACGATCACGATCGAGGGTATCCGTACGTTTCCAGGCCGCCCCACGGGCCCTAGAACTGGATGGAGTTGATGGTCTCCGCTATCGAGTTGAGGAAGCGCTGGATGTCGTCCGCCATGCCGGTCGAGGCGAGGAAGAAGCCGAACAGCACGGCGACGACGGCAGGGCCGGCCTTCAGGGAACCGCCACGGATCAACACCACCAAGATGATCGCCAACAGCAACACCACTGACAGCGAAATGGCCACAACAGATCACACCCTCGGTCGGTCCGCTCTCCCGGCCCGGGGACGCGACCCAGCGCACCCCCGCCAGAACCATCGTGCCACCAACCAGGCCCGGCTATGCGGCCCGTGACGTTTCGTTCGCCACACCTGTGCCGGATCTGTGCGGCTCCCTCGTGCGTACCGACCCCTCATGGAGTGCCCGCACAGTATTTCGACAGGACACTCGCAGTGAGAATTCGACAGGATCGTTTCCATCGCCACACAACGTGTTCGCAGGGATTTCGAATTCACCGCACAATGATCATTACACCGGAGCCGCATCCTGACCATATGCACGTGTTAGTCGGGATGAATCCGGACAAGGCGGGTGCTCAACAGGTGTCCGACAGGTGCATGTTCGTCGTACACATGTCATCGAGCGCAATAACCGGTAATGACCTCGCAGGTTTTACGAAATCCCACACGCGACGCTAGGGTGCCTCAGATGTTCCACGCTGCCTCGTCCCCCGCATGCGCAGCCAGGTCCTGGATCGTCTCCCCCGGATTCCGGCGGGAGGGTCTGTGACGAACTCGCTGCGACCGCACGGCCACAACAGAGCGCCACTCCCCCCGGCACAGCCGTCCGCGGACGGAGTGCCGAGTCCGCGCTCACCGCACAACCAGAAGGCCCAGGCGAACAACAGATCCGCGTCCGGCGGTGCCAAGCAGCGCGACGCGTTCTTCGACAACGCCAAGTACCTGGCGATCGTGCTGGTCGCCATAGGACACGCGTGGGAGCCCATCAAGGGCGACAGCCGGACCCTGGAGGCCGTGTACACGATCGTGTACACCTTCCACATGCCGGCGTTCATCATCATCTCCGGCTTCTTCTCACGCAGCTTCGACGCGAGCCCCAGCCGGCTCAAGCGGCTGATCACCGGCGTCGCGGTGCCGTACATCGTCTTCGAGACGGCCTACCCGCTCTTCAAGCGCTGGATCGCCGAGGACCCGGGCCAGGACATCAGCCTCCTGGACCCCTGGTACCTCACATGGTTCCTGTGCGCGCTGTTCATCTGGCGGATGACCACCCCCATCTGGAAGATGGTGCGCTGGCCGCTGCCGATCGCCCTCGGCCTCGCCATGGCGGCGACCGTCGCCCCCGAGATCGGCGACGACCTGGACCTGCAGCGGGTCCTGCAGTTCCTGCCGTACTTCGTGCTGGGCCTGTGCATGAAGGCCGAGCACTTCCACATGGTGCGCACCCGCACCGTGCGGATCCTGTCCGTGCCGGTGGGCCTGGCAGCACTGGTCGTCGGCTACTGGGCGGTGCCGCGCATGAACACCGCGTGGTTCTACCACCGCGACTCGGCGCAGGAGCTGGGCGCGCCCTGGTGGACCGGTCCGGTCATGGTGCTGGCGATGTTCGGCTGCTCGCTGCTGCTGACGGCCTGCTTCTTCGCCTGGGTGCCGCGCCGCCACATGTGGTTCACGGCGCTCGGCGCGGGCACGCTGTACGGCTACCTGCTGCACGGCTTCGTCGTGAAGGCCGGTGACTACCAGGGCTGGTTCGAGGCCGCCTGGCTGCACCGCCCGCTCGGCGAGATCCTCGTCAGCGTCCTCGCGGCGATCGGTGTCACGCTGCTGTGCACCAAGCCGGTGCAGCGGGTGTTCCGGTTCGCGATGGAGCCCAAGATGGACTGGGCGTTCAAGAAGGACGCGGCGGAGCTGGCCCGCGAGCGTGAGAAGCGCGAGGGCGCGGCGGCTGTGCGTCAGAAGGTCGACGCCTGAGCCGACGCGCCGTAGAACGACTCAGGACGACCCGAGACCGAGAAGTGCGCGCATCCGCGCGTACTTCTCGGTCAGTCGTTTCCGGGTCGTCTCGTCCAGGACCGCGAGGCGCGCCGGGTCCGCGTTGTGCGCCAGGTCCGCCTCCTTCACCACCAGCGCCCCGGGAGTGGCCAGGATGCGCTGTGCGTAGGCCTCGGGCGGCTCCCCGGCCCGTTTGGTGACCGCGCGCACGATGTCCTTCGTACGACGGCTCAGCGCGGCCTGCTCCAGCCACTGCTCGGAGAGCGCGTCGTCCTCGACGGCGTCGTGCAGCCAGGCCGCCGCGATCTGGTCCTCGTCGCCGCCACGCGCGCGTACGCCCTCGGCGACGGCCCTGAGGTGCTCGGCGTACGGCCGTCCGGCCTTGTCCCTCTGCCCCTCGTGGGCGGCGCGGGCGACGGCCTCCACGTCCGCCAGGGACAGCTTCTCCCGCGGATCCCGCGGGTCTCTTCCGGTTTCCTGCCGCTGTGTCTCGGTCACCCGTCCAGTGTCGCGGCTCAGCGTGCCGCCGTCGCCGTCGGCCCCTCGCGGCAGATCAGCAGCAGCGCCCTGTCGTCGTTGACGTCCCTCGCCACCGCTTCGATCAGGTGCCAGGCCGCTCCGTGGAAGCCGCCGGCGACATAGCGGTCGGCTTCGCCCGTCAGGCGGTCGATGCCCTCGACGATGTCGCGGTCGGACGTCTCGACCAGACCGTCCGTGAAGAGCATCAGCACGTCGCCGGGCCGCAGCGTGCCCTTGACGGGGTCGAACTGGGCGCCGTCGTACACGCCGAGGAGGGGGCCCTCGGCCGCCTTCTCCTCCCAGCGGCCGGTGCCCGCGCTCAGCTGCAGGCCCGGCGGATGGCCCGCCGAGTAGAGCTCGTAGTCCCCGGAGTCGAGCTCCAGGACCAGGTGGATGGAGGTCGCGAAGCCCTCGTCCCAGTCCTGGCGCAGGAGGTAGCCGTTGGCCGCCGGAAGGAACGCGTGCGGGGGCAGGCTGCCCAGCAGGCCGCCGAAGGCCCCCGACAGCAGGAGGGCGCGCGAGCCCGCGTCCATGCCCTTGCCGGACACGTCCGTCAGGACGACCTCCAGGGTGCGCCCGCCGTTCGTACGGGCCGCGACCACGAAGTCGCCGGAGAAGGACTGGCCGCCCGCGGGACGCAACGCCATCTCGCGGTGCCAGCCGTGCGGCAGGCCCGGCAGCTTGCTCTGGACGCGGATGCGTTCGCGCAGGTCGAAGAGCATCGTGCCGCCGCGCCGCCAGGGCACGCCCACGCGGCTGCGGAACTGGGCGATCAGCAGCCCGAAGAAGCCGCAGGCGGCCACGACCAGGACCACTCCGGGGGTGACTCTCGACGGGCCCTCCGTGTAGGGGCCCAGCTGCACCGACTCCACGATCAGGGCGGTGGCCGCCGCCGCGTACAGGCCGAGCAGGCTCGCGGGGCGCAGCAGCAGCCCGCCCGCCACGATGGGCAGCACCAGCGCGGCCGGGGAGAACCACACCGGGTTGGCCATGGTCAGGGCGCAGATCAGCGGCACCATCAGGAGCAGGCCGGCCAGGGCGATCCAGTCCGAGCCGTCGCCGCGGAAGTAGTCCACGGCACTTCTGCGCACGCCGACGCGGGCCCGGTGCCACTGCATCTTCAACCGGGCCGTGAACGTCTCGGCCACCGTGCGGCGGTCTCGTCCTGCTGCCATTAGTTCGGGACCCTATCCATCGAACCTGCTGCTTGGCACGGGAGGTCCCACTTGTCCCCCGTCCGAGGTTCAACTTCACAGTGAACTTCACGGAATGCCGTCGTGCCGCCGCCAACGAGAAATTCCCTCGCTCGTCCCCCAATGCCCTGGTAGGCATGGTTCATGGCGAATGACGGTGCGAGCGACCCCGGCCGCGTGGAACTGCGCGCGCTGCGGCAGGACGAGTGGAACACCTGGTACGACACACTGATCCGCGCCTTCGGCGGAGTCCCGGAGGCCGCCGCGGAGCGGGAGTTGTGGAACTCGCTCACCGAGGTCGACCGCTCCCTGGGCGCCTGGGAGGGCGACGCGTGCGTAGGGACGGCGGGTGCGTTCGGTTTCCGGCTGACCGTGCCCGGCGGCGCCTGCGTGCCCGCCGCGGGCGTGACGATGGTCAGCGTCGCCGCCACGCACCGCAGGCGCGGAGTGCTGACGTCGATGATGCGGCGGCAGCTGGACGACGTGCGCGAGTGGGGCTGGCCGTTGGCCGTCCTGACCGCCTCCGAGCCGGAGATCTACGGCCGGTTCGGGTACGGCGTCGGCACCTTCCATGTGGACGCCGAGATCGACACGACCCGTGTGCGGCTTTCCGTGCCGCCCGGCACCGACGACGTACGCCTGAGGTACGCCGTGCCGTCCGACGTCCTCGACGTGTGCGAGGCGGTGTACGCGCGCAAGGTGCCCGGCCGGCCGGGCATGCTGGCCCGGCAGCCCGGCTGGGAGCGGCTGATGGTGTTCGACCCGGAGAACGACCGTGACGGCGCGTCGCCGCTGCAGTGCGTGCTGGCGGAGCGGGACGGCGAGGTCGTGGGGTACGCGCGCTTCCGCGTCAAGCCGGAGTGGGACTCCTCCGGGCCCGAGGGCTCGGTGATGCTGCGGGACACCGAGGCCCTGGATCCGGCGGCGCAGGCCGCGTTGTGGCGGTTCCTGTTCGGCATCGACCTGACGTCCACGGTGAAGGTCTTCGGGCGGCCCGGGGACGAGGCGTGGCAGTACCAGGTGTCCGACCTCCGGCGGTGTGCGGTGCGGGTGCGGGACTCCTTGCACGTCCGGCTGGTGGACGTGGGGGCCGCGCTGGAGGCGAGGACCTACCAGGCGCCGGTCGACGTGGTGTTCGAGGTGGAGGATTCCTTCTGCCCCTGGAACGCGGGGCGTTGGCGGCTGTCGGGGGACGCCAAGGGCGCCTCGTGCGAGCGTACGACGGACGCCGCCGATCTCTCCTTGTCGGTACGGGAGTTGGGCGCGGCCTACCTCGGTGGCGTCGGCCTGGGCGCGCTGGGTGCCGCGGGGCGGGTGCGGGAGCTGCGGCAGGGGGCACTGGCCGCGGCGTCGGTGGGGTTCGCGTCCACGGTGGCGCCGTGGCTGCCGCACGGCTTCTGAGCCCGCGCCGGCGGCCCTACGGGGTCTGGCAGTCGGGGCACCAGAAGAGGTTGCGGGCGGCGAGGTCGGCGGTGCGGATCTCGCCACCACAGATGTGGCAGGGCAGGGTGGCCCTGCGGTAGACGTAGACCTCGCCGCCGTGGTCGTCGACGCGGGGCGGACGGCCCATCGCCTCCGGTGTGTGTTCCGGGCGGACGGTGTCGATGCGGTTGTTGCGGACGCCCTCGCGCATCAGCTCGACGAGGTCCGTCCAGATGGCGTCCCACTGGGCGGCGGTGATGTCCTTGCCCGCACGGTACGGGTCGATGCGGTGCCGGAACAGGACCTCGGCGCGGTAGACATTGCCGACACCGGCGATGATCTTCTGGTCCATCAGCAGGGCGGCGATGGTCGTACGGCTCCGGCGGATCCTCAGGTACGCGGCGTGCGGGTCGGCGTCGTCGCGCAGGGGGTCGGGGCCGAGGCGGTCGTGTATCGCCTGCTTCTCGGTGGGCGTGATCAGGGCGCAGGTGGTGGGTCCGCGCAGATCGACGTACGCCGTGCTGTGCGCGAGGCGGAGCCGGACGGTGTCGGTGGGCGGGGGTGTCGGGGCTCCACCGAAGGTGACCTTGCCGAAGAGACCGAGGTGGATGTGGACCCAGTCGTCGTCCCGGAAGCCGAGGAAGAGGTGTTTGCCGTGGGCCTCGGTGTGGGTGAGTTCCGAGCCGTCCAGGAGAGCCGCGGCGTCGGAGAACTTGCCCTGGGGGCTGGTCACGCGTGGGGCCGTGCCGAGGAAGGCTGCGGCGTAGTCCTGGGCCAGCCGGTGAATGGTGTGGCCCTCGGGCACGGCGGACTCCTTCTTCTGCTGCGGGCGGGTGGGGGTGCGGCAGGGGGTTTCGCCCCCGCCGCCCCTGCCCGTGTCCTCGAACGCCGGTCGGGCTGAGTCCACCTGGACCGGCGCCAGGCTCGTGACCCTCGCCCGAGGGGCAGAACGCCCTACTGCTGGGGGTGGTGCGGCGGGATCGGGGGGAGGTCGCCGGTCGTCTCGTAGTCGGCCAGCATGGTGATGCGGCGGGTGTGACGCTCGTCACCGGAGTACGGGGTGCCCAGGAAGGTCTCGACGAACTTCGTCGCCTCCTCCGTCGTGTGCATGCGCGCACCCACCGCGACGACGTTGGCGTTGTTGTGCTGGCGGCCCAGCGCCGCCGTCTCCTCGCTCCAGGCCAGCGCCGCCCGCACGCCCTTCACCTTGTTCGCGGCGATCTGCTCGCCGTTGCCGGAGCCGCCGATCACGATGCCGAGGGCGTCGGGGTCCGCGGCGGTCCGCTCCGCGGCGCGGAGGCAGAAGGGCGGGTAGTCGTCCTGGGCGTCGTAGATGTGGGGGCCGCAGTCGACCGGGTCGTGACCCGCCGCCTTCAGCCAGTCGACGAGGTGGTTCTTGAGTTCGTAGCCCGCATGGTCGGAGCCGAGATACACGCGCATGGAACGAGTGTGACACGGCTGTTTCAGGGCAGCAGCGTCGGGTGCCGACCGTCTGAAATTGTGACTCGCGCCATAGAACCTCAAGGAAACCTCAAGTAACAATCCCGAATCAAAGGTTCCCGAATCAGTTCTCCTCCGATTCACTGGTCCGACTCGTACACCGCTCGTGCGACTCGTACACCGCTGGTACGGGAAAACCCCTCCCCAACGGCGCAAAGGAAATCCGTTCCATGACTTCGCAGCCGACCAAGCAGACGGCCGAACCGGCCGCCGGCGGCCATGGCCTACAGGCCGGGCTCAAGAACCGCCACCTGTCGATGATCGCCATCGGCGGCGTCATCGGCGCCGGGCTCTTCGTCGGATCCAGCTCCGGTATCGCCACCGCCGGCCCCGGCATCCTCCTGTCCTACGCCCTCGTCGGCACGCTCGTGGTGCTGGTGATGCGGATGCTGGGTGAGATGTCCGCCGCCAACCCGACCTCGGGCTCCTTCTCCGCGCACGCCGACCGGGCTCTCGGGAACTGGGCCGGTTTCTCCATCGGCTGGCTGTACTGGTTCTTCTGGGTCGTCGTGCTGGCGGTGGAGGCCACCGCCGGTGCGGTGATCCTGGAGGGCTGGATCCCGGCCGTCCCGCAGTGGGGCTGGGCCCTGATCGTGATGGTGGTGCTCACCGCCACCAACCTGGTCTCCGTCGGCTCCTACGGTGAGTTCGAGTTCTGGTTCGCCGGTATCAAGGTCGTCGCCATCGCCGCGTTCATCGTCGTCGGCGGACTTGCCGTCTTCGGCCTGCTCCCCGGTGTCGACAGCGAACAGGCGGGGCTCGCCAACCTCACCGAGCACGGCGGTTTCCTGCCCAACGGCGCCGGCGCCATCCTCACCGGTGTCCTGCTGGTCGTGTTCTCCTTCATGGGCAGCGAGATCGCCACCCTCGCCGCCGGCGAGTCCGAGAACCCGCAGCGCGCGGTCACCAAGGCCACCAACAGCATCATCTGGCGTGTCGCCGTCTTCTACCTCGGCTCGATCTTCGTCGTGGTGGCCCTGCTGCCCTGGGACAGCAAGTCGATCGCCGAGGACGGCTCGTACGTCGCCGCGCTGGACTCCCTGGGCATCCCGCACGCCGGTCAGATCATGAACTTCATCGTGCTGACCTCGGTGCTGTCCTGCCTCAACTCCGGCCTCTACACCGCCTCCCGCATGGCCTTCTCGCTCGGCCAGCGCGGTGACGCGCCGAAGGCCTTCGCGCGCACGACCGGCCGTGGTGTGCCGCGCACGGCGATCCTCGCCTCCGTCGTCTTCGGGTTCGTGGCGGTCTTCTTCAACTACGCCTACCCGGACTCGGTCTTCCTCTTCCTGGTCAACTCCTCCGGTGCGGTCGCCCTGTTCGTCTGGCTGGTGATCTGCTTCTCGCAGCTGCGCATGCGGAAGATCATCCAGGCCGAGGCACCGGAGAAGCTCGTCGTGAGGATGTGGCTGTACCCGTACCTGACCTGGGCGACGGCCGCGCTGATCGTCTTCGTCCTCGGCTACATGCTCACCGACACCGAGCACGACGGCCGCAAGACCGTACTGCTGTCCCTGCTCGTGGCCGCACTCGTGCTGATCGTCGCCTTCGTGAAGGAGAAGGTCGGCGCCAAGCGTCCCGCGAGCGTGGAGGCCGCCGTCTCCGGCGCGGAGCGCGACGAGGTCAAGACCGGCTGAAGCCGCTGACTCCTCGGGGAGGGGTGGTGGGGCGCGCTCGCGCGCCTCACCACCCCTTTGTCGTCTCTGCGGTCACAGCACCGTGAAGCTGTCCCTGACCTTCTCGTAGGTCGTGAGCGCCTGCGCCTCGATGTCCGGGCGGTACCACGTGTTGACCTGGTACGACTTGCCGCCCACGGTGAAGCCCAGCAGCTGGGCGTGCCAGGGTTCGCCCTGGAGGGTGAAGGTGTACTCCCAGACGACCGCCGGGCGCCCCCGGAAGGTCGTGCGCTCCAGGCGGATCTTGCTGTAGTCCTTGCCCTGCCGGGCGTTGCGCTCCGACTCCTGCCAGGAGTCCATGAGGTCGCCGCGGGCCAGGGACGACTTGGCGGCCAGTTCCTGCTTGCCGTCCGGCGACGTGTAGTGCACCTCTGAACCCGTCTTGACGTTCCGCCGCCAGCCCTCGGGGGTGGCCCAGGCGAACCCGCCCGCCTCGCGGTGGGCGCCGGGCGGCAGGCTCTGCGGCCGTGAGGTGCCCTCGACCGTGGCGGAGGGGCCGCTGCCCGGGGAGGACTCCGCCGTGGCGGACGGCGTTGCCGAGGAGCCGGCGCGGTCGCCCTTGGGCACACCGAAGTCGGTCGCCAGGACGACCGCCACGACCGCGCCCGCTGCGACGATCCCGACGGAGGCCACGAGACCCGTACGGCGACGTCCCCGCCGGGGCCGGGCCGGGACCGCAGGACCGGGGAGTTCGCCGGGCGGCATGGGGGCGTACGACCCGCCCGTGCTCGGCACGAGTTCCGGCTCCGGGGCGGGCCGCCGCTCGGTCACCGCATCCGAGCGGGCCAGGGAGACACCGCCCCGGCGCGGCGGGGAGGCGGCGGAGTCGCCGGGCGGGGGTGTCGAACACACCTCGGGGGCCGCTGGGGAGTGGGCCTCGGACGACGCCTGGGACCGGGGGTCGGACGGAGCCTGGGGCCGGGGTCCGGGAGGGGCTTGGGGCCGGGGGTCGGAGAGGGGCCCGGAAGCGAGTTCGGTGGAGGCCGAGGTGGCCGCTTCGGTGGAGGAGCGGGCCGAGGTGGCCGCTTCGGTGGCCGAGGGAGCCGCCTCGGCCGAGGGTCGCGCGTCTCCCGCCGTCGGCACGGGCGTCGGCGGTATCGCGTCGCGTACCTCGGTGGCCGGCCGCCGTGGATCGGGGTGGGCCGGGACGGCCGCCGCGGGCGCGGGTCCGGCGGTGTGCGCGGGCGTGCGTGCAGGCTCCGGCGGCCAACCGGCATCCGGCGAACCGGCCGGCGGCCCCGGGCGCACGGGCTCGGGGTCGTACGCGCGTACGAGTTCTCGGCCGTCCGCGCGTACGGGCTCGGGGCCGGACGTGCGTACGGGCTCGGGCTCCGGGCCCCGTACGGCATCCGCCCCGGGGCCAGTCACCGGATCCGGCCCCCGGTGCGGACGACCGCCCTCCGTGCCCCCGGGCTCCAGACGTCCGGCCGCCGGGGCTTCGGGCTCCAAGCGTCCGGGACCGGCCTGCGTCTGCGGGTCCCGGCTGCCGCCCTCGTCCTCCTCCGGCGCCGACGCGGCGTCCTCACCGGTCCGCTCCCCCGCCCCCAGCCGGGGCACCCCGGCCGCCACGACCGGCACGGTCGGTGTGGGTTCGGGGAACGCCACCGGCTCCAGCGCCGTCTCCAGCTCGTCCAGGCCCGGCCGGTGCGACGGCTCCTTCTCCAGCAGGGCGGCCAGCAGGTCCCGCAACGGGCCTGCCGTCGGGGGGAGTTCGGGCTCCTCGTACAGGACCGCGTGCAGGGTGGCCAGGGTCGTGTCACGGGAGAACGGAGAGCGGCCCGCCAGTGCCGCGCTCAGCGTGGCGCCCAGGGACCAGAGGTCGGACGGTGGGCCCTGGGGCCGGCCGGAGATGCGCTCGGGGGCCATGTAGTCGGGTGAGCCGACGAGCATGCCGACCATGGTGAGGGCCTTGGCGTCCTGGATCGCCGCGATACCGAAGTCGGTCAGGACCACGCGGCCCCGTCCGCGCGTCACCTCCGACTCCACCAGCACGTTTCCCGGCTTGATGTCACGGTGGAGCACACCGCGGGCGTGGACCCGGTGCAGTGCCGCGACCAGGCCCAGGCCGATCCGGGCCGCTTCGCAGGGGCCGAGGGGGCCCTCCTCGGCCATGATGCGCTCCAGGGAGCGGCCCGCCACCAACTCCATGACGATCCACAGTCGTTCGCCCTCGTCGACCACGTCGTAGACCCGTACGACATTGGGGTGGTCGATCCTCGCCGTCGCCCTCGCCTCGCGCAGGGTGCGTTCACGGCGCGTGCGCGTGTCCTCCGCGTCGAGGCCGTCGATGCGCATCTCCTTCACGGCGACCAGACGGTCGAGCATCTCGTCGAGGGCTCGCCACACGCGCCCCATTCCCCCCTGGCCGATGCTCTCGACCAGCCGGTAGCGGCCCGCCACCAGGAGACCGGGAATCCCCTCGCTCCTCGTATTTCCCGCGCTTCCCGTGTTTCCCGAGTTTCCCGTGTTCTCCGCGTTCCCCGGCAATCCGCTGCACCCCCTCCACCGCTCCTCAGCCGACCCCGACTGAAACACAACGGTCACACTTCAGGCCGTACCAGCATAGTGCGGAGAAATCTTGTGGTAGCTCTTCAAGTACTGCGAATTCAGGCGCAGACAAGGGGGACGAACATGAGTTCTCGTCGCATGAAGGCCATCACGGGATCGCTGGTCGCGGCATCTTTCTCGGCAGTGGTGATCCTTTCCGGCACAGCCGGCGCGGATGACCGGGACACCGGGAGCAGCAAGGGGGGAAAGGTCATCGACGAGGCACCGGCAGGGGTCGAGCTGACCACTCTGCTGCCCGAGAAAATTTCGGTGGACAACAGTTCGGGAACCACCGACATCACGGCCACGGTGAAGAACGAAGGGACCAAGGAAAGCGGAAAGATCCAGCTTTTGGTCGTCGGTTTCGACGGCCTCACGGTGAAGAATGTCGAGGGATGTTCAGCGATCGACAAAAACAATCTGCCGGAGGGCTCGAACAGTGGTTTCGCCTGCGCCCTCGACAATCTGCCGGCCGGTGAGTCGAAGTCGTACGCCGTCGACGCGACGTACGACCTGAAGAAGGCGGGCAAGATCTGCCTTCCCGTCCAGAGCGGTGACGGCAAGAAGACGTACTGGCAGCAGGGCCCGGTGCCGTTCGGCACGACGAACCCGTCGCCCGACGCCCCGGCCACCCCGCTGCTCCTCGGCACCGACAACAAGCCGGTCGCGCCGGGCGCCGACGAACTGCCCAAGACCGGACTCGGCCGTGACGCCCTGCCGCTCGGGGCGGCCGGAGCCGCGCTGATCGCGGTGGGCGCGGCCGGACTGTGGTGGTCGCAACCGCGGCGGCCGAGGCGGACGCAGGAGGGCTGAGCGGCAGCGAGACGCGAAAGAGGCTCGCCAGGTGGTCGCGGTGCGACCGGGCGAGCCTCTTCCGTGACGGCTGCGGGGTCAGCGGTTGATGAGCTTCCACACGGTGGGCAGGGCACCCATCGCCAAGGCCGCCTTCAGGGCGTCGCCGATCAGGAACGGGGTGAGGCCGGCCGCGATCGCGGCGGACGCGGACATGCCGGTGGCGAGGGCCAGGTAGGGGACGCCGACGGCGTAGATGATCGCCTCGCCCAGCAGCATCGCGCCGGCCGTGCGCAGCATGGTGCGGTCGGCACCGCGGCGGGCCAGGGCGCCGACGACCGTGGAGGCGAGGATCATGCCGAGGATGTAGCCGAAGGACGGGGCGGCGGCGCCGGAGGTGCCCTCCGCGAACCACGGCACACCGGCGATGCCCGCGAGTGCGTACAGCGCGAGGGAGAGGAAGCCGCGGCCGGCGCCGAGGGCCGTACCAACGAGCAGCACCGCGAGGGTCTGGCCGGTCACCGGCACCGGGGAGCCGGGCACGGGCACCGCGATCTGGGCCGCGAGACCGGTCAGCACGGCACCGCCGACGACGAGCGCGAGGTCGCGGACGCGGGAGGCCGGGAGCAGGTCGGCGAGGACCTGACCGGTGCGGGCGGGGGCGGCGGCAGCGGTGCTCATGGGGACTCCGCGAAGTGAGGGGCAGTACGGGACGCTGTGACGCTATCCCGGGACACACGCCGTGATCACCGTCAGTGGTCGACAAAGGGGCGCTCACGGAGTTGGTGGGCTCCGGACAAAGGATGGCTGTTACACCGGGTACGGGGTGATGTCGATCACTGAGGCAGGGACGTGCGGCTCACATGCCGGACGAGGGTGCCGACTGTAGGGATTCACCAATCCGTGAGCCCTTGCGTGGCCCGTCACCGGCCAGGAGGGGCAGCCTCACCCCGGCCCCACGTGATCGACATGTCACCTACAGTGCGGCAAGTGTCCGCATAGTGGGCAGATCCTCCTTCTGAGCGGAGAGGCTGCCCAGACTGTGGGGGTTTTTTGCCCTCTACGCATTGGACGAGCCGCGCCCATGCCTCACACGACCACCGAGACGCCCGCCCAGGCGGACGGCGCCTCGCTGTCCCACGGTCTCAAGCAGCGCCATCTGTCGATGATCGCCCTCGGCGGTGTCATCGGCGCCGGCCTGTTCGTCGGCTCCGGCGCCGGTATCGCCGCCGCCGGCCCGTCGATCGTCGTCGCGTACATCCTCTCCGGCCTCCTGGTGATGCTGGTGATGCGGATGCTCGGCGAGATGTCGGCGGCGTATCCCTCGTCGGGCTCCTTCTCCGCGCACGCCGAGCGGGCTCTCGGACCCTGGGCGGGCTTCACGGCCGGCTGGTCGTTCTGGGTGCTGCTGTGCACGGCCGTGGGCCTGGAGGGCATCGGCGCCGCGAAGATCGTGACGACCTGGCTGCCGCACACCCCCGAGTGGGCGTGGGTGGCGCTGTTCATGGTCGTCTTCTGCGGCGCGAACCTGGCCGCGGTGAAGAACTTCGGTGAGTTCGAGTTCTGGTTCGCGGCTCTGAAGGTCGGCGCGATCAGCCTCTTCCTGGTGCTGGGCGGCCTCGCGATCGCCGGCCTCCTGCCGGGCACGGACGCGCCGGGCACCGCCAACCTCACCGGCGAGGGGGGTTTCCTGCCGAACGGCAGTGAGGGCCTGATCATCGGCCTGCTCGCCTCGGTCTTCGCCTACGGCGGCCTGGAGACGGTCACCATCGCGGCGGCCGAGTCGGAGAACCCGGTCAGCGGTGTGGCCCGCGCGGTCCGCACGGCCATGTGGCGGATCGGCCTGTTCTACATCGGCTCGATGGCGGTCGTCGTCACCCTCGTCCCCTGGGACTCCAAGGCGGTCGTCGAGAAGGGCCCGTACGTCGCCGCCCTCGACCACCTGGGCATCCCCGGCGCCGGCCAGGTGATGAACGTCGTGGTGCTGGTCGCCCTGCTGAGCGCCATGAACGCCAACATCTACGGCTCCTCGCGCATCGCGTACTCGCTGGTCGAGCGCGGCCAGGGACCGAAGGCCCTCGGCCGGGTGGCGGGTGGCGTCCCGCGCGTGGCGGTCCTCGCCTCCTCGGTCTTCGGGTTCGTGTGCGTGGTGCTGAGCTACTGGCGTCCCGACGACGTCTTCCCCTGGCTGCTGAACATGATCGGCGCGGTCATCCTCGTCGTCTGGATCTTCATCGCCGTCTCCCAGCTGCGCCTGCGCAGCCGTCTGGAGCGCGAGGCACCGGAGAAGCTCGTCGTGCGGATGTGGGCGTTCCCGGTGCTGACGTGGGTGGCCCTGGCGGGCATGGTGGCGATCTTCGTCCTGATGGCCCGGCAGCCGGACACCCGCGTCCAGTTGTACTCGACGGGTGCGATGACGCTGTTCCTGGCGGCGGCCGGGTTCGCGTGGCAGAAGGCGCGCGCCAGGAACTGACGGCCGCGGCCGACGACGAAGCCCCCCGTGTGATCCACGCGGGGGGCTTTTTGCTGTTAGCTTGTTATTGCGACCAAGTTGCAACAAGCTGGCCGCAGCAGCGTCCTGCCTCGTGATCGTCTTCTCACCCTTCACGGCGGCAGGCGGAATGAGGGAAGCCCCCGCGAGGACGTGACTCGCGGGGGCTCACCCGCTGCCGGGCGCTCAGCGGTCAGGGCTTGCGGCCCAGGCCCCCGTGCTGGCCGATCGGCCGCGGCTCGGTGCCGCCCGGGTCCGGACGCCACAGGGGGACGGAGACGACACCGGGCTCCACCAGGTCCAAACCCTCGAAGTACGCGGCGATCTGGTCGATCGGACGCAGGAAGTAGGGGACGGCGCCGGTCTCGTTGTAGGCGTCCTGGGCCTGCTCATAGGTCGGGTCGGTGCCCCGGGAGCCGTCGTTGACCGACAGGTAGCTGCCGGAGGGCAGACCGGCCAGAAGGCGGCTGACGAGGTCGCGGGCCCGGTCGTGGTCGGCCACATGGCCGAGGATGCCGCTGAGGATCAGGGCCGTGGGGCGGGTCAGGTCGAGGGTGCGGGACGCCGCCTGGAGGATCTTCTCCGGTTCGTACAGGCTCAGGTCCTCGTACGCCGTCGCGCCCTCGGGCGTCGAGGTGAGCAGCGCGCGGGCGTGGGCGAGGACCAGGGGGTCGTTGTCGACGTAGACGATCCTCGACTCGGGGGCGAGGCGCTGGGCGACCTCGTGGGTGTTGTCGACGGTGGGCAGGCCGGTGCCGACGTCGAGGAACTGGCGCACGCCCGCCTCGGCCACCAGGTACCGGATGCTGCGGCCCAGGAAGGCGCGGCTGCTGCGGGCGATGGTGACGATGCCGGGGAAGACGGCGGTGTAGGCGTCACCGGCCACCTCGTCCACGGGGTAGTTGTCCTTGCCGCCCAGCCAGTAGTTCCAGATGCGGGCCGAGTGCGGTACCGAGGTGTCGATCTCCGTCATGCGCCCATGGTGCTACGGCAGGCCGGGCTCGCACGGCACATTGAGGGAGAGAAGTGCGGCGGATCCGTCGGATCTCATGAGGAGTTCACTGATCGCCGCGTTGCGCAACCGGGGGAACACTCTGCGGTACTCCCCGGCCGGGATCGACAGCAGGGTGCACAGCACCAGCCGGAACAGGGTGTTGTGGGCGACCACGAGGACCCGTCGGCCGGGGTGCGCGGCGGCGATGCGGCGCAGGGCCGCGGCACCGCGCAGGGCTGCGGCGGCGGGGTTCTCCGCCCCCGGGAAGGGGTGCGCCACCGGGTCGGCGCGGAAGGCGTTCGCGGCCTCGGGGTCCTGTGCCGCGAACTGCGCGAGCGTACGGCCCTCCACCACCCCGAAGTCGCACTCGCGCAGGTCGGGTTCGCGATGCGGGGTGAGGCCGAGGGCACGGCAGGCGGGCTCGGCGGTGACCACGGCCCGGGACAGGGGGGAGGTCCAGACCGCGTCGACCGGGTGGGCGGCGGCCCAGCGGCCGAGCGCCTCGGCCTGGGCGC
Source organism: Streptomyces sp. NPDC001920 (assembly GCF_053594495.1). Taxonomy (NCBI): domain Bacteria; kingdom Bacillati; phylum Actinomycetota; class Actinomycetes; order Kitasatosporales; family Streptomycetaceae; genus Streptomyces; species Streptomyces sp. NPDC001920. The sequence continues at coordinate 175,353 of NZ_JBSFEP010000010.1, forward strand.
GGCCGGTGTCGGTGAGGGCCACGTCGCTCACGCCGGCGTAGCGGTTCTCGGCATGCCAGACCGTCTGCCCGTGCCGGGCCAGCAGCAGCGTCGTCGCGGTGCTCGTACTCATGACTGAGCAGTATCCCCGTCCAGGCGGGCACGGGCATGCGCCGCGACCGGGGGTGGGAGCCAGCCCCGGCCGGTGAGTTCGTCGATCAGGCGGGCGTACGGCTCGGCGAAGCGGGCGGTGCTCCCGGGGCGGGGTTCGACGGTCGCGCGGATGCGGACCATGGCCTCCGCGGCCTCCTCGAGGCGCGGTGCCGCACCCGTGCCGTAGACGGCCAACGCGGCCATCCCCAGGGCCGGTTCGGTCTGCCGCGGCACCCGTGCCGGGCGGCCCAGGATGTCGGCGCGCAGTTGGTTCCAGTACCGGCTGCGCGCGGCCCCGCCCGTGAAGGTGAGGGTCCCGTCGAGCGGGGCGCCCAGGTGGTGCAGGTAGTCCAGGCACAGGCGCTCCGCGTAGCCGACGCCCTGCAGCAGCGCGGCCCACAGGTCGGCGTCGGACTCCGGTTCGCCGAGGACGAGCGCGCAGGCGTCCGGGGCGAGGAACGGGAAGCGCTCGCCGGGCGACACCAGGGGGTAGGCGATGGCGCCGGACGGCTCGTACGCGGCGGCCAGTTCGTCCATGGCCGCCGGGTCGGCGCCCGCGAACGCCGCCGTGAGTACGCCCGCGCCCACGCTGGAGGCGCCGCCGGGCAGCCAACCACCGTCGGGGGCACGGTGGTTGTAGACCACGCCGGCCGGGTCACGGACGGGCTCCGGGGACGCGCCCTTGAGGACCAGCGTGGTGCCGAGCACCGAGTTCCAGGAGCCGGGGCGCAGGGCGGCGGAGGCGATCTGGGCCGCGCAGCCGTCGGTCATCCCGGCGACGACGGGTGTCCCCGCGGGGATGCCGGTGACGTCGGCGGCGGTCGCGCAGACCTCGCCGAGGCGGGTGCCGGGACGTACGACGTCCGGGACCGCCGCGTCGGACAGGCCCAGCCGGGGCAGCACGGCGGGCCAGGCGTCGCGCTCGACGTCGTAGCCGGTCTTCAGGGCGTGGCTGGCGTCGGCCGGGGGCAGCTCACCGGTGAGGAGGGAGACGACCAGGTCGGGTTGGTGGGTGATCCGGCCCGGCCCGTAGGTCTCGGTCAGCCACAGTGCCTTCGGCAGCGCCCAGGTGTCCTGGACGTCGAGCCCCGCCATCCTCGCCCGCGCCGCCTGAGCCGTCGCGCGCCCGTCGTCGTACATCAGCGCGGGGCTCATCGGGCGCCCCGCCCCGTCCGTCAGCAGCACGGTCCCGGAGGTCCCGCACACCGCCAGCCCCCGGACCGGAACCTTCGGCCGCCCGCGCAGCGCGGCCCGCGACGCCGCGCACAGCCCGTCCCACCACTCCGCCGGGTCCTGCTCGTGCCGCACGCCGTCCCGCCGCCCGGCCAGCGGGGCCGAGCCGCTGCCGAGGACCGTGCCGTCCCGGGCTACGAGCAGCACGCGGACGCTCTGGGTGCCCAGGTCGATCCCGAGCCATGCCTCGTCCTCGGAACGCTCATCCGCCATCCGGAACCTCCCGCACATCGCGATCCGATCCGTGAACTTCTCACTCTGCACTGAGATTTTCCCGTGCGCGAGGGATTGACGGCCAACTTCCGCCGTTCCACCCTCGGTTAGCGAGTCGACTCGCCGTGTGAACCCGAGCAGCTGACCGAGCCCCCACGTGGAGGTCACGGATGGACAAGCACGTGCACGACCGCCGCCGCTTCCTCGCCCTGACCGCCGCGGCCGCCGCGACCCCGCTGCTCGCGGCCTGCGGGGCCGGGTTCGGCGGTGACGACGACAAGAGCGACGGCTCGGCCGCCGACGACGTCACCGGCTCCTTCGACTGGAAGCGGGAGAAGGGCACGACCATCAAGGCACTGCTCAACAAGCACCCGTACACGGACGCGCTGATCGCCGACCTGAAGTCCTTCACCGAGAAGACCGGCATCGAGGTCGAGTACGACGTCTTCCCCGAGGACAACTACTTCGACAAGCTCACCGTCGACCTGTCCAGCGGACGCGCCTCGTACGACGTCTTCATGCTCGGCGCGTACATGGTCTGGCAGTACGGCCCGCCGGGCTGGCTGGAGGATCTCGGCCCCTGGATGCGCAACTCCTCGGCCACCGGCGCCGAATGGGACCAGGCGGACTTCTTCCCGAACCTCCTCCAGGCCGACCAGTGGTCCCTGAAGGCGGGCGCGCCGCTCGGGCAGGGCGGACAGTACGCACTGCCGTGGGGCTGGGAGACCAACGTCGTCGCCTACAACACGGACGTCTTCGAAAAGCTCGGCCTCAAGCCCGCCGAGACCTTCGACGAGCTGCGCGAACTCGCCGGGACGATCAAGCGGAAGGCGCCGGGAGCCGGGTTCGACGGCATGTACGGGATCGCCGTACGGGGATCGAGGAGCTGGGCGACGATCCACCCCGGCTTCATGACGATGTACGCCCGCAACGGCCTGAAGGACTTCACAGTGCGGGGCGGGAAACTCACACCCGCCATGAACACCCCTCAGGCCGTCGCCTTCACCGAGGACTGGGCCGGCATGGTCAAACAGGGCGGGCCGCCGTCCTGGACGTCGTACACCTGGTACCAGTGCTCCAGCGACCTCGGCGCGAAGAAGGCCGGGATGCTGTTCGACGCGGACACGGCCGCCTACTTCCAGGCGGTCGAGGGCGCGAGCCCCGCCTCGGGGAAGATCGCCTTCCACCCCGGCCCGAAGGGGCCGGACGGGTCCCTCGCCACCAACATGTGGATCTGGTCGCTCGGCATGAACGCCAAGAGCAGGAAGAAGAGCGCGGCCTGGCTGTTCCTGCAGTGGGCCACCGGCAAGGAGCACCTGCTCAGGAGCGCGGTCACGCACAACCACATCGACCCGGTGCGCAAGTCGGTCGCCGACGCGGCCGCCTACAAGAACAAGATGAGGCACCTCCCCGGCTTCATCGAGACCTTCGAGGCCGTCGTCGACCAGACGAAGATCCAGTTCACCCCGCAGGCCCAGTTCTTCGACGCGACCACCAGCTGGGCCGCCGCCCTCCAGGAGATCTACGGCGGCCAGGGCGCGAAGTCGGTGCTGGACGGGCTGGCGGGCGACCTCGCCGACAAGGTGGGCTAGCGCGATGGGATGGCGGCCCGCCCTGCGCCCGTACGTCCTGATCGTCCCCGCCCTGCTGCTGACCTGCGGGATCCTCTACCCCTTCGGCCTCGGCCTGTACTACACCCTGTTCGACTTCTCGGCGAGCAAGCCGCAGCCGGACATGGTGCGGTTCGAGAACTACGAGGCCGTCTTCACGCAGGAGGCCTTCTGGAACTCGGCGTGGGTGACGGTGCTGTACGCGGTCGGGGCCGCCGCCGTCGAGACCGTCCTCGGGGTCGCCGTCGCCCTGCTGCTGCACCGGTCGACACTCGTCGGGCGGGTGCTGGAGAAGATCCTCATCCTGCCCCTGATGATCGCGCCGGTGATCGCGGCCATCATCTGGAAGCTGATGCTCCAGCCCTCGGTGGGGGTGGTGAACTACCTGCTCAGACCCTTCGGGCTGGGCGGAGTGCAGTGGACGGACACCCCGACCGGCGCCCTGCTGTCGTCGATCGCCGTGGACGTCTGGGTCTACACCCCGTTCGTGGCGATCCTCGCCCTGGCCGGACTGCGGTCGCTGCCCACCTCCCCCTTCGAGGCGGCGGCCGTCGACGGGGCGGGCTGGTGGTACACCTTCCGGCGGCTGACGCTGCCGATGCTGTGGCCGTACGTCCTGGTCGCGGTGATCTTCCGGTTCATGGACTCGCTGAAGGTGTTCGACATCATCTACGCCCTGACGGAGGGCGGGCCGGGTGACTCGACCGTCGTCCTGCAGATCCGGGCGTACCTGGAGGCGATCCGCTTCCAGCGGTACTCCTTCGGGATCAGCTACACGATCGTGCTGTGGGCCGTGGTGTACCTGGCCGCGATGGTGCTGGTCAAGCACCTGGGGAAGATCCAGCGCAAGGCCGCGGAGGTGAAATGACCATGCGCAAGCGCCTCTTGGGACGGCTGGCCGACGCCGCCCTCATCCTCTACTTCCTCTTCGCGCTGTTCCCGATCGCCTGGATGGTGATCCTCTCCCTGAAGCCGACGAACGAACTCTTCTCCACCTACTTCTCCTTCTCCCCCACCCTCGACGGCTACCGCACGGTCCTCGGCGACAGCGAGGGCATCCCGTTCCTGCGGTTCTTCGTCAACAGCCTGGTCGTGTCGGTGGGCGCGGTGGCCCTGTCGCTCCTCGTGGGGCTGCCGGCCGCGTACGCCTCGGCGCGCTGGCGGTTCAAAGGCTCCGAGAACCTGATGTTCACGCTGCTGTCGTTCCGGTTCGCACCCGAACTCACCGTGATCATCCCGCTGTTCGTGCTGTACCAGAAGCTCGGGCTGTTCGACACGTACGTCGGCATGGTGTGGGTGCTCCAGCTCGTCACCCTCCCCCTGATCGTGTGGATCATGCGGTCGTACTTCGCGGACCTCACCCCCGAGCTGGAGCAGGCGGCGCTGCTGGACGGCTACACGCGCAAGCAGGCGTTCGTACGGGTGGCCCTGCCGCTGGTGAAGCCGGGCGTGGCGGCCGTGTCGCTGCTCGCCTTCATCTTCGCCTGGAACAACTTCGTCTTCCCCCTCATCCTCACCTCCAACGAGGCCCAGACGGTGACCGTGGGTGCGCTGTCCTTCCTCGGCGGCGACCGCCCCAAGTACAACCTGACGGCCGCGGCGGCCCTCGTCTCCGTCGTACCGCCGCTGCTGCTCGCGCTGACGATCCAGCGGTATCTGGTGCGGGGCCTGTCCTTCGGGGCGGTGAAGTCGTGATCGCGCTCGACGGCATCAGGAAGGCGTACGGCAGGACGACGGCCCTGGACGACCTCGACCTGGAGGTCCGCGAGGGCGAGTTCTTCTGCCTGCTCGGCCCGTCCGGCGCGGGCAAGACGACGACGCTCAAGACCGTCGCCGGACTCGAACGGCCCGACGCGGGCACGGTCCGGCTCGACGGCGAGGACATGAGCGGCGTCGAGCCGTACGACCGTGGCGTGGCGATGTGCTTCGAGAGCTACGCCCTCTATCCGCACAAGTCGGCCTACGACAACCTCGCCTCGCCCCTGCGCTCCCCTCGCCACCGCCTGCCGGCCGCGCGGGCCCGCGAGCGGATCGGTGAGATCGCCGAACTCCTCGGTATCTCGGCACTGTTGGACCGCCCGGTCGGGCAGCTGTCCAACGGGCAGCGTCAGCGCGTCGCGCTCGGCCGGGTCCTGGTCCGCCCCGCCCGCGCCTTCCTCCTCGACGAGCCCCTCTCCCACCTGGACGCCAAGCTGCGCCAGCAGATGCGGGCCGAGCTCAAGGCGATCGGGGCGGTGCGGCGTACGACCACCCTCTACGTCACCCACGACTCCGTGGAGGCGCTGGCGCTCGGCGACCGTATCGGGGTGCTCCGTGCGGGGCGGCTCGTGCAGACCGGAACGCGGGAGGAGATCTGGTACCAGCCGTACGACACGGAGGTCGCGCGGGCCTTCGGGCGCCCCCGGATCAACCTGCTGCCGGGCGCCGTCACGGCCGACGGCGGTTTCCGCTCGGCGGACGGCGAGGCCGAGCTGCCGATCAGGGCCGGGGCCGCTCCCGGCACCGAGGTGCTGATCGGCGTCCGGCCCCGCGACCTCACCCTCGGCGACGGCCCCGGCCACCGGCTCACCGGCACGGTCTACGTCACCGAGGTGCTCGGCCGGTCCGTCGAGGTCACCGTCCGGCTCGGCGAGCAGCACCTGTCACTGGTCGCCCCGCGCGGCGACGTGGCCGGCCTGCGCCCCGACGATCCGGTACGGCTGTCGGTGCGGCCTGAGAACCTGCTGCTGTTCGAGGCAGACCGGCCGGAGCGCCCAGGACGACGGATCGAGATGAGCGCACGATGAGCAGCAGCAACAGCAGCGGTCAGCAGGGCCCCGCGGCCCGCCAGGCGGCCATGGCCGAGCAGGTGCTCGCCGACGGCTCGGCGACCGCCGCCGACCTGGCCGAACGGTTCGGGGTGAGCCTGATGACCATCCACCGGGACCTCGACGAGCTGGAACGGCAGGGCATCGTACGGAAGTTCCGCGGCGGCGTGACCGCGCAGCCCTCCGGGGTCTTCGAGTCCAACGTCCAGTACCGGCTGAAGACCATGCGCGCGGAGAAGGCCGCCGTCGCCGACCGCGCGCTGCAGCTCATCGAGCCCGGTATGGCGATCATGCTGGACGACTCCACCTCGACCCTGGAGATAGCCCGCAGGCTGCGGCACGGCGAGGTCACCCCGCTCACGGTCGTCACCAACTTCCTGGAGGCGATCAACCTCCTCTCCGACCAGCGCGGCATCCACCTCATGGCCCTCGGCGGCGACTACGATCCGCTGCACTCCTCCTTCCTCGGTGTGTCCTGCGTGGAGGCGATCGAGCAGCTGCGGGTGGACGTGTGCTTCGCGTCGACGTCGGCGGTGCGCGGGGGGTACGCCTACCACCAGGAGCAGCACATCGTGTCGGTGAAGCGGGCCATGCTCGACGCGGCGGCCCGCAACGTCCTGCTGATCGACCACACCAAGCTCGCCCGGGTCGCCCTGCACCGGGTGGTCCCCCTCTCCCGCTTCGATCTGCTCCTCGTCGACGACGGGGCGTCGGCGGAGGCGCTGCGGGACCTGGACGAGCACAAGGTCACCTACGAAGTCTGCGCCAGGACCCACGGCGGACCGGGCCGGACGGGTGCTGAGCCACCGACCGTGACGAAGGGCCGCGATGACCGAGCTGGAGCTACGTGATCTGCGCAAGACCTACCGTGCGCGGGGCCGTCCGGCCGTGGACGCCGTGCGCGGCATCGACCTGGCCCTGCGCTCCGGCGAGCTGCTGGGCCTGCTGGGCCCTTCTGGCTGCGGCAAGTCGACGACCCTGCGGATGATCGCCGGGCTGGAGACGGTGACCGGCGGGGACATCCTGGTCGGCGGCACCTCGGTGACCGGGCGTCCGGCCCAGCGGCGCAACATCGGGGTCGCCTTCGAGAACTACGCCCTCTATCCGCCGCTGACGGTGGCGGAGAACCTGGCGTTCGGGCTGAAGGCACGCAGGCGAGCCGACCGGGGTGACGTCGACCGCAAGGTGCGGGAGATCGCCGAGCGCGTCGATCTCACCGCCGTCCTCGACGCCCGCCCCGCGGGCCTGTCCAGCGGCGAGAAGCAACGGGTCAGTCTGGCCCGCGCGCTCATCCGCGAACCCGACGTGCTCCTCCTCGACGAACCGCTCTCCCACCTGGACGCGGCCCAGCGCGACACCACCCGCCGCGAACTCAAGCGCATCCAGCGCGACCTGGGCCATACGGCCATCCTGGTCACCCACGACCAGGAGGAGGCCCTCTCCCTCGCCGACCGGATCGCCGTGATGAAGGACGGCGTCATCCAGCAGCTCGGCACCGCGTACGAGATCTACGACAGTCCGGCCAACGTCTTCGTCGCGGACTTCGTCGGCGAACCGGCGATCAACCTGCTCCGGGGCGTCGCGGAATCCGGCACCCACGCCCGCCTCTCCGGCACCGTGCGCGTGGCACTGCCGGTGCCGGTGGCCGCGGACCGGGACGTGGTGGTCGGCATCCGGCCCGAGGACCTGCGCCTGAGCGGCGAGGCAGGCATCCCCGCCCGCGTCCTGGCGCACGAGCCGCTCCTCGAATCGGGCATCGCCACCCTCGCCCTGGACGGCGTCGAACCCTCCCTCGCCGTCCTCACCGACCCCGAGGTCCGCCTCGCCCACGACGACCGGGTGCACATCACCGCCGACCCTCACCTCACCCATGTCTTCGACGCCGAGACGGGAGACTCCCTTCGATGACCAGCGGGAACAGCGTGCGTGTGGTGGCCGCCGGCGACCACTTCATCCTGCCGTCACTCATCAGCGCGGCACTCGGCCGGGAACTCACCTGTGACGTGGGGGAGCTGACCCTGGGCTGGCCGCTCGACCCCTTCGGCCCGGTGGCCGAGGTGAAGGAGGCGAGCGACGCCGAGGACGAGCTCATCGGGGCACTCGCCGGGGCGCAGGTGCTGGTCACCCAGATGGGCCCGGTGACGGAACGCGTCCTCGACGCCTGCCCGGACCTGCGCCTGGTCGTCGTCTGCCGGGGCGGCCCGGTGAACGTCAACCTGGATGCAGCCCAAAGGCACGACGTCCGCGTGTGCTACGCCCCCGGCCGCAACGCCGCCGCCACCGCCGAGTTCACCGTCGGCCTCATGCTGGCCGCCCTGCGCCGTATCCCCCAGGCCCATGACCTGCTCGCCCGGCAGGGCAGCTGGGAGGGGGCGACCTACTACACGTACGAGCACAGCGGCCTGGAACTGGAGGACCTGCCCGTCGGGCTGGTCGGTTACGGGGCGGTGGGCAGCCGCGTGGCCAGGGTGCTGTGCGCCTTCGGGGCACGGGTGTCGGTCCACGACCCGTACGTCCACCACCACGAGATCCACGGCCTGCGCGTCCCCACCCTGGACCACCTCCTGCGGTCCTCACAGGTGATCACCCTGCACGCCCGCCTCACCGCCGAGACCCACGGCCTGATCGGCGCCCGAGAGCTGGCCCTGCTGCCGCCCGGCGCGATCGTGGTGAACGCGGCGCGCGGCCCGCTCCTGGACGAGGAAGCCCTGTGCGACGCCCTGGAGAGCGGCCAGGTGTCGGCGGCGGCCCTGGACACCTACGTCCGGGAGCCGCTTCCCCCCGACTCACGCCTGCACGCCCTCGCCGACCGGGTCGTCCTGACCCCCCACCTGGGCGGCGCGTCCCGCGCGGTGGCGGAGAAGGCGGCGCGCATCGCCGCCGAGGAGGTGGGCCGCTGGGCACGCGGGGAGCCACTGGCTCATTGCCTGACCTGACGACCGCCGCGCCGGGTGGGAGCCGTAGGGGCGCGCCGGTGTCGCGGAGACCGAGCCGGACAGTTCGGCACACCAGCCGCACGAGGCACTTGACAGCCGACCGAACCAGAAGAGGTGGGTTGGAATGTACGTCGGTATCGATGTAGGCACGTCCACGGTGAAAGCCGCCGCCTTCGACCACACCGGCCGTGAACTGGCCGTGGCCTCCCGCCCGGTGGACCTCACCCTGCACGACGGGGTCGTCGAGCAGGACATGGACGAGGTGTACGGCGCGGTCGTCGCCGTACTCGCCGAGGTGACCGCCCGCGTCCCGGAACCGGTCGAGCTCGCCGGCCTCACCGGCCAGGGCGACGGCGTCTGGCTGGTGGACGCCGAGGGACGCCCGGTACGCCCGGCCGCCTCCTGGATGGACGGCCGGGCGCATGAACTCCTCGCCCGCTGGCTGGCCGACGGCACCTTCGAGACGGTGTTCCGGCGCACCGGCAGCGCGATGTTCCCGGGCTGTCCGGGCCCACTCCTCGCCTGGCTGGACAGTCGTGAGCCGAAGGCACTGGATGCCGCGAAGGCCGCCCTGTACTGCAAGGACATGGTGTTCCAGCGCCTGACGGGAGCAGGTCCGGCAACCGACGTCTCGGACGCGTCGATGCCGTTCCTGGACCCGCGTACGCGTACGTACGACAACCGGGTCGTCGAGTTGCTGGGCCTGACCCGTCGCCGTGGCCTCCTCGCCCCCGTCAGCGACCCGATCGCGACGGCGCGCACGCGCGGCGAGGGCCTGCCGCCCGGCACCCGGATCTCGAACGGCCCGTACGATCTGCCGGCCTGCGCACTGGGGGCGGGGGTGACCTCCCCCGGCGACGGTCTCCTCATCGTCGGCACCTGCCTGGCCAGCCTGGTCGCGACGACCGACCTGGACCTGACCGGCGAGCCCGCCGGCCTGTACATCAGTACCGACCGCCCCGGGTACTGGCTGCGTGCGATGCCCGCGATGGTCGGTACGGCGGCGCTGGACTGGGTGCTGTCGACGACGGGCGTCCGGCACGAGGAGGTCGACGGGCTGCTGGCCGAGACCCCGCCCGGTGCGCACGGTGTCCGTGTGCTGCCGTACTTCGCGCCGTCGGGCGAGCGCGCGCCCTTCGTCGAGCCTCGGCTGCGCGCCGAGCTCACCGGGGTGTGCCTGGAGTCCACGAAGGCCGACCTGATCCGCGCGACCTGCGAGGGCATCGGCTTCGCGGCCCGCCACTGCCTGGAGGCGGCGGGGCTGACCGGCTCGCTCGCCGTGTGCGGCGGCGGCACGCGCAGCCCCGCCTGGATGCGGCTGCTCGCCGACGTGCTGGGCCGGCCGCTCAGGGTCGTCGAGGGCGAGGTGGGGGCCCGGGGGGCTGTGCTGGCGGCGGCCTCGCGGTTCGGTCTCGACCTGGACACGGCGGCCTGGACCGAGCCGACGGCTCTCGTCGAGCCCGACGCCGAGCGGGCGGCGTACTACGCGAGGGCCTACCAGGACCATCTGGCCCGGCTGGCCCGGGCGCGGCACACAGCACACGCGTGAACGACCCGACGACACAAGGGAGTCACATGCACCTCAGACGTCGTTCCCTGCTGCTCGCGGCCGCCGCGGCCCCGGCGGCCACGGCCCTCCCGGCACAGGCGGCCGAGCGACCCGCGCCCGCCCGGCATCCGCTCGTCATCGGCCACCGCGGCGCGGCCGGCTGGCGTCCGGAGCACACGGCGGCCTCGTACACGTACGCCGTGCAGACCGGCGCCGACTGGATAGAACCGGACCTGGTGCCGACGAAGGACCATGTGCTGGTGGTCCGGCACGAGAACGAGATCTCGCAGACCACGAACGTGGCCGCGCGTCCGGAGTTCGCGGGGCGCCGTACGACGAAGACGGTGGACGGGCGGTCGGTGACCGGCTGGTTCACGGAGGACTTCACGCTGGCGGAGCTGAAGACGCTGCGGGCGGTGGAGCGACTGCCGCTGGTGCGCAACCGGAACACGGTGTTCGACGGCCGCGAGGAGGTGCTCACCTTCCAGGAGGTGGTGGATCTGGCGCGGCGGCTGTCGAGGGCGTACGGCCGTACGATCGCCGTCTTCCCGGAGACCAAGCATCCGACGTACTTCCGCTCGATCGGCCTGCCGCTGGAGCCGAAGCTGGCCTCCGCCATCCGCCGCAACCGGCTCGGTCCGCGCGAGTGCGTCGTGCAGTCCTTCGAGCCGACGAGCCTGCGGCGGATGGCAGCGGAGCAGCTGAAGGTGCCGCTGTGGCAGGCGCTGGGGACCACGGGTGGGCCGTACGACCTGGTCTCGGCCGGTGATCCGACGACGTACGAGGACATGATGGCCCCGGCGGGGCTGGCGCGGATCGCCGAGTACGCGGACTGGATCGGGCCGGACAAGTCGTCGGTCGCCGCCTCCTCCCTCGTCGCGGACGCGCATGCCGCGGGGCTGCGGATCGGGCCGTACACCTTCCGGGCGGAGAACCAGTTCCTGCCCGCCCGGTTCCGGCGTGGCAGCGGAGCGAACGATTTCGGGGACGCGTTCGCGGAGTACGCGCTGTACTACGCACTGGGAGTCGACGCGGTGGTGACCGACTTCCCCGATCTGGCGGTGATGGCTAGGAGGGGCTGATGAGGACGTTCAGGCTGGCGTGCCCGACCTGCGGCGGGATGCAGGACTTCCGGCTCGTCAACGGCGAGGAGAAGGCGGCGATCCGGGCGGACAAAGGGGACGGCTATCACGTGGACAACCTCTGGCGCTGCATGGCCAAGGGGTGCCTGACGTACTACCGCCACCTCAACAAGTACGACCGCGGCCTGCTCCCCGAGAGGTTCCGCGAGGAGAAGGCCGCGGCCCAGGAGTGACCCCTACAGGTTGCTGAAGTCCGGCCCCTTCGTCCGGGTGCGCTTGATCTCGTAGAAGCCCGGCACGGAGGCCACGGCGAGGGTGCCGTCCCAGAGCCTGGCGGCATCCTCGCCCTTGGGAGCGGGGGTGACGACCGGACCGAAGAAGGCGAGCTGCTCACCGTCGGCGCCGGGGACGGCGATGACCGGCGTGCCGACCTCCTGGCCGACCTTGTCGATGCCCTCCTTGTGGGAGGCGCGCAGTTCGGCGTCGAACTCGAAGTCCTCCTGGTCGGCGTAGTCGATCAGATCGGCGGGCAGCCCGGCGTCGGCGAGGGCGCCGGCTATGGCCTCGGTGGTCGGGCCCTCGCCGTTGTTGTGGAAGCGGGTGCCGAGCGCGGTGTAGAGGGGGCCGAGGACGTCGTCGCCGTGCTTCTGCCAGGCGGCGGTCACCACGCGTACCGGCTTCCACGCGTGCGTGGCGAGCATCTCGCGGTACTCCTCGGGCAGTTCATCCAGCTTGTCCTCATTCAGCACGGCCAGGCTCATGATGTGCCAACGCACCTCGATGTCACGGACCTTCTCCACCTCCAGCACCCAGCGGGAGGTCATCCAGGCCCAGGGGCACAGCGGGTCGAACCAGAAGTCGACGGGGGTCTTCTCCGACATGTCTCTCCTCATGAGGCAGGCGTGTGTCCGCGCAACGTCTGGGGCAACGCCGCCGCCCGGCATGCCATTCCCCGGTGCCGCGCGGGCGGAGCGCATGGCAGGATCGGGACCGTCCGTCCGCATACTGAACACCACCCGAGGGAGCGCCGCCCGTGCCCGGTGAGAATCTGTCCCGTGACGAGGCCCGTGAGCGGGCCGCCCTGCTGTCCGTCGACGGGTACGACGTGTCCCTGGACGTGCGTTCGGCCGTCGGCGACCGGGACGCCGGGAGCCAGGCGCCGCGCACGTTCCGCTCGGTCACCACCATCCGCTTCCGCTGCGCCGAGCCCGGCGCCACCAGCTTCGCGGACCTGATCGCGCCGAGCGTGACGGCCGTCTCCCTCAACGGCAAGGACCTGGACCCGAGCGAGGTCTTCGACGGTTCACGGATCGTCCTGGAGGACCTGGCCGCCGACAACGAGCTGACCGTCGACGCCCAGTGCGCCTACTCCCGCACCGGCGAGGGCCTGCACCGCTTCGTCGACCCCGAGGACGGCGAGGTGTACCTGTACACCCAGTACGAGCCGGCCGACTCCCGCCGTGTCTTCGCCAATTTCGAGCAGCCGGACCTCAAGGCACCGTTCCGCTTCGAGGTGCGGGCACCCGAGGGGTGGACCGTGTGGAGCAACGGGGCCGGTGAACTGGCCGACGGGACGTGGCGGTTCGCGGAGACCAAGCCGATCTCGACGTACATCACCTGCGTGGTGGCGGGCCCGTACCACTACGTCACGGACTCCTACACACGCACCTTCGACGACGGCACGACCCTGGAGGTCCCCCTGGGCGCGATGTGCCGCAAGGCGCTGGCGCCCCACTTCGACGCCGAGGACGTCTTCCTGGTCACCAAGCAGGGCCTGGACTTCTTCCACGACCACTTCGACTACCCGTACCCCTTCGGCAAGTACGACCAGGCGTTCGTGCCGGAGTACAACCTCGGCGCGATGGAGAACCCGGGGATGGTCACCTTCCGCGAGGAGTTCATCTTCCGCGGGAAGGTGACCCGCACCTCCTACGAGGGCCGGGCGAACGTCATCCTGCACGAGATGGCGCACATGTGGTTCGGCGACCTGGTCACCATGGTGTGGTGGGACGACCTGTGGCTGAAGGAGTCCTTCGCGGACTTCATGGGCACGTTCGCGAGCGTCGGCGCGACCCGTTTCAAGGACGCCTGGATCACCTTCGCCAACCGCCGCAAGGCCTGGGCGTACCGCGCCGACCAGCTGCCCTCCACGCACCCGATCACCGCGGACATCCGCGACCTGCAGGACGCGAAGCTGAACTTCGACGGCATCACCTACGCCAAGGGCGCCTCCGTCCTGAAGCAGCTCGTGGCGTACGTCGGCCAGGACGCGTTCCTGGAGGGCGCGCGGCGCTACTTCAAGCGGCACGCGTACGGCAACACGCGCCTCGGTGACCTGCTGTCGGTGCTGGAGGAGACCAGTGGCCGGGACATGACCGCCTGGGCGCGGTCCTGGCTGCAGACGGCGGGCGTGAACTCGCTGACGCCGCAGGTGCTGCTGGACCCCGAGGGCCGGGTGAGCGAGCTGGCGGTGGTGCAGGAGGCCGCCGAGTCGCACCCGGAGCTGCGTCCGCACCGGGTGGCCGTGGGCCTGTACCGGCGCGGCGAGGGCGGCGAGCTGGCCCGGTACGCGCGCGCCGAGGTGGACGTCGACGGGCCGCGGACGGTGGTGGCGGAGCTGGCGGGCGCCGAGGCACCGGAGCTGGTGCTGGTCAACGACGACGACCTGACGTACTGCAAGACGCGTTTCGACGAGACGTCGCTGGCGACGCTGCGTGTCGCCCTCGGCGACCTGACCGATCCGCTGGCCCGCGCCCTGTGCTGGTCGGCGCTGTGGAACATGACGCGGGACGCGCTGCTGCCGGCGCGCGAGTTCATCGGCCTGGTGCTGGAGTTCGCGCACCGGGAGTCCGACATCGGCGTCCTGCAGATGCTGCACGCCTGGGCCGAGTCGGCGCTGACGAACTACGCGGCGCCGAAGTGGCGGGCGCAGGGCGCCGAGCTGCTGAGGCAGGGCACCCTGGCCCAGCTGTACGCCGCCGAGCCGGGCAGCGAACACCAGCTGGCGATGGCGCGGTTCTTCGCCCGGGTGACCGATGAGCCGGGGCTGGAACTGCTGACCGGCCTGCTCGACGGTACGGCCTCCATCGACGGTCTCGACGTCGACCAGGAGCTGCGCTGGGCGTTCCTGGAGCCGCTGGCCGCGCACGGCGTCGTCGACGAGTCGGCGCTGGCGGCCGAACTGGCCCGGGACGACACCGCGTCCGGCCGGCGCCACCAGGTGCGCTGCCTCGCCGCCCGGCCGTCCGAGGCGGTGAAGGCCCAGGCGTGGGCGCAGGTCGTCGAGTCGGACGCGCTGTCCAACGCCCTGGTCGAGGCGACCATCGCCGGCTTTGCGCAGGCGAACCAGCGGGAGCTGCTCGCGCCGTACGCCGAGAAGTACTTCGCGGCCATCGAGCGGGTGTGGTCCGAGCGGTCCATCCAGATCGGCATGGACGTGGTCCGGGGCCTGTTCCCCGCGCTCCAGCACTCGCCCGCGACGCTGGACGCCGCGGACGCCTGGCTCGCGGCCCACGAGGACGCGGCCCCGGCACTGCGGCGGCTGGTGCTGGAGGCGCGGGACGATCTGGCGCGGGGGCTGCGGGGGCAGGCGTGCGACGCGGCACACCAGTGAGCCGTAGGGGCGCGCCGGCCGGCAGCGCCCCGTAGGCGAACGCGCCGTCCCGAGCGCCGTCAACCGCACAAGACCTTTGGCCAACGATCACGGCCCTCCGTGACCGTTACGGAATTCAGGCAATAGCAGCCGTAACCCCTGGTCCAACCCGAACGGACCAGGGGTTTTCCGTGCCTACTCGGCATCCGAACACCCGTCCTTTAGTACTGGGTTGTCCGTATTTGTCGACGACCGTGTAACAGCGGTTAGGAGGCGGACGGGACGCGGGAACCTCCGGGGCATGAACCACAACGCCCCGCTCCCCCCGCTCTCCCCCCGCCCGCTGCGCCACCTCTCCGAGGTGCACCGCCGTGTCATGACGGCGGCGCAGCTGAAGTCGCACGGTGTCCAGCCTTCCGAGACGAACGAGCACTGCCGCCCCGGCGGCCCCTGGCAGCAGTTCCTGCCCGGCGTCTTCCTGCTCCACCCCGGCCCGCCGACCAGCGAGGAGCGCCTGCACGCGGTGCTGATGTACGCGGCACGGGAACGGGCGTCCGGGGTGCCGTCGCAGCCGAACGCGGGCGAGGGCCACGCCGCCCCCCGCTACCCCGACGCGGTGATCACGGGGCTCGCCGCACTGACCCTGCACGGCTTCGCGGCGACGCCGCCACTGACCGCGCTGGACACGATCGACGTCCTGGTCCCCCGTATGCGCCGGCTGCGCTCCGCAGGCTGCGCCCGCCTGCTGCGCACCCCCGCGCTCCCCCAGCCCGAGCAGGTGACGGGCCTGCCGGTGGCACCGGTTCCGCGGGCCCTCGCCGACGCGGTCGCCGAACTGACGGACGCGGGGGCCGTACGCCGGCTGCTGACCGAGGCCGTCCGCGGCGGTCACTGCGAACCGGCTTCGGTGGTACGGGAGTTGAACCAGGCGAAGCTGTTGTCCCGGCCGCACGTGGTGGACGCGGTGGACTCGCTGCTCGCCGAGGGCCGCGCGATCGCGGAGGACCGCCTGTACGAGATGGTCCGCGACCACGCCCTGCCCGACCCCGTCTGGAACGTCGACCTGCGCCTGCCCGGCGGCCCCCACCTCGGCGGCCTGGACGCCTACTGGCCGGAGCAGGCCGTGGCGGTGGAGCTGGACACGCGGGCCCCCCGCCAGGGTCACCGGCAGGACGAGGACGCCCTGTGGTCGGAGTACGTCCGCAAGCGCGAGCATCTGGAGCGGCTCGGCATCACGGTCGTGTACATCACCCCGAAGAAGCTGCGGGAGTCGATGGAGCAGCAGGCGGCGGTGGTCCGTACCGCCCTGATGGCGGCGGCGGACCGCGATCCGGCCGCGTACGTCGTGGTGCTGCCCCGGTAGTGACGGACCGGGAGCACAGCACCAGGAGGGGAGAGGAGGGGCCGCCCGGCCGGAAGGTCCGGGCGGCCCCACCTCGTGCCGTCAGCTGAGGTCCGGGCCGCGCGTCGCGGTACGCCCGGTGGCCGTGGCCTTCCCGCAGAACTCCGCCTCGGTCACCGCCGTCGTGTCCCCCGACCAGTCGCCGTTGAAGTTGAAGGCGAGGGAGTGCCGGCCGTCCCGGGTCGTGAGCGCCTCGGATATGGAGCCGTGGATGCCACCGCCGTGACCCCAGACGGTGACGCCGCAGCTCAGCTCGGTACTCATCAGGCCGAGGCCGTAGGAGTGCGCCTCGTCGACGGGGATGGTCGTGGTCATCTCGTTCAGCTGCTCGCGCGGCAGGAGCCTGCCGCGCAGGAGAGCTGTGTAGAAGCGGTTGAGGTCCTTGGAGTCGGAGATCATCTCACCGGCCGCCCAGGCCAGCGACGGGTTGATCCTCGTCACGTCGTACGTCGGACCCGTCGCCGTCTCGGCCAGCTTGGAGTAGGCGCGGCTGCTGGGCCGCGGCACCGTCACACGGGTGCCGGGAACGGTCGTGGCCCTCAGCTTCAGGGGTTCGACGAGGCGCTCGCGGATCTCGGTGCCGTACGGGCGGCCCGTGACCTTCTCGATCACCATGCCGGCCAGGACGTAGTTGGTGTTGGAGTAGTTCCAGGACGCGCCCGGCTCGAAGTCCGGTTCGTGGGTCATGGCGACCGCGACCAGCTCTTCGGGCGTTTTGGTGTCGTAGCGGTGCTCGAAGAAGCCCTCCTTGAGGAAGTACGTGCGGCCGAAGTCGTCGTCCGCCGTGTAGTTGAAGATGCCGCTGGTGTGGTTGAGAAGCTGGCGGAGGGTGACGCGGCCGCCGTCGTGGCCGTTGCCCTCGACCACGCCCGGCAGCCACCTGTCCACCGTGTCGTCCAGCGACAGCCTGCCCTCCGCCTCCAGCTGGAGCAGCACCGTGGCCACGAAGGTCTTGGTGATGCTGCCCACCCGGTAGCGGTCGTCGGCCGAACGCGGCTTCCCCGTCCTGAGGTTGCCGACCCCTGCCGTGGCCGACCAGGTGCCCTTCGTGTCCTTCGCCGTCGCCGTCACGCCGGGGACTCCGGCCCCGACCGCGGCCTCGACGGCCTTGCGGGTCGCCCCGTGGTCCGCTCCGGCGGTCCCCGCCGCCACCGCGGGGGCCACGAGGGCCACGGACAGCGCCACAGCAGTCCCCGCCACCAGGGCCGCTCGTTTCGTACGTACGCTCATGTCTCTCCCCCTTCTGACCGCTCACGTCGAGCGGGGTCAGGGGGAGAGACCGGGCGGGTGCGACGAAGGTTGAGACGGTGAACCCCAGTTGAGCGTGTTTCAGCCCTTCTTCAGCACGAGCTCGGTGTTGCGGTCCCGGCGGTCGCCCGCCAGCGTCGTGCGCGCGCCGGGGGCGTTCAGGGAGAGCTCCCGGTAGAGGGCGGCCAGGCCCGTCTGGGAGAGGTCGGCGAAGTCCGTGCGGTGCGGGGCCGAGGACTCGATCAGGGTGGTGAAGAGGGAGAGCGTGCCGTCCTTGTTGTCCACCACCTCGATGATCCGGGCGAGCTGCGGGAAGTCGACGTGGGAGGCGGTGGAGATCTCCCAGAAGGAGCCGCCGGCGGCGCCGGAGCGCGGGGTGATGACGTTCTTGTGGATGTGGCCGTTCACCCAGGCGAGCACGTTGCGGTGGCTCGCGAGCAGCTCCACCACCTCCGCGCCGCCCACCCGCCGCTCACCGGGGCGGGCCGGGTCGCGGCGGAGGTTGTCCATCGTCTCGCTGGTGTGATGGCTGAAGATGATCGCGTACGAGTCCTCGTGGTCCCGCAGCGTCCTGTCGAGCCACCGGAACTGCGCCGCCCCGATGGACCCTTCGTAGTGCCCGCCCGGGTCGGTGGTGTCGAGGCTGATGCCGATGACGTCGTCGGCGATGCGGAAGCTGTAGTACTGGGTGCCCGCGTCCAGGTTGGCCGTCGAGTAGCCGTGCCCGACCGGGCCGTGGCCTCGGAACACCGGGTCCAGGTGGGCCCGCAGGTACTCCCTGGGCGTGAACGGGGCCCGGCTCTCGTCGGGCGTGACCGAGCGCATCGAGCGGGCGTGGGCCTTGAGGAAGTCCTTGAAGACCGTGCCCCTGGGGTCCTTGTCCTGCTTGAGGGAGTCCTGGAGCTTCTTGGCGTCGGCCGCCGAGACGTTCATCAGCTTCTTGCCGCCGACGGCGAGGTCGGTCAGGTAGGAGTCGCCGTGCGAGGCGTAGGTGCCGAGCGGCATCGCGTCGTGGTTGCCGACCGTCGAGTACCAGGGGATGTTCAGGCCGGGGCTGCGCAGTTCGCGTATCGCGGCGGCCAGATAGCCCTCGATGTGCGGGAAGCCGAGCTGCTTGTCGGCGTCGCGGACGCTGTCGTCGGCCTGCCAGTAGAGCTTCAGACCGCTGCTCTGGACGCCCTCGTAGTGCCGGGGATCACCGGTGTTCGGGGTGACCCGGCCGCCGCTCATCACCGTCAGGAACCACTCCAGCTCGGATCTGCAGTTGTTGTCGGTGTTGTCGCCGGTGGTCATGGCGAAGTGCAGCGGGGCGCCGGTGACGGGGCCGCCGCGCAGCGCGTTGATCCTCTCGACGAGCGCCACCGCGCCCGGCACGGTCAGCGCCTCCTGCGGTCGCCAGGCGTGAACGTCCGTGGCGCGCAGGTACTCCAGCCGGAGCGGGTGCTGTGCGTCGATCAGGTGCAGATCGGTGAGCTGGACGAAGGCGGCGAGCGCCGTACGCCGGTTCGCGCGCCCCGTCTTCGGCGCGGCCAGGTCCTCGCGGACGATCCGCCGCCAGCCGGGGCCGTCCCCCAGGCGGCGGTAGCCGGAGCCGCCGACCGGGGTGGCGACGTCGGCGAGGGTCGTGCCCCGGGTGTAGGGGGCGAGCGCCACCGGGAGCCTGCGGGAGACGCCGACGGGGGCCTCGGCGGCGGCATCGCCGACGCCCGCCACGCCCGTGGTGCCCGTGGTCGTGGCGGCCTGGCTGTCGGTGGGCCGCAGGGCGTGGCCGACGCCCGCGGAGAGGGTCACCGCCCCGGTCGCGGCGAGCAGGGTTCGGCGGTGGATCCCCAGCGCGGAGCTGGCGACAGAGCGTATGCGCGACATGCGCGATCTCCCCGAGTGCGAACGCGTCGGCAGTGGTCGCGGGCTTTCGCTTCCGCGAAACGTCCCGCTCACCAGGGATCGTTGGCACCGGGGGTGACCTGCGTGTGAACACGGCCGCAACGGGCAGCGCCGATCACCGTACGTGGATCTTGGACTACCTTCCGCGTCCACGGCCGCTCCTCGAACGGCCGGGACACGGTCACTCCCCGTTCATTTTCCGGGGTAGTGCAGCTATCTCCCCGGGTTCTGGATCCGTCCCACGGCCGGCCGCTCCCGCCACAGCGACAGCCCCAGGTCGACCATCCGGACCCGGGTCAGGCCCGGCACGTCGTCGAGGGGGTGCCAGGCGGCCATGTCCGTGGAGCCGTTCACCTCGTGGCGCAGGTCGCCGCCGGTGATCCTGGCCTCGTAGACGAGCCGTACGCCGTGGTGGTCGACCCCTCTGCCGAAGCGGCCCGGGAAGACCCGGTGGGAGGAGTCGATGCCGAGCAGGCCGGTGGGTTCGACGAGGTAGCCGGTCTCCTCCTCCAGCTCCCGCACGACCGTGTCGTAGGGGTCCTCGCCGTGCTCCATGCCACCGCCCGGCAGCACCCACTCGAAGCCGCCGCGGGGCGCCGGGGACCGGGCGAGGAGGAGTTGTCCGTCACGTACGCATATGGCGTAGGCCGCCACCCTCAACTTCTTCCGCACATGGGGACGTTAGTCGGCCGTCGGCGAGTCGGCAGGCGAATATAAGTGCCGTTCGGGCGACTTGCCCGCCTTCCTGGCTTCTCGCCCGGTATGCACAGGGGGTTTCCCCCACCTCTCCATTTCGATTCGGTCAACTCTTCCCAAACATCCTTCCCTTGCGTAAGGCTGTGCGGTCGTCCGGGATCGCATACCGGACGACCGATGCTCCTTTACCAACAAGGGATGCCGATGACCCTCACCCCCCAGCGCGATCCGAAGCCGGGTCCGAGACGCGCGGTCCGCACAGCCCTGGCCGCCGGTCTCGTCGCCGCGCTCTCCGCGGCCGGGCCGATATCCACGGCCGTCGCCGCGGACCCCGTTCCCGCGGCGGACCCGAGCGTCAAGTCCGCTCACGACAAGCTCGGTTCGAGCGACGCCGACCTCCTCGCCGAGGCCAAGGCGGACGGCGACAAGAACGTCACGATGATGATCGCGACCGCGCCCGGTCAGACCGAGAAGGTCGCCGACGAGCTGGACGCGGTCGGCTCTGTGGGCCGCACCTACGACAAGCTCGGCTACGTCCGGGCCACCGTGCCCACCGCCAAGGCCGACTCGGCCATCGCGGCCGCCACGAAGCTCTCCTCGGTGCACGGCATCGACCTGCGCGAGGAGATACCCCTGGACGACCCCGCCGTCGACACCGAGGCGTCGACGGCCGGCGCGGCGACCTACCCGGCTCCGGGCAAGAAGACGCCGGCCGAGAACCCGTACAACCCGTCCTTCGAGACCGGCGCCGTCGACTTCGTCGAGGACCACCCGAAGGCGGACGGCCGCGGCATCACCATCGGCATCCTCGACTCCGGCGTCGACCTCGGCCACCCCGCGCTGCAGAAGACCACGACCGGTGAGCGCAAGATCGTCGACTGGGTCACCGCCACCGACCCGCTGGTCGACAACGACCGTACCTGGCGCCCGATGGTGACCTCCGTCTCCGGGCCCACCTTCACCTACAGCGGCAAGACCTGGACCGCGCCGGCCGGTTCCTACCAGGTCAGCACCTTCCTGGAGTCGTACACCACCGGCGGCGACGCGGCGGGCGACGCCAACCGTGACGGCGACAAGACCGACTCCTGGGGCGTCCTGTACGACGCCGCGAACGGCACCGTCCGGGTGGACCTCAACAACAACAACGACTTCGGTGACGACACCCCGATGAAGCCGTACAAGGACGGCTTCCAGATCGGGTACTTCGGCACCGACGACCCGTCCACCGACGTCGCCGAGCGCCAGCCGTTCGTCGTGCAGATCCGCAAGGACGTGCCGATGGACCCGCTGGGCGGGACCTGGGTCGGCAAGAAGGCCGACTTCGTCAACATCGGCGTCATCGAGTCCGAGCACGGCACGCACGTCGCCGGCATCACCGCCGCCAACGGCCTGTTCGGCGGCGAGATGAACGGCGCGGCGCCCGGCGCCAAGCTCGTCGCCTCCCGTGCCTGCACCTGGACCGGCGGCTGCACCAACGTCGCGCTCACCGAGGGCATGATCGACCTCGTCGTCAACCGCGGCGTCGACATCGTCAACATGTCCATCGGCGGTCTGCCGGCCCTGAACGACGGCAACAACGCGCGCTCGGAGCTGTACACGCGCCTCATCGACACCTACGGCGTGCAGCTGGTGATCTCGGCGGGCAACTCCGGCCCCGGCGCCAACACCATCGGCGACCCGGCCCTGTCCAGCAAGGTCATCTCGGTCGGCGCGACCGTCTCCAAGGAGACCTGGGCCGCCAACTACGGCTCGGTCGTGGAGAAGAAGTACGCGATGATGCCGTTCTCCTCGCGCGGCCCGCGTGAGGACGGCGGCTTCACCCCGACCCTGTCGGCCCCGGGCGCCGCGATCAACACCATCCAGACCTGGCTGCCGGGCGCCCCGGTCGCCGAGGCGGGCTACTCGCTGCCGGCCGGCTACGGCATGCTCCAGGGCACCTCGATGGCCTCCCCGCAGGCCGCGGGCGCGGCCGCGCTGCTGCTGAGCGCCGCGAAGCAGAAGGACATCGACCTCACCCCGGCGAAGCTGCGCACCGCGCTGACCTCGACCGCCGACCACATCAAGGGTGTCCAGGCGTACGAGGAGGGTGCGGGCCTCATCAACGTCGAGGACGCCTGGGACGCCATCCGTGACGGCGCCACCGCCCACGAGTACACGGTCAAGGCGCCGGTGGACACCGCGATCGACCAGTTCCTGAAGACGCCGGGCTTCGGCACGGGCGTCTACGACCGCGAGGGCGGTCTGAAGGCCGGGCAGAAGAAGACGTACGACGTCACCATCACCCGTACGTCCGGTGCGGACCGGGCGATCCGGCACGAGCTGCACCTGGAGAACAACGCCGGTGACACCTTCCGGATCGTCGGCTCCGACGAGATCAAGCTCGGCCTGAACAAGCCGGTCACCGTCCAGGTCGCCGCCAAGCCGTCCTCGGCCGGCATCAAGAGCGCCATCCTGGAGGTCGACGACCCGCGCACCGAGGGCATCGACAAGCAGATCCTCAACACGGTCGTGGTCGCGGCACCGCTGAAGTACACGTACTCGGCGTCCGGTTCGGTGCAGCGCAACAGCACCAAGCACTACTTCGTGACCGTGCCCGAGGGCGCCACGTCGCTGGAGGTCGCGATCGGCGGGCTGAAGGACAAGAGCCAGACCCGGTTCATCGCCATCCACCCGTACGGCACCCCGTCCGACCCGACCGGCACGCCGAACTGCTACAACAACTACAACAACGGCAACGGCTGCAAGCCGGACGTGCGTTCCTACGCCGACCCGCAGCCCGGCGTCTGGGAGATCGAGGTCGAGTCGCGCCGTACGTCGCCGCTGCTCGACAACCCGTACAAGCTGGACGTCACCGTCCTCGGCGCGGCCTTCGACCCGGAGACCGTGACCGTCCCCGAGGCCAAGGTCGGCACGCCGGCCACCGCCTCCTGGAAGGTGACGAACAAGTACGCCGCGCTCGACGGCAAGCTGGCCGGCGGCCCGCTGGGCTCGTCGAAGACGACGCGTCCGACGATCGCCGAGGGCGCCACGCAGACCACCACGGTCGACGTGCCCGAGGGCGCCACGTCGCTCGACGTCACCATCGGCAACGTCTCCGACGCCGCCGCCGACCTGGACCTGGTCGTCTACGACGCGGCCGGCACCCAGGTGGGCAGCTCCGCCGACGGTGACTCGGAGGAGTCGGTCTCGATCGCCAAGCCGGCGGCCGGGAA
Organism: Streptomyces sp. NPDC001920; assembly: GCF_053594495.1. Taxonomy (NCBI): domain Bacteria; kingdom Bacillati; phylum Actinomycetota; class Actinomycetes; order Kitasatosporales; family Streptomycetaceae; genus Streptomyces; species Streptomyces sp. NPDC001920. Next base: position 198,949 of record NZ_JBSFEP010000010.1, read on the forward strand.
GTACCGCATCGAGGTCGTCGGCTACGCGGTGCCGGGCGGCTCGACCGCCTACGACTACCTGGACGTGTTCTACTCGGCCGCGCTCGGCACCGTCACGGTCGACGAGTCGGCGCCGGTGAAGCTCGGTACGGGCGAGACGGCCGCCGTCTCCGGCAGCGTCACCGCGCTCGCGGCCGCTCCGGAGGGCCGTGAGTTCTTCGGGCAGGTCCGGCTGCTCAACGCGCGCGGCACGGTCGCGGGCCTGGGCAACGTGAAGATCGAGAAGGTCACGCCGTAGTCCGGTGAACGGCAAGGGGGCGGGCGTCCGTGCGGGCGCCCGCCCCTCGTCATGCGCAGGTGAGGTTCCGCGCCTCGGGAAGCCTGGCGGTGATCCACTCCCGCTCGGGGGCGATGTCCCGCTCCCCGACGGCCCAGAAGTCCGGGCCCGCCGCGTGCCTGGGGATGCCGACCAGGATGTGCTCGCCCTTGCCGACGGCGTCCTCCTCCATCAGGAAGGTCACCTCGTCGGGGCCCTTCCCCGGCTTCTCCGGTTTCTCCGGTTTCTCCGGTTTCTCCGGCCAGTAGGAGCGGGTCACGCTCAGGGTGATCCTCTCCTGTGCCGTCCCCGGCACCGACACCACGGCGGTGACGTCACCCTCGGCGACCAGACGGGCGCAGGCGAGGTAGCGAGAGGTGCCGAATGCGGCCTCGGCCTGCTTGCTGCTCGCCTGGTCGGCGCTGCTCCCCGAGGCCAGGCCACCGTCCCCGGCCTCGGACAGCAGCCAGCCCAGGCCGGTCACCACGGAGGCGACGGCGGCCACCGCGAGGGTGCCGAAGGCGAGGGTGAACGCACGCCGGCGCGCGCGGGAGGACGGTCGCAGCCGGGCGGGGACAGGTTCGGGTTCCGGCTCCCGGGCCGGGTCCGGGGCCGCGGTCAGCGCGGTCCCGATGATCTCCAGCTGCTGCCGCAGCAGCGCCAGATCGGCGGTGGCCGACCGGTGCTCGGCCATCAGAGCGGCGTCCGCGCGGGCCTCGTCCGGCAGCGGTTCGCCGGTGATCGCGGCCATCAGCGCGTCGGCACCGGTACGGCCGTCGTAGCCGTCGCGGCCGGTACGGCCTTCGTTCTCGGCGGTCACGTCACACCACCTCGTCCTCGTGCAGGCGGGCACGCAGGGCCCGTACCGCCGTGTGCAGCCTGCTCTTGACCGTGCCCTCGGGGATGCCGAGCTCCTCGGCGATCCCGCGCACCGGCAGGTCGGCGTAGAACCGCAGGACGAGGACCTGACGCTGGGCGTCGGGCAGTTCGTCCAGGCCCTGGGCGACGGCGAGGGAGAGCAGGCTGGTGTCCTCGCCGGAGGGGTGTGCGGGCTCGCGCAGGGCGGCGAGCCGCTCGCCGAGCCGCTCCTGGCGCTTCTTGGCCCGGTGCCAGTCCATGGCAAGGTTGGAGGCGACGACGGCCGCCCACGCGGACACGTCCCGCGGCGCCTCGCGACCGCTCGCGGCCCGTTCCAGCAGCCGCAGACGGACCTGCTGCACCCCGTCCGGCAGGTCCGCCTGCGGCACTCCGCCCAGCGCGAGCACCGCTCGCACCCGGCGTTCCTGGGCCGCGTCCAGCGGATCGTCCAGGACGCCCTGGACGGCCCCGCCCCCCTGGCCGCGGCGGGCCTTTCTGCGCAGCACAGCCACCCTCCCCTCGCCGTGTTGTGACTGTGACGCCGGCAGGGGCGGAAACGTTCGGCGGACGGCACGGCACTTTCGCGGGGCAGGCCGAGGCGTACGTCACACACTCGCGTAGCCCGATGCCGGATGGGCAGGTGAGCTTGCGGCGCGAGGCCACCGTGAGGGGAATTTCTCCAGCTCAGACCGGGTCGGAGCCGCAGAAGCGGAGCCGGGGTCGTGGTCCGTCGCGTCCCATTGTCCGAGCATCCCGGTCAAACAATTGGACAGGTGGGCCGAGGCGCACCGCATGATGGAAATGCCTCGGCCATGCAGCAGACACAGACAAGCCACGTAGAAGGAGTCGCCGTGAGGGTCGGAATCGTCGGAGCCACCGGTCAGGTCGGCACGGTCATGCGCAGGATCCTCACGGAGCGCGACTTCCCGGTCACCGAGCTGCGCCTGTTCGCCTCGGCCCGCTCGGCGGGGACGGTCCTGGACGGCGTGACCGTGGAGGACGCGGCCACGGCCGACTACAGCGGCCTGGACATCGTGCTGTTCTCTGCGGGCGGCTCGACCTCGAAGGCCCTGGCACCGAAGGTGGCCGCGCAGGGCGCCGTGGTGATCGACAACTCCTCGGCTTGGCGCCGCGACCCCGAGGTCCCGCTGGTCGTCTCCGAGGTGAACCCGCACGCGATCGCCGACCGCCCCAAGGGCATCATCGCCAACCCGAACTGCACGACGATGGCCGCGATGCCGGTGCTGAAGCCGCTGCACGCCGAGGCCGGCCTGCAGGCGCTGGTCGTCGCCACCTACCAGGCCGTGTCGGGTTCGGGCCTCGCGGGCGTCGACGAGCTGTTCGAGCAGGTCAAGAAGGTCGGCGACGACGCGCCCAAGCTGACCCACGACGGCTCGGCGGCGGAGTTCCCCGCGCCGAACAAGTACGTCGCGCCGATCGCGTACAACGTCCTGCCGATGGCCGGCTCGATCGTCGACGACGGTCTGAACGAGACCGACGAGGAGCAGAAGCTCCGCCACGAGTCCCGCAAGATCCTTGAGATCCCCGAGCTGAAGGTCTCGGGCACCTGCGTGCGCGTCCCGGTCTTCTCCGGCCACTCCCTCCAGGTCAACGCCCGCTTCGCCCGTCCGATCAGCGTGGAGCGCGCCAAGGAGCTGCTGGCCGGCGCGCCCGGCGTGGCGCTCACCGACGTCCCGACCCCGCTGCAGGCGGCCGGCCAGGACCCGTCGTACGTCGGCCGCATCCGCACCGACGAGACGGTCGAGCACGGCCTCGCCCTGTTCCTCTCCAACGACAACCTCCGCAAGGGCGCGGCGCTGAACGCCGTGCAGATCGCGGAGCTGGTGGCGGCGGAGCTGAAGGGCTAGCAGGCACCCAGGCCCTGCGAGGCACCCCTAGGACCTGCGCACCTCGTAGAGGAAGCAGCCGTACTCGACGGCCCGGACGTGGACGAGCGCCACGGCCGGGTCGTCGAAGGCGTTCCGCAGGGCTTCGTCGTCGGGGGCAGCCACGAGCTGTCCGCCCAGGATGTGTCCGTCGGCGGAATAGCGGCGGACGATCCGGTGGGCGTTCGCGAACGGGCGACCGTCTCCCTCCGGTCCCGCGCACTCCTCGGCGTGGATGAAGACGGGGCCCTGTTCGTCGTAGGCACCGGGATCCACACCGGTCTCGGCCGCCCAGCGGCGCAGGGGCGCGTAGGACACGAGTGCGATCCGCTCCCCCGGGCCGCTCCGGCGCAGGCAGCACCTGAGCGGCGCCCCGCCCTCCTCGTCGGTGAACGGGGACAGCGGGCGGCCTGCGTCGTCGGCGGTGCGCAGTTCTGTCAGGACCGATGGTGCTACGGGGCGTGCAGTGTACGTCGTCATGACCCCCACACTCGTGCCCGCGGGCCCGGACCGCTGGCGGGATCCGGACGTCGCGTCCCGCTCCGGTAGAGGGGTATCCCCATGAGTTGCCCTGACATCCGCGTGCGAGGCCCCACTCGTCGCCCGATCCCGATGTCCCGTGGAAGGATGACCGAACCCACACATATCGAGGAGATGACCGCGTGCCTGGCACAAACCTGACTCGCGACGAGGCGCAGCAGCGGGCGAAGCTGCTCACCGTTGACTCGTATGAGATCGATCTCGACCTCTCCGGCGCGCAGGAGGGCGGGACCTACCGGTCCGTCACCACCGTGCGCTTCGACGTCGCGGAGAACGGCGCCGACTCCTTCATCGACCTCGTGGCCCCGACCGTTCACGAGGTGACGCTCAACGGCGACCAGCTCGACGCGGCCGAGGTCTTCAAGGACTCCCGGATCGCACTGCCCGGCCTGCTTCAGGGCCGCAACGTGCTGCGGGTCGTCGCCGACTGCGCGTACACCAACACCGGCGAGGGCCTGCACCGCTTCGTCGACCCGGTCGACCAGCAGGCCTACCTCTACACCCAGTTCGAGGTCCCGGACGCCCGCCGCGTCTTCGCGTCCTTCGAGCAGCCGGATCTGAAGGCCACCTTCCAGTTCACCGTGAAGGCCCCCGAGGGCTGGACCGTCATCTCCAACTCGCCCACGCCGGAGCCGAAGGACAACGTCTGGTCCTTCGAGCCGACGCCGCGCATCTCGACGTACGTCACGGCGCTCGTCGTCGGCCCGTACCACTCGGTGCACAGCGTCTACGAGAAGGACGGCCGGTCGGTCCCGCTCGGCATCTACTGCCGGCCCTCCCTCGCGGAGTACCTCGACTCGGACGCCATCTTCGAGGTGACCCGGCAGGGCTTCGAGTGGTTCCAGGAGAAGTTCGACTACGCGTACCCGTTCAAGAAGTACGACCAGCTGTTCGTGCCGGAGTTCAACGCGGGCGCGATGGAGAACGCGGGCGCGGTGACCATCCGGGACCAGTACGTCTTCCGTTCGAAGGTCACCGACGCCGCGTACGAGACGCGGGCCGAGACCATCCTGCACGAGCTGGCCCACATGTGGTTCGGCGACCTGGTCACCATGGAGTGGTGGAACGACCTGTGGCTGAACGAGTCGTTCGCCACGTACACCTCCATCGCCTGCCAGGCGGCCCACCCCGAGTCGCGCTGGCCGCACTCGTGGACCACCTTCGCCAACTCCATGAAGACCTGGGCGTACCGGCAGGACCAGCTGCCGTCCACGCACCCGATCATGGCCGAGATCCGCGACCTGGACGACGTCCTCGTCAACTTCGACGGCATCACGTACGCCAAGGGCGCCTCCGTCCTCAAGCAGCTCGTCGCCTACGTCGGCGAGGACGAGTTCTTCACCGGCGTCCAGGCGTACTTCAAGCGCCACGCCTTCGGCAACACGCGGCTGTCCGACCTGCTGGGCGCGCTGGAGGAGACCTCCGGCCGCGACTTGAAGGCCTGGTCGAAGAAGTGGCTGGAGACGGCGGGCATCAACGTCCTGCGCCCGGAGATCGAGACGGACGCCGACGGTGTGATCACGTCCTTCGCGATCCGCCAGGAGGCACCGGCGCTGCCCACCGGCGCGCAGGGTGAGCCGACGCTGCGTCCGCACCGCATCGCGGTGGGCGTCTACAACCTGGACGACGCGTCGGGCAAGCTGGTGCGTGACGAGCGCATCGAGCTGGACGTGGACGGCGAGCTGACCGCCGTACCGCAGCTGGCGGGCAAGCGCCGCCCGGACGTGATCCTGCTCAACGACGACGACCTGTCGTACGCGAAGGTCCGCCTGGACGAGCAGTCCCTCGCCTTCGTCACGGAGCACCTGGGTGACTTCGAGGCCTCCCTCCCGCGGGCCCTGTGCTGGGCGTCGTCCTGGGACATGACGCGGGACGGGGAGCTCGCCACCCGCGACTACCTCTCCCTGGTCCTGTCGGGCATCGGCAAGGAGTCCGACATCGGCGTCGTGCAGTCGCTCCAGCGCCAGGTCAAGCTGGCGATCGAGCTGTACGCCGCCCCGGCTGCCCGCGAGAGCCTGCTGACCCGCTGGACGGACGCCACGCTGGCCCATCTGCGCGCCGCCGAGCCGGGCAGCGACCACCAGCTGGCGTGGGCGCGGGCGTTCACGGCGACGGCCCGCACTCCGGAGCAGCTGGACCTGCTGGAGGGCCTGCTGGACGGCTCCACGACGATCGAGGGCCTGGCCGTCGACACGGAGCTGCGCTGGGCGTTCGTCCAGCGGCTCGCGGCAGTGGGTCGCTTCGACGAGGCGGAGATCACCGGCGAGTACGAGCGGGACCGGACGGCGGCCGGCGAGCGCCACGCCGCGACGGCCCGTGCGGCCCGCCCGACCGCCGAGGCCAAGGCGGAGGCCTGGTCGTCGGTCATCGACTCCGACAAGCTGCCGAACGCCCTCCAGGAAGCGGTGATCGGGGGCTTCGTCCAGACCGACCAGCGTGAGCTCCTGGCGCCGTACACGGACGCGTTCTTCGAGGTGGTCAAGGACATCTGGGAGTCCCGTTCCCACGAGATCGCCCAGCAGATCGCGATCGGCCTGTACCCGTCCCTCCAGGTCTCCGAGGAGACCCTGGCCAAGACGGACACCTGGCTGGCCTCGGCCGAGCCGAACGCGGCCCTGCGCCGTCTGGTCTCGGAGTCCCGCGCGGGCGTGGAACGCGCCCTGAAGGCCCAAGCGGCCGACGCGGCCGCGGCGCAGCAGGAGCAGCAGGCGTAGCCGCAGCGGTAGGTACGCCACAGGGGGCGCCCGGTCCGCACCGGGCGCCCCCTGCTGTCGTATCAGCCGCCTCGTGGGTCCGCGTGGGCGGCGAACCGAAACGGCTCGGTCTACCGTCGCAGCGCCACACCTGTCACGTCCCTCGGCTCTTCACGGCTCGCTCCAGCGGTGCCGAACAGCCTGCCGCCGAGAGCACCCTTGCCCGCACCGCCGCCCGCGGCCCCGAGCTGCCCGACGACGGTCGCCCCGAACGCGAGCGCCATGCCCGCCAGTTGGACCGGGGTCAGCGCCTGGCCCAGCGCCGCCCAGCCGACCACCGCTGCGGTCAGCGGGGACAGCGGGCCGAGGAAGGTGACCTGCGTGGCGCTGAGGCGGCCGATGCCGCGGAACCACAGCCAGTACGCCACCGCGGTGTTCGCCAGCGCCAGGTACAGGTAGCCGCCGACGGCCCGGCCGTCCAGCGCGGGGGGAGCGCCCTCGGCCAGCAGGGCGAGGGGGGCGATGAGCAGGCCGCCCGCGGTGAGCTGCCAGCCGGTGAGGGCGAGCGGACCGACGCCGTCCGGGCGCCCCCACCGTTTGGTCAGGACGGTGCCGGCGGACATGGCCGCCGTGGCGGCGAGGGCGGCCAGCAGGCCGAGGGCGTCGAGCGCGCCGGCCGCCTTCAGGACCACCAGGCTGACACCGAACGCCGCCACGACGCCGGTGAGGACGTTCCGGACCGTCGGCCGCTGCCCCAGCAGCAGCGCCGAGAGGCCCACGACGAACAGGGGGCCGACCGAGCCGACCACGGCCGCCATACCGCCGGGCAGCCGGTACGCGGACAGGAACAGCAGCGGGAAGAAGGCCCCGATGTTCAGCGCGCCCAGGACCGCCGACTTCCACCACCAGGCGCCGCGCGGCAGCACCCGGGCGAGGGCGAGCAGCAGCAGACCGGCCGGGAGGGCGCGCATCAGACCGGTGAACAGGGGGCGGTCGGCGGGGAGGAACTCGGTGGTGACGGCGTAGGTCGTGCCCCAGGAGACGGGGGCGAGGGCGGTGAGGAGTATCAGGACGGCGCGGTTGGCGGCCATGGGTCGGCACCCTTCGGCAGATCCCTGGAGAGTAGGTCAGCGGGAAGTAGGTCAGCGGAAAGTAGCTTAGCGCTAAGCAACTTTCCGTCAAGCTACTTTCTTGCGGCCGACCGTTCTTCGCCCGATACTCGGTCCATGAGTGCACGCCCACCCCGGCGCAAGGACGCCGTCGACGCGATCATCGACCAGTGGGCGCAGGTGCGGCCCGACCTCGACACGACCGCGATGGAGGTCTTCGGGCGGATCTACCGCCTCACGCACGCGGTGGGCGGCCGGATGGACACGACGTACGCCCGGTTCGGGATCTCACGGGGCGAGTTCGACGTCCTGGCCACCCTGCGTCGGTCCGGCGAGCCGTACACGCTCCCGCCCCGCCGGCTCTCGGCGACGCTGATGCTCACCACGGGCGGTATGACCGGCCGCCTCGACAAGCTGGAGCGAGCGGGGCTCCTGCGCCGCTCCCCCGACCCGCACGACCGCCGGGGCCTGAACGTCACCCTCACCACGGAGGGGCTGGCCCTCGTCGACGAGGCGGTCACCGCCGGGCTCGCCGTCCAGACGGAGGCCCTGTCCGTCCTGGACGACGAACAGGCCGGCCAACTGGCCGACCTGCTCAGGGAGTTGCTCGCGGGGACGCACGAGTCCCGGTGAGGGCCGGGAGCGCAGCGGCACAAGTGGGGTGACGCACCCGGGAGCGGGTTGCGCTCACCCGACGTGAGCGGCGACCGCGCGCTCCACGTCCGCCGGGTCCGCGCCCTGCGCCGCCCAGGCCACATACCCGTCGGGCCGCACCAGCACGGTCGTACGGCTCTCGCTCGCCCAGCGCTCCACGGCCAGCCGTCCCTCGCGGGCACCCCTCCCGTCGTACGCCGCCGAAGCCGCCGGCTGGATCAGTACGAACCGCCCGCCGCGCAGCGCCTCGTAGAGGCGACCGCCCTCCAGGGCGACGTCGGGCGCGCGCGTGCCGACGAGGCGGTGGGAGCCGCGCGGAGCGGGGTAGCGGTAGCCGATGCCGGAGATCTGCGCCAGGGCCCTGGCCCGGGCGGGCGGGAGCGCGCCGAGGACGCCGGAGACGAGGGCCCGCACGGCACGCAGCACCAGGCTCTGCGCCCGGGCCAGCCGGACCAGTCCGCCACTGCTGCGCAGCACGGCCCTGCCGACCGGGTGCCGCTCGGCCTGGTAGGTGTCCAGCAACCCCTCGGGCGCCCGCCCCTCGACCGCCGCGACGAGCTTCCAGCTGAGGTTGGCCGCGTCCTGCAGGCCGGTGTTCATGCCCTGGCCGCCGGCCGGTGAGTGCACGTGCGCGGCGTCACCGGCCAGGAAGACCCGCCCGACCCGGTACTCGGGGACCTGCCGCTCGTCGCTGTGGAAGCGGGAGAGCCAGCGGGCGTCATGCATCCCGAAGTCGGTGCCCAGGGCACGACGGGTGACCTCCCTGACCTCGTCGAGGTCGAGCGGGGCGTCGTCGGGGACCTCGTGGCGGCGGTTCCAGCCCATGACGCGGTACCAGCCGTCACCGAAGGACGCGATCATGGCGAAGGCGTCGCCCGTGCCGTTGACGGTGAGCACACTGTCCGGCCGGTCGGCGAGGCGGACGTCCGCCAGCAAGAGGGACCGGATGACGGAGACACCGGGGAAGGGCAGGCCGAGCGCCCGGCGCACGGCGCTGCGGTGGCCGTCCGCGCCGACGACGTAGAGCGCCCGGCGGGTGACGACCGCCCCGTCCGCGCCGCGGATGCCGAGATCGACCCCGCTGTCGTCCTGCCGCAGCTCCACGACCTCGCTCTCGTACAGGAACTCCACACCGGCCTGCCGCGCCCGCTCCTCCAGCAGCCGCTCGACCTCGTACTGCGGAGTGATCAGCAGGTACGGGAAGCGGGACGGCAGGGCGCCCAGGTCGAGCGAGAGCCGGCGGAACAGCCGCAGTTCGGTGATGGTGCTGCCGGTGGCGAGCAGCCGGTCGGCGAGGCCTCGGGCGTCGAGTTGTTCCAGGGTGCGGGCGTGCACGCCGAAGGCACGGGAGAGGTTGCTGATTTCGCGGGGGCGCTTCTCGACGAGGGTGACGGGGACGCCGGCGGTGGCGAGGTCACCGGCGAGCAGGAGGCCCGTGGGGCCGGAGCCGACGACGATGACGGGGTGGACGTGGGGGCGGGGGGAGGCGGTGTCCATCGTGATGTCCGTTTCGGTGCCGGTCGTGCTCTCTATGCCGGTCATGACGGCCTCGCCTCCTGTGGGTGCCAACATTTGTTGGTCAACGTCTGTTGGCAAGCGTAGGGCCGAGCCGGAGATGAAGTCAACACTTGTTGGCACACAGCTGTTGGCACACATGCGTTGGCGCCCGCCTGTTGGCACCCCTCGTTGGTGCGCAACGGTTGGCGCGCATTCGTTGGCATGCGCCTGTTGGCACCGATCCTTTGCACACACTTGTTGGCACACGCTTGTTGGCACACGTTTGTTGGCCTACGCGTGTTGGCCTACATTGGTCGGCATGACAGAAGGCAAGGCCCCCGCCCCGTCGCGCCGCTCCGAGGGCACCCGCACGGCGATCCTCGAAGCGGCCCGCGAGCGCTTCGCGGCCGACGGCTACGAACGCGCCACCATCCGCGCCATCGCCAGGGACGCGAACATCGACCCCTCGATGGTGATGCGCTACTACGGCAACAAGGAGGGCCTGTTCGCGGCAGCCGTCGCCATCGACCTGCGGCTGCCGGACCCGGCGTCGCTGAGCCGGGACGACGCCGGCCGCGCGCTCGTGACGCACTTCCTGGCCATGTGGGAGGAGAACGAGGTGCTCACCGCCCTCCTCCGGGTCGGCGCGACCAACCAGGCCGGCGCCGAACGCATGCGGGGCATCTTCGGGGACCAGCTGCTGCCGCTCGCCCGCCGGGTGTGCCCCGACCCCGAGCAGGCGGCGGCACGGGCGGCGCTGGTGTCGTCACAGCTCCTGGGGCTCGCGCTCACGCGGTATGTCCTGCGGTTCCCGCCCACGGTGGCGCTGGCCCCCGAGGAACTCGTGGCCTGGCTGGCGCCCACGGTGCAGCGGTATCTGACGGCGCCCTACCCGAAGGTGTGAAAGCCGCCCGCCGGTGAACACACCGAGGGCGCCGGCCTCGTCCCGTACGGCGGATGCGCGTACGTACGACGGGGCCGGCGCCCTCGGGAAGCGCGCGGCGGACTCGAAGAGCCTCGCGTCAGACCTTGGCGTCGGCCTTGGTCTGGATGTTGGAGCTGGTGGTGTCCTTCTGCTTGTGCGACTTGTCCAGGACCATCACCAGCCCGGCGATGACCAGGAACAGCACAGTCGGGGCCAGGACGAACTGGGTCACCGTCTCGATCACACTCAGACCCGGACCCGGGTCGTCGCCGTCGTCACGCGTGAGCGCGAGCGCAGGGGACGACATGAGCAGCATCATCAGCGTCGTACCGGCGGCCAGGGCGCCGGCGCGCAGGGCGTTCTTCTTGTCCACGGTCCCAAAAGTACAGAACGCCACGAGGGGCCGCGCGCCCGGGGTGCCGTACGGCCCCCGGCCCGCCCGGCGGACTCGTCGCGCTCCCCCGCCGCGGCACCCGTCCACCGCGTCGGCGCCTCCGCGATCCCGCCCTCGCGCCGGGCTCTCCTCGGTCACCCGCGGCGTCGGGCGACCCCGTCCTTCAGCACCTCCACCAGTCTGCGCACCCTGGGCGAGGCCGCCAGCTCCTCCAGCGTCAGCGGCCTCCCTGCCGCGTCCGCGATCGGCAGCCGCCAGTTCGGGTACTGGTCCCATGTGCCCGGCAGGTTCTGCGGGCGGCGGTCGCCCACCCCGTCGGGGAGCCAGACCCCGACCATGCGGGCCGGTGTGCGCAGCAGGAAGCGGTGGACGGCCTGGATCTCGGCCTCTTCCTCCGAGGCGCAGCGCCCGCCGCCCGTGCCCCGCAGCAGTCCCAGCCGGGACAGCAGTGCCAGCCACTCGGCGGTGTCCACCGAGGCCTCCGCGCGTTCCTGCTCCAGGGGCCGGGTCAGCAGGCCGAGGCTGTCGCGCAGTTCCACGTGCTCGCCGGTGAGGCGGGCCGCGGTGGACGGCAGGTCGTGGGTCGTGGCGGTGGCGAGGCAGTCGGAGCGCCACGACTCCGGCGGCAGCGGACGGCCGTCCCCGTCCCAGTCCCGCTCGAACCACAGCACGGACGTGCCCAGCACGCCCCGTGCGCGCAGCGTCTCCCGCACCCCCGGCTCCACCGTGCCGAGGTCCTCACCGATCACCGCGGCCCCGGCCCGGGACGCCTCCAGCACCAGGATCGCGAGCATGGCCTCGGCGTCGTAGCGCACGTACGTCCCCTGCGTCGGCGCATGTCCCTGCGGTACCCACCACAGCCGGAACAGCCCCATGACGTGGTCGATCCGCAGCGCGCCCGCGGAGCGGAACAGGGCCCGCAGCAGCAGACGGTACGGCGCGTACCCGGACCCGGCCAGCCGGTCCGGCCGCCACGGCGGCAGCCCCCAGTCCTGGCCGCGGGCGTTGAAGGCGTCCGGCGGGGCGCCCACCGACATCCCGGCCGCGAAGTACTCCTGCTGGGCCCAGGCGTCCGCGCCCCCGGGATGGACCCCGACCGCCAGGTCGTGCACGATCCCGACCGGCATGCCCGCCTCCCGGGCGATCCGCTGGGCGGCGGTCAGCTGGGTGTCGGTGAGCCAGGCGAGACGGCAGTGGAAGTCGACGCGGTCCATCAACTCCCGGCGCGCACGGGTGGTTTCGGGCGAGCGCGGGTGCCGCAGCCCGGCCGGCCACCGCTGCCAGTCGGAGCCGTGCACCTCGGCCAGCGCGCACCACGTGGCGTGGTCCTCCAGCGCCTCCCCCTCCCGCGCGAGGAAGTCGGCGTACGCGGCCCGCCGCCCCGGCCCGAGGGGCACCTCGCGCAGCAGCTCCAGCGCCTCCCGCTTGGCGGCCCACACCGCGTCCCGGTCGATCAGCGCCCCCTTCTCCAGCACCGCCTCCCGCAGCCGCCGGGCCCCTTCGAGGAGCGTCCGCGCCCGCTCGCGGTCCTCGATGTACGCGAACTCGGGCACGTCCTCGATCCGCAGGTGCACCGGGTCGGGGAAGCGGCGGGAGGACGGGCGGTAGGGGGAGGGGTCGGTGGGGGCTCCGGGTACGGCCGCGTGCAACGGGTTGACCTGCACGAACCCGGCGCCGAGCGCCCGTCCGGCCCAGGCGGTGAGCTCGGCGAGGTCACCGAGGTCGCCCATGCCCCAGGAGCGGCGGGAGAGGAGGGAGTAGAGCTGGACGAGGAAGCCGTACGAGCGTCCGGGCGGCGTGGGCAGGCCGGGCGGGGCGGCGACCAGGTGGCTGGTCGCCGTACGGCCGTCGGGGGTGGTCGCGGTCAGTCGATGGACGCCGGGCGGGAGTTGATCGAAGGTGGTGCGGGTTGCGCCCTGTTCGGTCTCGATCAGCAGCCGGGTGCCGGGGGGCAGCTGGGCCCGCAGGTCGGGCTCGGCGCCGCTCCAGCACACCACCGTCGGGGGCAGCAGCCGCTCGCTCAGCTCCTGTTCCCGTGCGGCGAGCGCGGCGCCGACGGCCTCGGGTGTGCTCGCGTCGACGTCGAGGGCGGCCAGGGCGAGCGTCAGAGCGGTGGCGGACGCGGTGACCGTTCGGCCCGGGGACGGCTGGTAGGAGGGGGCGACGCCGTACAGCTCGGCGAGCCGGGACAGATCGTCGGAAGGGGGGTCCTCGGGGCCTTCGGGCCCCGCGGGCTCCTGGGGTGAGGCTTCGGCCGGCCGCTGTGCTGTCATCTACGGCCTCGTGGCATCCATGTCCAAGTCCATACCGGTGTCCATACCCAGGTCCATGCCCATGTCCCAGGTCGCCGCCTCACTCGTCAGCGGCGCGGCGTCGGCGAGGGGCGGCTCACTCGTGAGGGGCTCGGCGTCGGGGAGGGGCGGTTCGCTGGTGAGCGGGGCTTCGGCGCAGGCACCCTCGGCGCTGAAGACGCAGGCGTGCATCTCGGGCTCGAAGGGCGCCTCAGGTTTGGACAGGGCCGATGCTGTGGCCATGGGGGCCTCCTTGTCAGGTACGACGTGGTGGTTACGGCAGCCCTACCCAGCGGGCGCGGCGGCAGACGTACCGACCGCGGCAACGTGCCTCTCATCACATTCCCGCCCCCCATTTCCGCTTCGCATCCCGTTTCTGGACCAGGAGTCCGGCGGACCGTGAACCGGCCGCCGAAGTCCTGTCGATAGACGGGGTGTGAGACTGTTCCGCCCCATGGGGGGTCACCGGGAGGACGAGGAGGACTCGGACGCGGCGCTGTTGCGTGCTGTCGCGGGCGGGGACTCTGCGGCGATGGCCACGCTGTACGACCGCCACGCGGGGTGGCTGCACGCCCGGCTGAGCCGGCGCTGCGCCGATCCCGAGGTCGTGCGCGAGGTGCTGCAGGACACGTTCGTGACGGTCTGGCGCTCGGCGCGGACGCACCGGGGCGAGCAGACCGGCGGCTGGCTGTGGACCATCGCGGCGCGCCGCCTGATCGACGCGCTGCGCGTGCGGGAGCGGGCGACGCGGCTGGAGACCACGTCGATGGACGAGGCCACGGCCGGGCACGACCGGGCGGCAGCGCCGTCGGTGGAGGAGCGGGTGCTGGCGGGCCTGGAGTACGGCGATGTCGGCACGGCCCTCGACCGGATCTCGCCCGAGTTGCGCGAGGTGCTGCGCGCCACGGTCGTCGACGGGCTCACCACCCGGGAGACCGCCCGGCTGCTCGGCATACCGGAAGGCACCGTGAAGTCCCGCGCGACCCGCGCCCGCGCGGAACTGCGCGCCGCCCTGGCCCAGTTGCACCCGTCCCCGCTGGGAGGACCGGCATGACCGACTGGCACGCGTCCGACGTCCTGGTCACCCGCTACGCCGACGGCTCCCTGCCGGAGCCCGACGCCTGGTCCCTGGAAAGGCATCTGGAGTCCTGCGGCTCCTGCGCGTCCCGGGTGTCGAGCGCGGTACGGCTGACGCCGGCCGGCCCGGTGCTGGCCGAGCTGCGGGAGGCGGTCCTGGGGGCGGCACCGGGCAACGCGCGGGCGGCGGTGCCGGCACCCGCTCCGGCAGCCGCTCCGGCAGCCGCTCCGGCAGCCGATCCGGCACCGGAATCCGTACGGCTCCCCGACCGCACCCCGACCCGTGTGCGGCGGCGGGGCGTCCTCGCCGTGGGCTCCCGCCTCACCCGGATGCTGTGGGCCGCCGGCCCCGCGGTGCGCGGGGCGTGGTCGCTGGCCGTGCTGTGCGTCGCGCTCGGCGCGGTCGCGCTGGCACGGGGCGCCGGCTTCGAGGGGGCGCGGCCCCTGCTGCTGGCCGTCGCACCCGTCGTACCGGTCCTCGGAGTCGCCGCGTCCTACGGCGCCCACGCCGATCCGCTCCACGAGATCACGGCGGCCACCCCGTCCGCCGGGCTCCGGCTGGTGCTGATCCGGACGGCCGCCGTGCTGGCGGTGAGCCTGCCGCTGCTGACCTCGGCGGGGCTGCTGCTGCCGTCCTCGGGCGCGCCGGCCGCGGTCGCCTGGCTGCTGCCCGGGCTCGCCCTGACCCTGGCCACGCTGGCCCTGGCCGCATGGGTCGGGATCCGTGCCGCCACGGCCCTGACGGGCGGCGGCTGGCTGTGTGCCGTCCTCGCCCCCGTGCTCACCGCTCCGGGACGGCCTCTCGCACGTCTGGCCGAGCAGCTCTCGGCGTGTCTCGACGGCGCTCCGGCACAGGGCGCCTGGGCCGCAGCGGCCCTGGTCTGCGCCGCCCTGCTGGCCGCGCGCCGCCCGGACTTCGGCCGAGCGCAGCGGCGCTGACCGGCGGTCCGGCCGCCGCCGGGGGCGGCACGGTCCGCCCACCGGCCTGTCCGACGTACCCGAACCACCCCTGCACCCGAACCTCTGGAGTTCCCTTGCCCGCCATCCGAGTCACCGGCCTACGGGTCCGGCACCGCAAGACCGTCGCCCTCGACGCGCTGGACCTCGACTTCGGCCCCGGAGTCCACGGTCTGCTCGGCCCGAACGGTGCCGGGAAGACCTCGCTGATCCGCGTCCTGGCCACGGTCGCCGAGCCGTCCGGGGGCCGGGTGGAGATCCTCGGCGAGGACACCGGTGAGCACCGGCGGCGCGGGACGGTGCGGCGGCGCCTGGGGTACCTGCCGCAGGACTTCGGCTACTACCCGGGCTTCACCGTCCGGGAGTTCGTCGCGTACGTCGCATGGCTGAAGGAGATGCCCGCCGCCGGCATCCCCGCCGCGGTGGAAAGGGCCGTCGCCCGTGTCGGCCTCGCCGACCGCATCGACGCGAAGGTCCGTACGCTGTCCGGCGGCATGATCCGCCGGGTCGGCATCGCCCAGGCCGTCGTCAACGACCCGCAGGTGCTGCTCCTCGACGAGCCGACCGCCGGTCTCGACCCCGAACAGCGCGTGGAGTTCCGTGCGTTGCTGCGCGAGCTGGGCGCCTCGGCCACCGTCATCGTCTCCACCCACCTCGTGGAGGACGTGGCGGCGGCCTGCACGGAGGTCACGCTCATCGACGCGGGCCGCGTGGCCTACCGCGGCACACCCGAGTCCCTTGCGGCTCTCGGTGACACGGCGGCCGACGTGAGCGGCGACAACCCGATCGAGCGCGGCTACACGGCCGCGCTGCGCTCCCACCGCGCCCCCGACCTCGCCGCACACGCGGCCGGCGCCCCAGGAGGAACGGCGCGATGACCCTCGTAGCGGACAAGAAGAGCCACGAGCCGCGGTCCCTCGCCCCGGCCCGTGGGTCGCACCATCCCCTTCGTGCCGAGTTCCTGCGCGGCTTCGCCCCCTGGACCGGCGCGGCCCTGCTGCTCGTGCTCGTCGTCGGCATGGCCGGCACGTCAGCGCAGTGGCAGGGCGGCTGGGGCGAGACCCGGGAACGGCTGCATCTGACGGCCCAGTTGCTCGGTGTCCCGCTGGCTCTGGCCGCCGGCGGACTGCAGGGCGCCCGGGAACGCGGCCGCCGTACCGAGGAGTTGCTGGCGACGGCCGTGCGGGGTCCGCTCGCCCGGTCGCTGGCCGCCGCCCTGCCGGTCGCGTGCTGGGCGGTCGCCGGTTACGCCGTCGCCGCAGCCCTCGCTCTGCTCGCCACCGCGCTGTACGCCACCGGTGACGAGCCGGACCTCGTGGCGCCGCTCACGGACGCCGTGACCCTGGCGTCCGCCGTCCTGGTCGGCCACGTGGTGGGCCGGCTGCTGCCCCGGCGGCTGACGGCACCGCTGCTCGCGGTCGCCGGGTACGCCGTCCTCGGTGTCATGGCGTACGACAGCACCGGCCCGCTGCGTGAGCTGTCCCCGCTGGGCAGCAGATCGGTCACCGACGTACCGGTGTGGTGGCAGCCGGCCGCGATGGCCGTGTGGACGGGCGGTCTCGCGGGGGCCGCGGTCCTCGGGTACGCCGCCCGGCGCCGGTTCACGGCCCTGCTGCCGCTGGCCGCCGCGACGGCGGCGGGCGCGCTGCTGGTGCAGACCGGCGGCGCCCTGTGGCACACCGCCCCGGTCGCCCGGCGCCAGGTGTGCGACACCTCCACCACCCCGCACATCTGCGTCAACGCCCGCTACGAGAGCCTCCTTCCCCAGATCACGGATGCCCTGTCCGGTCTGACGGGCCGACTGCGGGGCGTGCAGAACCTCCCGGTCCGCTTCACCGACCTGCCGGGCGAGCCCGGCCCGGACGAGGTCGACCTGCCGATGCTCACACCGATCGGCTGGAGTGTCGTACGGGGCCGGCTCACCGATCAGCGGCGGTACGCGTGGGAGGCCGGGATGGCGTTGTACAGCCGGGACCAGTGCAACGCGGCCGTCGACCCGGAGGTGGCCCGGACCGACGACGCCGTGGAGCACTATCTGGCGCCGAGTCCGTCGGAGCGCCGGTTCGACGAGCTGGCGGCCGAGGGCGACAGGGCCGACCGCGCCGAGCTGCGGGCCCGGCTCGACGCCCGCGCCCGGCTGCTGGCGATGGGCGACGAGGAGCGCCGGGCCTGGCTGTCGGCGTACTTCGCGACCGCGCGCGCGTGCCAACCGAGCGGGGTGCCGGCCCTGTGACGACCTCCGGACCGCTGCTCTACGCCCGCTCGCGCACCGTCCCGCGCAGCGTCGCCCTGCTGGCCGCGACCGCGGGGCTCGCGGTCTGGGCCGCACACGGCCTGGACGCCTTCCTGGATCCCGACCGACGGGTCCCGGTGGTCGCGCTCGCCCCGCTGGCCGCGGCCGCGGTGATCGGTGGAAGCCTCCACACGGCTTCCGACGAACTGGACCGCACGGCCGTACGCCCGTGGTGGCGCCGTCGCCTGGTCCATCTGCTGGCCCTCACGGCCCTCGCCGCCGCGCTGCTGCCATGGGCGGTGCTCGGGCACATGTCGTCGTTCGGCCCGCCGGCCATGATCCGCAACACCCTCGGCTGTGTCGGCCTCACCGCGGCCTCGGCCGTGCTGCTCGGCGCCCGGCTGAGCTGGCTGCCGGTGTTCGGATACGTCAGCGCGGTGTACGTGGCGGCCTCAGGTCTGCGCGGCGGCTCGGTGCCGGTGTGGGCCTGGCTCGTGCAGCCCTCCGGGCAGGCGGACGCGTGGCTGGTGGCCCTGGTGGCCTTCGTGGGCGGAGGCCTGCTGTACCTGCGGCGGGGGGCGCGGGCGGAGGGGCCGCGTCACTGACGCGGGCGGGCCGGTGCCGGGCGCGGGTCGGTTCCCCGGCCCGGCGCCGGGCCGCCTCGCCGGCGCGTGCCGCACCGGCGCACACAAAAGCCCGGATCCTCAGGCGGAGATGCCGTCGATCCGGGCCAAGGCGTCGTCCGCGCCGTACGGCTGCAAGTACGGCAGCCAGCGCGGGTCCCTGTGCCCGGTGCCGATGATGCGCCAGGCCAGACCGGTGGGTGGAGCGGGTTTGTGGCGCAGCCGCCAGCCGATTTCGAACAGGTGTCGGTCGGCCTTCACGTGGTTGCAGCGGCGGCAGGACGCCACCACGTTGTCCCAGACGTGCTTGCCCCCGCGGCTGCGCGGGATGACGTGGTCGACGCTGGTTGCGACGCCACCGCAGTACATGCACCGGCCCCCGTCGCGCGCGAAGAGCGCCCTTCGGGTCAGAGGAACGGGCCCCCTGTAGGGAACCCGGACGAAACGCTTGAGCCGGACCACGCTGGGTGCGGGGACTGTGACGGTTGCGCTGTGCAGATAGGCGCCGGACTCCTCAAGGCATACGGCCTTGTTCTCCAGGACGAGGACGAGCGCGCGGCGGAGCGGTACGACGCCGAGTGGCTCGTACGACGCGTTGAGGACCAGGACATGCGGCACGGATGCCTCCTTGGGCGTCGGCGGCGCGTGGCTCGCGCCGGGACGATCTGTAGTCAGTCTCCCCTCTTGCCTGGTGAAAGCGCCACCATGTCCCGGTAACGGGCTGGGAGTGTTTTCAACCACATCTGAATTCATCCCCCGAGCGGCGAACTGTTCATCCCACCAGTTCATCCCCAGGTGGGCACGGTTTCTCCCTCGAACATCGCGACGATCCGCACACGATGCCCCGATAGTGTGGTGAGCCTGCCCCATCGGTGACCTTTTCGTGACCTTGACCATCTGCCGGTGGGGCGGGCCGCTGCACTGGAGGTACCTGCCGTGTCCTTGCCCGTCGTCCCACTGGCCGTCGGACCGACGCCGTCGCCGTCTCCCGCCGAGACGACGACTCCGGCGGTTCCCTCGATCCAGGACGCCCAGGAGAGCGCCAACCAGGCCGCCAGCTGGGTCGAGCAGAACTGGTCGACCTGGCTCGCGATAGGCCTCAAGGTCCTGCTGATCCTGGTGATCGCGGCGGTGCTGAGAGTGGTGATCCGCAGGGCGATCACCAAGCTCATAGACCGGATGAACCGCACGGTCCAGGCGGTGGACGGCACGGCCATCGGCGGCCTCCTGGTCAACGTCGAACGCCGCCGTCAGCGCTCGCAGGCGATCGGCTCGGTCCTGCGCTCGGTGGCCAGCTTCGTGATCATGGGCACCGCCGCCCTGATGATCCTCTCCGCGTTCCAGATCAACCTGGCCCCCCTGCTCGCCTCGGCCGGTGTCGCGGGCGTGGCCATCGGTTTCGGCGCCCGCAACCTCGTGACGGACTTCCTCTCCGGCGTCTTCATGATCCTGGAGGACCAGTACGGCGTCGGCGACACCGTCGACGCGGGCGTCGCCTCCGGCGAGGTCATCGAGGTCGGCCTGCGCGTGACCAAGCTGCGCGGCGACAACGGTGAGATCTGGTACGTCCGCAACGGCGAGGTCAAGCGCATCGGCAACCTCTCGCAGGGCTGGGCGACGGCCGGCGTGGACGTCACGGTCCGCTCCGGCGAGGACCTGGACAGGGTCAAGGCCACCATCGACGCGGTCGCCGAGCGGATGAGCAAGGAGGAGCCCTGGAACGAGCTCCTGTGGGGCCCGATCGAGGTCCTCGGCCTGGACAGCGTGCTGCTGGACTCGATGGTGGTCCGGGTGTCCGCCAAGACCATGCCCGGCAAGTCCCTGACCGTGGAACGCGAACTGCGCTGGCGCATCAAGCGCGCCTTCGACGCCGCCGACATCCCGATCGTGGGCCAGGCCGCCGTCCCGGCGGACGAAGGCTCCCCGGCCGACCCGACGGCCGCCATGGCGGCCCCGTCCGCATACGCCAACACATCCTCCCCGCAGGCCCAGGCGGCTACGCCGCTGACGCCGCCGAGCGTTACCAAGTAGGCCGCTGGTCGGCTGGGGACGGAACCCGCCCCGACGGGGCGGAACCCGACCCGTGGGGGCGGACTCGGCCTCCCGGTTGTCGCCCCGGCTCGCGTCCGCGGTGTTCGTCGCCATCGCGTCTTCGCCCCGACCACAACCGCCTTCGTGGGGCAGCGGGTGGCGGTGCCGGAGTTTGTGGCAGACCGAGCGGGCCGAGCGGAACTGAGTGGTCGACCGAGCCGGCTCGCCGAGGGGCCCGGCAGCCTTCTCGCGCGTACGACCAGCAGGGGTGACCGGGTCCGCCGCAGTTGTTTGACCCCGCGAGGCCCTGCTCGTTTGGATGGCCCCCGAGACCGGGAGGCTGGGGCAGGCCATGGCGGGCGGGCAGTCGCTGGGGCGGCGTTTCGGGTGGCTGTGGGCCGCCTACGGGGTCAGTGCCTTCGGGACGCGGTTGGCGTTCGACGCGTTGCCGCTGATCGCGATCGTCGTGCTGCACGCCGGGGCGAGCGAGGTGGCGCTGCTCGCGTCCTCGGGGCTCGCGGTGGGGGCGTTGGTGGCGGTGCCGCTCGGGGCGTGGGTGGAGTTCCGCCGGAAGCGGCCGGTGATGATCGCGGCGGACCTGCTGCGGTGCGCGGCGCTGTTCAGCATCCCGGCCGCGTACGCACTGGGCGCGCTGGGTCTCGGCCAGTTGCTGGTGGTGTCGATGGTGGTCGCCGCCGCGGACATCACCTTCACGGCGGCGAGCGGGGCGTATCTGAAGTCCCTCGTGGCGCCCGGGGACCTGCTCGTGGCCAACGGCCGCTTCGAGGCCACGGCCTGGACGGCCACCGCGCTCGGGCCGCCGCTCGGCGGTGCGGCGATCGGGGTGTTCGGGCCGATGGCGACGGTGCTGGCGGACGCGGTCAGCTATCTGCTGTCGGCGCTGGGGATCCGGGCGATCGGTGGTGAGGAAAGGCGGCAGTCGCCTCCTGACCTCCCGCCAGTCCCACGCGCGGGCAAGCTGTCGGCCGCCGGCCTCCAGGCAGGCTGGCGGCACATCCTCACCCACCCCACCCTGCGCCCGCTGTTCCTCAACACGATCCTGGTCAACGCCCTGATCATGGCGCCCACCCCGCTGCTCGCGGTCCTCATGGTCGGCCAACTCGGTTTCGCCCCCTGGCAGTACGGCCTCGCCTTCGCCGCCCCCTGCCTGGGCGGCCTGCTGGGCTCCCGCCTGTCGCGCCGACTCGTGGCCCGGTACGGCTCACGGCGGGTCCTGCTCACCGCCGGCGCCCTGCGCGCGTGCTGGCCCGTCGGGCTGGCCTTCGTCGGGCCGGGCGCGTCCGGCCTCGCCCTCGTGATGGCCGTCGAGTTCGGCCTGATCACCTGCGCGGCCGTCTTCAACCCGGTGCTCGCCACCCGTCGCCTCGAACTGACCCCGCGGGACCGTGTGACCCGCACCCTGTCGGCCTGGCAGATCACCGGCAGGACGACGACCGCCGCGATGACCGCCCTGTGGGGCCTGCTGGCCGCCACCACGGACACGCGAACGGCGATCGGCGTCGCCGGCGTGCTCCTTCTGGCGACCCCGCTGCTGCTCCCCCGTAAGTGATCCCTCCACCCGGTCACCCCTTGAGGCCGCGTCTCTTGACGGCCCCTTCCCTCCCGGCTTACCTTCCTCCGCAAGCGATAGGAAAGTTTCCTAACAGTGCTCGATCGAGGTACCCCGGATGGACGCACCTCACGAGCCGCTGAGAAGCTGGTCAGCCGAAAGGCAGGTGTCGATCCCATGGCAGGAACCGCCGGTACGCCGGGCACTCCGCGCGTCCTGCGCGCCATGAACGACCGTGCCGCCCTGGACCTCCTCCTGGAGCACGGGCCACTGTCCCGCACGCGGATCGGCAAGCTCACCGGCCTGTCCAAGCCGACCGCCTCCCAGCTGCTGGCCCGCCTGGAGGCCGCCGGCCTGGTCCTGGCCACCGGCACCACGGAGGGTCGGCCCGGCCCGGGCGCCCAGCTGTACGAGGTCAACCCGGCCGCCGCGTACGCCGCGGGGCTCGATGTCACACCCGAACGCATCCTCGCCGCCGTCGCCGACATCACCGGCCGCACGGTGGGGTCGTACGAACTGCCCACCCCGGGCAGGCGCCCGGCCCAGCCCGTCACCCGGCAGGTCACCGACGCCCTCGACGGCGCGGTGAAGGCGGCGGGACTCGCCCGCGACGACGTCCACCGGCTCGTCATCGGCACCCCCGGCGCCTTCGACCCGAACACGGGCCGGCTGCGCTACGCCTCCCACCTCCCCGGCTGGCACACCCCTGCGTTGCTCGACGAAGTCGCCGCCGCACTGCCGATGCCGGTCGAGTACGAGAACGACGTCAACCTCGTCGCGGTGGCCGAGCAGCGGCTCGGCGCGGCGCGCGGCCACGAGGACTTCGTGCTGCTGTGGAACGAGGGCGGCCTCGGCGCCTCCCTCGTCCTCGGCGGACGCCTGCACCGCGGCTGGACCGGGGGCGCGGGCGAGGTAGGTTTCCTGCCGGTTCCGGGCGCACCCCTGGTCAGGCATGTGACCAGGGCCAACAGCGGCGGATACCAGGCGCTCGCCGGCTCCCAGGCCATCCCTCGGCTCGCAAGCGAACTCGGCATGACGAACATCCCGTCGGGGCCGTACGCGGAGGCAGCCGCCGCCCTCGTCCAGCGGGCCGCCACCGAGGACACCGTCCTGCACCGGCTGCTCCTGGAGACGTACGCGACCCGGCTGGCCACCGGTCTGGCCTCGCTGGTCTCCGTCCTCGACCCGGAACTGGTCGTCCTCAGCGGCGCCTCCCTCACCGCCGGCGGCGAGGTCCTGCGCGCCCTGGTCCAGGCCGAACTGGAGGAGCTGGCCGCGTCCCGGCCCCGGCTCGTCGTCGGTGACGTCCGCGAACATCCGGTGTTGCGGGGCGCGTTGGAGAGCGCGCTCGCGACCACACGCGACGAGGTCTTCGACACCTCACGCTGATCGCCCCCCCTCGGCGGCGTCCCCCGACAACCGACACCCCACCCTCACCCCCGCCTTCCCTCTCCTCCCCCGCTGCCCTCACCCACCCCGCCCCGCCCTTGGGAGACTCAGTCATGCCCGGAAAGTCTGGAAAAGTCATAGCTTCACTGCCCCGCCGCACGGCCACCGCCCTCGCCGCCTCCGCCTCCCTGGCCCTCCTCGCCACGGCCTGTACCGGCCAGTCGGGCTCCGGGGCCACCGACGACCCGAACGCCCGGACGACGATCACCTTCTGGCACGGCTGGAGCGCGCCCGCCGAGGTCGAGGCGGTCCAGGCGAACGTCGACCGCTTCGAGAAGGCGCACCCGAACATCACGGTGAAGGTCGTCGGCAACATCAACGACGACAAGCTCAACCAGGCGCTGCGCGCGGGAGGTTCGAACGGGCCGGACGTGGTGTCGTCGTTCACGACCTCCAACATCGGAAAGTTCTGTTCCTCGGGCGCCTTCCTCGATCTGAAGCCCTTCATCGAGAAGTCGAAGCTCGACCTGGACAAGATGATCCCGAAGCCGATGCTGGACTACACCCAGTTCGAGGGCACCCGCTGCGCCCTGCCACTGCTGGGCGACGCCTACGGCCTGTACTACAACAAGGGCGCCTTCCAGAAGGCCGGCGTCACGTCCCCGCCGAAGACCTGGTCGGAGTTCGCGAAGGTCGCCGAGAAGCTGACGAAGACAAAGGGCGACGGCTACGAGCGACTCGGGTTCATGCCGACGTACCACGGCTACGAGACGGTCGTGGCCCACTACATGTCCCAGTGGGACCACGCCTACTTCGGCAAGGACGGCAAATCCGCCGTCGCCGAGGACCCGGCCTTCGCCGAGATGTTCAGGTTCCAGAAGAAGCTCGTCGACGACCTCGGCGGCTTCGCCCGGCTGGAGAGGTACCGCAACACCTTCGGTGACGAGTGGGGTGCCAAGCACCCGTTCCACACCGGCCAGGTGGCCATGCAGCTCGACGGCGAGTGGCGGCTCGGCATGGCCGAGGACGCCGGGGTGGACTTCGAGATCGGCACCGCGCCGATGCCCGTCGCCGACGACGAGGCGGACGAGTACGGCAAGGGCTTCCTCTCGGGCACGATCATCGGGATCGCCCCGCGGAGCGAGAAGCAGAACGCGGCCTGGGAACTGGTGAGGTACCTGACGACCGACACACAGGCAGTCGTGTCCTTCGCCAACGCCATCCACAACGTGCCGTCGACGTTCGCGGCCCTGAAGTCGCCCGACCTGAAGGTGGAACCGGGTTTCAGGACGTTCCTGGACATCGCCCGGCACCCGGAGTCCAACACCCCGCCGGCGTCCGTCAACGGCTCGACGTACCAGACGACGCTTCAGGATTTCGGCTACCAGTACGAGTCCGGCAAGGTGACGGACCTCGAGGCCGGTCTGGAGAAGACCGCGAAGCAGATCGACACCGACATCGAGCAGGCGAAGTAGCGGCCCGATGTCCACGCACCCTCTCCGCGCGAAGCGCCGCATGTCGGCGCTTCGGACGGCGGCCTTCCTGTCACCGTGGCTCATCGGATTCGGTGTCTTCTTCGCCTATCCGCTGGTGTCCACCGTGTACTTCTCCCTGATGAAGTACGACGGCTTCGGCACTCCGGTCTTCCGCGGCCTGGGCAACTGGGCCTACGTCTTCTACGACTACCCGCTGTTCTGGCCCGCCCTGCGCAACACGCTCTGGCTGGTACTCGTGATGGTGACGTGCCGGGTCGTGTTCGGGCTCGGCGTCGGTCTGCTGATCACGAAGATCAAGACCGGCGCGGGCGTCTTCCGCACCCTCTTCTACCTGCCGTATCTCGCTCCGCCGGTGGCGGCGACCCTGGCCTTCGTCTTCCTCCTCAACCCCGGTACCGGCCCGGTCGGCTCGGTCCTCGACGACCTGGGGCTCCCCGCACCGGGCTGGTTCACGGACCCCGCCTGGTCCAAGCCGGCCCTCACCGCGCTGGCACTGTGGGGCGTGGGCGACCTCATGGTCGTCTTCATGGCCGCGCTGCTCGACGTACCGAAGGAGCAGTACGAGGCCGCCGAACTGGACGGGGCGTCACCCTGGCAGCGGTTCCGGTTCGTCACCCTGCCGAACATCTCACCGATCGTGATGTTCGCCGTCGTCACCGGCGTGATCCAGACGATGCAGTACTACACGCAGCCCCTGGTGGCCGGGAAGGTCGCCTCCGGGATCATCGGCGGCTCGGGCCAGCAGTTCGAGCCGGGCTACCCGGACAAGTCGACC
Organism: Streptomyces sp. NPDC001920; assembly: GCF_053594495.1. Taxonomy (NCBI): domain Bacteria; kingdom Bacillati; phylum Actinomycetota; class Actinomycetes; order Kitasatosporales; family Streptomycetaceae; genus Streptomyces; species Streptomyces sp. NPDC001920. The sequence goes on from NZ_JBSFEP010000010.1 coordinate 224,242, forward strand.
CTGACCCTCCCCCAGCTCGTCTACAACCTCGGCTTCCAGCGCTTCGACTACGGCTCGGCCTGCGTGGTCGCGCTCGTCCTGTTCGCCCTCGCCATGGCGTTCACCGCGCTGCTGATGCGGCGCCGCGGCGGACTGATCCAGGCAGGTGACTGACATGACCCGGGTACTCGACCGGCCGGTCGACGTGAGCACGCCGCCGGTCGCCGAGCGCACGGCGCGCCGCAAGGCGTTCCTGGAATGGATGGCGATCCACTCCCTCGGGGTGGCGGCCGCGCTCTTCTTCACCCTGCCCTTCGTGTTCGTCGTCCTGACCTCGCTGATGAGCGACCAGCAGGCGCTCACCCGCGACCTGGTGCCCGACACCTGGGAATGGGGCAACTACGGCGTGGTCCTCGACACCCCAGGCTTCCTGACGTGGTGGCGGAACACGCTGGTCTACGCGGGCCTGGGCACCGTCCTGACCGTCGTGTCCTCCATCCCCGTGGCGTACGCGCTCGCCAAGTTCCGCTTCCGCGGCCGGAATCTGTCGTTGATGCTGGTCATCTCGATGATGATGCTGCCGCCCCAGGTGATCGTCATTCCGATGTACCTGTTCTGGGCGAAGCAGCTGGATCTCTCCGGGACGCTCTGGCCCCTGATCATCCCGATGGCGTTCGGCGACGCGTTCTCGATCTTCCTGCTGCGCCAGTTCCTGATGACGATCCCGGACGAGTACCTGGACGCGGCACGAGTGGACGGCTGCGGCGAACTACGCACACTCGTCCGCGTGGTCCTCCCCATGGCGAGACCGGGCATAGCCGCAGTGGCGCTCTTCCAGTTCTTCTACGCGTGGAACGACTACTTCGGCCCCCAGATCTACGCGTCCGAGAACCCGGGCGCCTGGACGCTCTCCTACGGCCTGGAGTCGTTCAAGGGCGCGCACCACACCGACTGGAACCTCACCATGGCCGCCACGGTCCTCGTGATGGCCCCCGTGATCCTCGTGTTCTTCTTCGCGCAGAAGGCGTTCGTCGAGGGCGTCACACTCACCGGAGTGAAGGGTTGAACCAGACATGAAACTCACCGTGGTCGGCGGCGGCTCGACCTACACCCCCGAACTCGTCGACGGTTTCGCCCGCCTCCAAAACACCCTGCCCATCGAGGAACTGGTCCTGATGGACCCGGCCGCGGACCGCCTGGACCTGCTGGGGCCGCTGGCCCGCCGTATCTTCGCCCGCCAGGGCCACGACGGCGAGGTCACCACCACCACGGACCTGGACACGGCGGTGGACGGCGCGGACGCGGTGCTGCTGCAACTGCGCGTCGGCGGCCAGGCGGCCCGCGAGCAGGACGAGACCTGGCCCCTGGAGTGCGGCTGCGTGGGCCAGGAGACCACCGGCGCCGGCGGCCTGGCGAAAGCCCTGCGCACCGTCCCCGTGGTCCTCGACATCGCGGACCGGGTCCGCCGCACCAACCCCGGCGCCTGGATCATCGACTTCACCAACCCGGTCGGCATCGTGACCCGCGCCCTGCTCCAGGAGGGCCACAGAGCGGTCGGCCTGTGCAACGTGGCGATCGGCTTCCAGCGCAGGTTCGCGGCCCTTCTCGCCGCGTCCCCCTCCGACATCCACCTCGACCACGTGGGCCTGAACCACCTCACCTGGGAGACGGGCGTACGTCTGGGAGGCCCCGAGGGCGAGGACGTCCTGCCCGGGCTGCTCACCGAACACGGCGACGCCATCGCGGCGGACCTGCGCCTGCCCCGGCCCCTCCTGGACCGCCTGGGCGTCGTCCCCTCCTACTACCTGCGCTACTACTACGCCCACGACGAGGTGGTCCGTGAGCTGCGCACCAAACCGTCCCGCGCCGCGGAAGTGGCGGACATGGAGAGAAGGTTGCTGACCCTTTATGCCGACCCGGCCCTCGACGAGAAGCCGGAGCTGCTCTCCAAGCGGGGCGGCGCGTACTACTCGGAGGCGGCGGTGGACCTGGCGGCCGCGCTGCTGAACGGGGCGGGCAGCCCGTACCAGGTCGTCAACACCCACAACAGGGGCACCCTTGCCTTCCTCCCGGACGACGCGGTGATCGAGGTACAGGCGGCGGTGGGCCGCAAGGGCCCGACCCCCCTCGCCGTACCGAGCCCCGACCCCCTGTACGCGGGCTTGATGGCCCAGGTGGCCGCGTACGAGGACCTGGCCCTCGAAGCGGCCCTGCACGGTGGGCGCGCCCGGGTTTTCAAGGCCCTGCTCTCCCACCCCCTGATCGGCCAGTACGCGTACGCGGAGCACCTCACCGACCGGCTGATCGCACACAACCGGGAGCACCTCGCGTGGGCATGACCGCACGAGTCCTCGCCGTCGACGCGGGCAACAGCAAGACGGACGTGGCGGTGGTGGCGGCCGACGGAACCGTCCTCGCCACCGCGCGCGGAGGCGGCTTCCGCCCGCCGGCGGTGGGGGTGGACGCGGCGATGGACACCCTCGCCGAGGCCGTGCGGCGGGCGTTCACCGCGGCGGGCGTCAGCGCCGCCGACCATGTCTCGGCGTGTCTGGCCAACGCCGACCTTCCGGTGGAGGAGGCGAACCTGGCCACCGCACTGCACACGCGCGCGTGGAGCACGACCGTGGAGGTCCGCAACGACACCTTCGCCGTCCTGCGCGCGGGCGTCACGGAACCCCGCGGTGTGGCCGTCGTCTGCGGCGCCGGCATCAACTGCGTGGGCATGCGCCCCGACGGCCGTACGGCCCGCTTCCCCGCGCTGGGCCGTATCTCCGGCGACTGGGGCGGCGGCTGGGGTCTGGCGGAGGAGGCCCTGTGGCACGCGGCGCGGGCGGAGGACGGCCGCGGGGCATCCACGGCACTGATGCGGACCCTCCCCGCCCACTTCGCCCTGCCCACCATGTACGCCCTGATCGAGGCCCTGCACCTGGAGCGGATCGCCCCCGCCCGCCGCCATGAACTGACCCCGGTCCTCTTCGCCACGGCGGCCTCCGGCGATCCGGTCGCCCGCCGAATCGTGGCCCGCCTGGCCGACGAGGTCGTCACGATGGCCACGGTCGCCCTGAGCCGCCTGGACCTGCTGGAGGAGGAGACACCCGTGCTCCTGGGCGGGGGCGTCCTGGCCGCCCGCCCCCCTCAACTGATCGACGGGATTCACGAGTTGCTCGCCTCTCGCGCCCCCAAGGCGGCCCCGAAGGTCGTCACGGCGAGCCCGGTACTGGGCGCGGCCCTGCTGGGCCTGGACGCGGTCGGGGCACCCGCCTCGGCGCACGAGCGGCTCCGCCGGCATTTCGAGTCGTAGCCCGGGTGCAACCCCTGCCACCGGGCGGCGGCCGGCGGGCGGGGAGCCGCCGGGCGGCCGGCGCGCGCCCCCACGCCCCCTCGCTCGCCCTTGGCCGCCCCCACCGCCCGAACCTGGAACCGAACCGATTCCCGCGACGTGTTCATGGGCAGGGGGACGTGCGGGGCGTGTTTCGTCGTGGCGAAGGTTCGGGGTCCGCGATGCGGATGTCAGTCCCGGCAGCGATACTTGCGGCGACGGATGGCCATGGGGGAGGTCAGCAGTGACACAGACGCCGAAAACCAGCGCACCACCACCGGGCCACGGCCCGACACCCGGCGTACCCACCCTGCCGTCCGTGCCGCCGCGACCCTCCCGGCCCGCCCCACCGGGGCTCCCGGCCGCGGAACCCCGCCGCACCGCCTTCGCCGAGGGCTTCGACCAGCTGCGCGCGGCCGCCACCACCGAACCCGGCCGGCTCCGCCTCATCGGGGCCCTCCTGGCCGCCCTGGTCATGGCCTTCGGCGCCGTCGCCGCCTGGCAGATGACCGACCGCGCGGCAGCGGCCGACGACGTCCTCAACCGCAGCCAGCCCCTCAGCTCCGACGCGGCCGACATCTACCGCTCCCTGGCGGACGCCAACACCGCAGCGGCCAGCGGATACCTCGCGGGCCTGCAGGAGAAGCCCGCCATGCGCGAGGGCTACGAGCAGGACATCCGCACCGCCGCCGCCAAGCTGGTCCAGGCCGCCGCCAACTCCGAACCGGGTTCCACCTCGGCGGACACGATCGCCGAGCTCAGCAGACTGCTGCCGGAGTACAAGGGTCTCGTCGAGACCGCACGGGCCAACAACCGCCAGGGTTACCCGGTGGGCGGCGCCTACCTGCGTGCCGCGAACGAGATGATGCAGCAGAAGATGCTGCCGGCCGCCGAGAAGCTCCACCAGACCGAGAACCAGCGCCTGCGGGCCGACTACGCGGCGGCCAAGTCCTTCCCATGGGCCGCCGCCGCTCTCGGCGTCGTCACCCTGGCCGCCCTCGGCTGGGCACAGCGCCGCAACTACCGGCGCACCAACAGGGTCCTGAACCACGGCCTGGTCACCGCGACGGCCGCGTCCACCGTGGTCCTGCTCTGGGTCGCCGTGGGCCACACCGTGGCACGCGCGGGCCTGAACGACTCGTACGACCACGGCGTCCGCTCCCTGGACGTGCTGCACGAGGCCCGTATCGCCTCCCTCACCGCCCGCAGCGACGAGAACCTCACCCTGGTACGCCGCGGCGCCGACTCCAGGACGCTCGAGGACGGCACGGTCGTGGACCTCTACGAATGGGGTTACGACCAGGAGATCGACCAGCTGGGCAAGGCGCTCGCCCGGGCCGAGGACCTCGCGGACGACACGGCGGGAAGGAAGCCCGTTCAGGACGCGAACGGTTTCATGAAGGTCTGGAAGGACCGCCACGGCCTCGCCCGCGAGGACAACGACTCCGGCGACTACCAGGCGGCCCGCGACCGTGTCATCGGCGCCGCGAAGGAGCCGACGAGCGTGTGCTTCGACAACGTCGACAAGGCCCTGGCTACCGCGCTCACCCATGAGCAGACCGAGTTCAAGCGCGCCGCGAGCGACGGCCGTGACTCGCTTTCCGGCCTCCCGACCGGCGCCGCGGTCCTCGCGGTCCTCGGGGCGGCCGGCGCGGTGCTCGGCATCGGCCGCAGGCTTTCGGAGTACCGATGAAAGGGGGCACGACGATGAACGCGCACGGCACGACGCACCGCTCACGCCTCCGCGGCTGGGGCGGCGTGGGCGCGATGGCGCTCGTGTGCGCCCTGGTCATGACGTTCGCGCTGATGCTGCCCCTGAGCCGTCCGCACGCCGACACCGGCGGTACGGTCGCCGCGGGCCAGGGCGTCGCCCACGCCACCCGGGTGCGGGCCGAGAACTGCGAGGATCCGCAGAACCAGAGCCTGTCGCCGTCCGGGGGCGACGGCGAGACGCCCACCCTGGACGCGATCAAGGACCGCGAGGACCGGCGCCTGGTCGTCGGCGTCGACACCAACAGCTACCGCTGGGGCTACCTCGACCCGAACAACCCGGCGGGTGAGCTGGAGGGGTTCGACATCGACCTGGTCCACCGGATCGCCGAGGACATCCTCGGAGACCGGGACGCGGTGCAGTTCAAGGCCATCCCGACGAGCCGCCGTATCGAGGCGATCCAGAAGGGCGAGGTCGACATGGTGGTCCGCACCATGACGATCAACTGCGACCGCATCGAGCAAGTCGCCTTCTCCGCTCCCTACTTCGTCACGGGTCAGCAGGTCCTGGCTCCCAAGACCTCGACGATCAAGGGCTACGACGGCACGCTCGCCGGCAAGCGGATCTGCTCGGCGACGGGGTCCACGGCGTACGACAAACTGAAGGCGGACAAGAAGAGCGGGGACCTGCCGGCCTCGGCCGACATCTCCACCGTCGTTCCCAACCAGCTGGACTGCCTGGTGAAGGTGCAGCTCGGCCAGGCGGACGCGGTCGTCACCGACGGCGCCCTCGCGGCCAGCCAGGCCGCACAGGACCCGGCGGTGGAGCTCAAGGGCGGGCTCTTCACGGACGAGTACTACGGCGTGGCGATGAACCTGAAGGCAGACGATCTGGTACGCCAGGTCAACCGGACGCTGGAGAGCTACATAGCGGCATCGGACGGATGGCGGGCGTCCTACGAGAAGTGGCTGCACCCCACCATGGACAAGCCCGGTGAGAAGTCGAAGTCGGCGACGCCTCCCGAGGCGGACTACAAGTAACCGGCCACCGACGGACACCGGACGACGCACCGGCAGACCGACGACAACGCAACCGACGACCGACCGACCGACGGAACTCAACGCAGCGAGAGGTGATCGATGGGCGTCACGGACCCCGCCGGGCCGGTGATGGACCGGGACGAGGTGGACCGTGCGCTGGCGCGGCTCGGCGCGGAGCACGAGGCGATCGAGACCTCGCTCCTCGCCCTGCAGGACCACGCGGGCCGCAGACTCCTCGAAGGCGCCGAGCTCACCGGCACCACCAAGGAGCGCTGGACGGCCGCGGAGGCCTCGATCACGCTGCTGTGGGCGTACTTCGACGCGTACACGGGCGCGTTGCGCTCCGCCCGTGAGATCCGCGCCCGCCGCCGCTGGTCGAGCCGGGACGACCTGGTGGAGCTGACGGAGCTGCTGCGCGGCGAGTCGGTGACCGTCGCCGGCTCGGCCACCGCGATGGCCAACGCGCCGACCCTGCACGGCGGTTCGGGCAAGCTCAGCGAGCAGTTCAGCCTGGCCGCGCTGGTCGACCGGATGAACGAGCTGTACGCGGCCTCGCTGGACATGGTCGTCGCCGCGGACGCGGTCTGGTCGGCGCTGCCCGCCCGTATCGATTTACTGGCCGCGGAGTTGCAGCGCACCCGCCGGCTCGCGCACTCCGTCGGGGTACGCCCCGGCGAGCACCCGGCGGGCGACGACCTGGAGCGCATCACCCGCACGCTCACCAGGCTGCGCGCCGAGGTGGTGTCGGATCCGCTCGCGTACTGGCTGCCGACGCCCGGGAGTTCGGCGCCCGGCGGCGGCAGGCCGGACACCACGGTCTACGACCGGGAGGCGCGCGCGCTGGAGGACGTACGCCGGGAGATCGACGCGGTATTGACGGTCCGTCAGGACGCGGAGCAGCGTCTGGTGAAGCTGCGGGACGTGCTCTCGCGCGCGGACCGTACGCTCGCCGAGGCCCGGACCGCGCGCGGCGAGGTGCTGGCGAAGATCGCGGCCACGGAGGTGCCCGTCGTCAGCGGTCCGCCGACCGTGCTGCAGGAGCAGCTGGCGACGGCCGCCGAGTACCGCAGACAGGGACAGTGGCACCGCCTGTCCCCGCTCCTGGAGTCCTTGGAGCAGAAGGCGGAGGACGAACTGCTGCGCGCTCGCGAGTCGCTGACCGCGGTCACCGCGCCGCTGGCGGTCCGCGCCGAGCTGCGCGGCCGTCTCGACGCGTACAAGGCGAAGGTGGCCCGGCACGGCCTCGCGGAGGACCCTTTCCTCATCGAGCGCTACGACGCCGCCCGCCGCATGCTGTGGAGCGCGCCCTGCGACCTGCGGGTCGCCGAGCAGGCGGTCCTGCGCTACCAGCAGGCCGCCGCCGAACTGCTCGGCAGCGGACGGGTGCCGGGGCCGCGGGGGCCCGAGGACCGCGGGGGTCCGGCGGCATGAGGGACAGGGGGGAGTCGTCGTCATGAGTCAGGCACAGCAGCAATGCCAGCGACCGGACTGCGGCGGATCGTACGAGGACATGGGCGGCGGTGAGCTGTACTGCGACACCTGCGGCCTCGCCCCGGTCGTCTCGGCGACCGGCATGGTCGGCTCGCCGCCCACCGGTGTCACGGGCGGCGGCAAGGGCTCGGCGGGCAGCGCCGGCTCCCGATCCACCGGCCGGGCCAGCTCCCGTACGTCGTCGCAGTCGTCGAAGTCCCGGCGCTCGGTGTCGGGCCGGTTGTCCCGTTCCCTTTCGGGCCGCTCGACGGGCCGCTCGGTGTCGGTGCGCAGCTCCGGTTCGACCGCCGGCTCCAGCGGCCGTGGGCGCCTCGGTGCCGGTCTGGTCCAGGTTCCGGGGGTCCCGCGCCCCGATCCGCGGGCGATGGTGCTGGAGAACCCGGAGGTGCCGGAGCGCAAGCGGTTCTGCTCCCGCTCGGACTGCGGCGCGGCCGTCGGCCGGGCCCGCGGCGACCGTCCGGGGCGCACCGAGGGCTTCTGCACCAAGTGCGGTCACCCGTATTCCTTCGTCCCGAAGCTGAAGGCCGGCGACATCGTGCACGGCCAGTACGAGGTCGCGGGCTGCCTGGCGCACGGCGGGCTGGGGTGGATATACCTCGCCGTGGACCGGGCGGTCTCCGACCGCTGGGTGGTGCTCAAGGGCCTGCTCGACACCGGTGACCAGGACGCGATGGCGGCGGCCATCTCCGAGCGGCGCTTCCTCGCGGAGATCGAGCACGCCAACATCGTGCGGATCTACAACTTCGTGGAACACCTGGACCAGCGCACGGGCTCGCTCGACGGATACATCGTCATGGAGTACGTGGGCGGCAAGTCGCTGAAGGAGATAGCCAACGGCCGCCGCACCCCCGAGGGCAAGCGGGACCCGCTGCCGGTCGAGCAGGCGTGCGCGTACGGGATCGAGGCGCTGGAGGCGCTCGGTCACCTCCACAGCCGCAACCTCCTGTACTGCGACTTCAAGGTCGACAACGCCATCCAGACCGAGGACCAGCTCAAGCTGATCGACATGGGCGCGGTGCGCCGGATGGACGACGAGGAGTCGGCCATCTACGGCACGGTCGGCTACCAGGCGCCGGAGGTCGCGGAGGTGGGCCCCTCGGTGGCGTCCGACCTGTACACGGTCGCGCGTACGCTCGCCGTCCTCACCTTCGACTTCCAGGGCTACACGAACGTCTACGTCGACTCCCTGCCCGACCCCGACAACATCGAGGTCTTCCGCCAGTACGAGTCCTTCTACCGGCTCCTGGTCCGCGCCACCGACCCCGACCCGGCCCGCCGCTTCGCCTCCGCGCAGGAGATGGCGGAGCAGCTGACGGGCGTTCTGCGCGAGGTCGTGTCCCTGCAGACGGGGCGTGCGCGGCCGTCGCTGTCGACGCTGTTCGGCCCGGAGCTGCGGGTGACGGACACGGAGCTGTTCCCGAAGCTGGACACGGAGGTGTCGCGGCTGGGGACGCGGGTCGTCCCGCCGGGGCGGTGGCGTGGGAGGGTTGCCGCCGGTCCGGTGCCCGTCCCGGCCCAGGGCGGCGGCGCGGTGTCCGGCTCCCCCGGCACCTCTTCGGGTCCCGCCCTCGCGCTCGCCGCGGCCACCGCCTCGCCCGTGGCCGCGCTTCCTGCCGGGATCGTCAAGTCCGTCGACACGTCCGCCGCCGCCCTCGCCCTGCCGGTCCCTCTTGTCGACCCCTCGGACCCCAACGCGGGTTTCCTGGCGGGTCTGATGACGACCGCTCCGGCCGAGCTGCTCGGGGCGCTCGCGGCCACGCCGACGCCGTCGACCGAGACACGGCTGCGGCAGGTCCGTGCCTGGCTGGAGAACGGTGACAGCGGCAGCGCGCACGAGGCCCTGCTGGAGCTGGAGGAAGAGCGGCCCGATGACTGGCGGGTCGTCTGGTACCGCGGCGTGGCCGCGCTCGTCATCGGCGACCACGAGGGCGCCGCGGTCGCGTTCGACGCGATCTACGACGCCTTCCCCGGGGAGTCCGCCCCCAAGCTGGCCCTCGGCATGTGCGCGGAGGTGCTGGGCCAGTTGGACAACGCCGCCGAGTACTACCGGTTGGTGTGGTCGACCGACCCCAGCTATGTCAGCGCCGCCTTCGGTCTCGCCCGCGTCCGGCTCGCGTCCGGTGACCGCAGCGGTGCCGTCAGGACCCTGGAGTCGGTGCCGGAAAGCTCCATTCACTACACGGCCGCACGTGTGGCGGCCGTCCGCGCCCGGCTGCGTGGCCGCACGCCGGTCGCCGCCGACGTACCGTTCCTGGAGGACCTGACCGCCGCCGCGGGCCAGGTCGAGGCGCTGGAGGCGTACGGCCTGGATCCGGCGCGCCGGGAGCAGTTGTCGGCGGAAGTCCTCGGTTGCGCGCTGGACTGGATACTCTCCGGTGGCCAGGGTTCCGCCCCGCCCGCCCCCGGAGGACGGACGCTGCTCGGCAGCGGCCTGGACGAGCGGGGACTGCGCTTCGGCCTGGAGCGTGCATATCGCACGCTGGCCCGGCTCGCACGGGGCGGCGAGGAGAGGATCGACCTGGTGGAACGTGCCAACCGTTACCGCCCCCGGACGTGGGTGTAGTTGATGTCGCAGATGCCCCAGTTGTCCGCCTGCCCGAGCTGCGAATGGCCGCTTGAGTCGGGTGACCGTTTCTGCGGTGCGTGCGGATACGACCTGTCCGCCGTGCCCGTACGGCCGGACGACAACCCGACCATCGCCCTGAACGGTTCGGCGCCGCCCCCTGCCGCGGGCGCGCCCGGCATGCACTGGCCGCGCGCCACGGCGCCGGACGGCACCGGCAGCGCACCGGCCGCTCGGCCGACGGGGCACCACGGCGCCGGCTCCGCCGGTCACGACCTGCCCCCGGGCACACCCCCGCCCCCGCAGTCACCTCCGTCCGCCGCACCGGTGCCGCCGTCCGCGAACGGCCCCGACGCCCCGCACGGCACCCCCGGCGCGGGGTTCCCCGACCCCCCGGCCCCGGGCGACCACAGCGTGCCGGCGGCCCCGCAGACCCCGTCAGCCCCGGCCGTTCCCCCCGCCCCGACCGGCTCGCCGGTCTCTCCGGCGTCCGGTGTCCGGTTCGACCGCCCGGCCGAGCCCGAGGAGTACCCGTTGCAGGCACCCGACCCGCGCGTGGCCGACCTGCCCAGCCCGCGCGAGAGCGCCAAGGTGTGCGTGGCCTGCCGGGCGGGCCGCGTCGACCACGACGGGTACTGCGAGAACTGCGGGCACGCGCAGCCGCGTGAACGCGACCACATGGAGCAGGACGCGGGACCGGTCGCCGCCGTCAGCGACCGCGGCCTGCGCCACCACCGCAACGAGGACGCGTTCGCCGTCGGCTGCACCGCGCTGCCCGACGGGCGGCCCGCGACCGTGGCGATCGTCTGCGACGGTGTGTCCTCGGCGACGCGGCCCGACGACGCCTCGATGGCAGCCTCCCGGGCCGCGAGCGAGTCGCTGCTGGCCGCCCTGCCGCGCGGCACGCACCCGCAGCAGGCCATGCACGACGCGATCGTCGCCGCCGCCAACGCGGTCAACGCGCTGGCCGCGGAGCCCGAGACGGCCCGCGAGCAGGCACCGCACCAGAACGCCCCGGCCTGCACGATCGTCGGCTCGGTGGTGACCCCGGAACTGCTGATCGTCGGCTGGGTCGGCGACAGCCGCGTCTACTGGGTGCCGGTGGACCGCGGCACTCCCCCGGCCCGGCTCACCGAGGACGACTCGTGGGCGGCGCAGATGGTCGCCGCCGGCCTGATGAACGAGGCGGAGGCGTACGCCGACGAGCGCGCGCACGCGATCACGGGCTGGCTCGGGGCGGACGCCTACGAACTGGAGCCGCACACCGCTTCCTTCAAGCCGGACCGGCCCGGTGTGGTGGTGGTGTGCACGGACGGGCTGTGGAACTACGCCGAGGCGGCCGCGGACATGGCCGAGGCCGTGCCCCTCGACGCCGCCGCGCGCCCCCTGCACACCGCGCAGGTTCTGGTCGGTCACGCTCTCGACGGCGGGGGCCACGACAACGTAACAGTGGCCGTCCTGCCGTTCCCGGCGCCCCCGATGGGGGCAGGATCGGCCTGAGGCCACACATAGGGGACAGGCCTCATCGGACCGGAGGGGACCGGTCCGCCTACAGCCATTGCCCCACCATGGGGGTCTTTAGGGGGATTTGAGAAGGCATGGCCAATTTCTCGAAGTCGAACGCGCCGCAGTTCTCGGTGGACGTGTACCAGAACGAGTACCTGCCGGAGGGCGGTCGCGAGGTCAACGCGATCGTCACGGTGACCGCGACCGGCGGCGGCACGGTCGGAAGCGCGGTCGCGGCGCCCCACCTCTACGCACCGGGGCAGGGCCCGTCCGCGGCAGTGGCGATCATGGTCGACTGCTCGGGCTCGATGGACTACCCGCCGACCAAGATGCGCAACGCCCGCGACGCCACCGCCGCCGCCGTCGACACGCTGCGCGACGGTGTGCATTTCGCGGTGATCGGCGGCACGCACGTGGCGAAGGAGGTCTATCCGGGCGGCGGCCGTCTGGCCGTGGCCGACGCCACCACCCGCGACCAGGCCAAGCAGGCGCTGCGCAGACTCGGCGCGGGCGGCGGCACCGCCATCGGAACCTGGCTGCGACTGGCCGACCGTCTGCTGTCCTCGGCCGACGTCGGCATCCGGCACGGCATCCTGCTCACCGACGGCCGCAACGAGCACGAGTCGCCCGAGGAGTTGAAGGCCACGCTCGACGCCTGTGCCGGACGTTTCACCTGTGACGCCCGAGGCGTGGGCACCGACTGGGAAGTGAAAGAAGTCACAGCGATCGCCTCCGCGTTGCTCGGCAGCGCCGACATCGTCGCCGACCCGGCCGGCCTCGCCGCCGACTTCACCCGGATGATGGAGACGGCGATGGGCAAGGAGGTCGCGGACGTCGCCCTGCGGCTGTGGACACCGGTGGGCACCACCATCAAGTTCGTCAAGCAAGTGGCGCCGACCGTCGAGGAGTTGACCGAGCGGCGCACCGACGCCGGTCCGCGCGCCGGTGACTACCCCACGGGCTCATGGGGAGACGAGTCCCGTGACTACCACGTCTGTGTCGAGGTCCCGGCCGCGAATCTGGGCCAGGAGATGCTCGCCGCCCGGGTCTCCCTGGTCGTCCCGCAACCCGACGGCACCGCGCACAACTTGGGCGCGCAGGGTCTCGTACGGGCCGTCTGGACCGATGACATGGCCGCCTCGACCTCGATCAACCCGCAGGTCGCCCACTACACCGGCCAGGCCGAACTGGCACAGGCCATCCAGCAAGGTCTCGACCTGCGCAAAGCGGGAGATATCGACGGAGCGACGGCCAAACTGGGCCGGGCGGTCCAGCTCGCCAGTAGCTCCGGAAACGCGGATACGGCGAAACTCCTTGCGAAGGTGGTGGACGTGGTCGATGCCGCGGCAGGTACTGTGCGACTGAAGGCGAAGGTCGCGGAGGCCGACGAGATGACTCTCGAAACACGGTCGACAAAGACTGTTCGTGTAAAGAAGTGACCCAGCAGCACCGAAAAAGCAGCGAGCCTGACCCCTTGGGGTTGGAGTAGTCCGGTCGAGGCGACCGGAAAGGAGAGGGGGAAGCGCCGACATGCCGACCTGCCCGAACGGACACCAGTCGGGTTCCGACGACTGGTGCGAGGTCTGCGGTCACCGCATGGCCGGTGCCGTACCTCCGCCCCCTCCCCCGCCGCCCCCGCCCGGCGGCTACGGCTTCCCGCCGCCCGGCCCCGGCGGCCCGTCCGGGGGGCCGAACGCCGGCCAGCCTGCCGGCCGGCCGCACATGGGCGGAGCGCCCGAGCCGGAGCTCTGCCCGCAGTGCCGCACGCCGCGTGAGGGCGGTGCGCCGTTCTGCGAGGAGTGCCGGTGGAACTTCCTCACCAACACGGCGACGTCCTACACCCCCGCCGCCCCGCGCCAGCCGGCACCCGGCCCGGGCCCGGGCCCGTCGGGCGGATTCCCGCCGCCGCCGGGCCCCGGCCCGTCGTACGGCGGTGGTGACGCGTACGACTACCAGAGCTCGCGCCCCTCGCAGGTGAACCGCCCGGCGGAGCCGATCCCTCCGTTCGGCTCGGAGCCGCCCCGGTCCGGAGGACCCGGCGGACCCGGCGGACCCGGCGGACCCGGCGGACCGGGGCACCCTGGTCCTCCCGGTGGTCCCGGAAACCCCGGTGGTCCCGGGAACCCCAATGGTCCAGGCCCCGGTGGTCCCCATGGCTTCGGCCCGGGTCCCGGTGGTCCTGCCCAGACCAACCCCGGTCCCGGAGGCTTCGGGCCCGGCCCCGGCGGCCCGCAGGGCAACGGCCCCTCCGGCTTCGGCGGCGACCCGTCACGGTCGGTTCCGCCCCCGCCCGGACCCACGCCGCCCGGCGGCCCCGGCGCGACCGGTGGCCTGCCGCAGGGCTTCCTGCAGTCCGGCCCGCCCGGCCCCGGCGGCCCCGCGGCCCCGCCCGCACCGGGTGGCCCCTCCGCCCCGCCCGGATTCCCGCAGGAACAGAACCGTCCGCAGGGCGGCCCGCCTCCCTTCGGCGGCGGTGACGACGACTGGGTGATCTCCCCGCCGTCGTCCGGCCCCGGTGGCGGTCACGGTGGACACGGCGGCCCCGGCGCCCCGCAGCCCCAGGGCGGCTACGGCTACCCGCAGCCCGGCGCGGCCCAGGCCCCGCCCCCGCCCGGCCCCGGCTTCCCGCAGCAGCCGGCGACCTGGACGGCGACCATCGGCCCGGACCGCGACTACTTCATGGCGATGATGCAGCGCTCCGGCCCGGAGGCCGCGGGTCTCAACCTGCCCGCGTACTCGCCCGAGCAGCAGCGCACGCTCACCGGCAACCAGGTCACCATCGGCCGCCGCCGCCACTCCACCGGCGACACCCCCGACATCGACCTGTCGGTGCCTCCGGAGGACCCGGGCGTCTCCCACCAGCACGCGGTCCTGGTCCAGCAGCCGGACGGCACCTGGGCGGTCGTCGATCAGAACTCGACCAACGGCACCACGGTGAACGGCGCGGAGGACCCGATCCAGCCGTTCGTCCCGGTCCCGCTGCAGGACGGCGACCGGGTGCACGTCGGGGCGTGGACGACGATCACGATCCGGCGCGGCTAGGAGCCCGAAACTCGGCCGGGAAGGGGCGGTCGTACGGCGTGGAAGTGCCGTGCGACCGCCCCCTCCCGCGTGTGCGGTGCGCACGGTGCCTCAGCCGGGCAGCGGCCACGCGTACGGCCCTTCGGGGTCGTCCAGCCACGCCCACTCGTGCTCGCCGCGCACCGTGATCCCGTACCGCTCCCGGGCCGGCTGCCCCTCGCGCTCCCACAGCGTGTACGCCTCCTGCGGATCGAGGTTGCCGCGGGTCAGCGCAAGCAGGAAGCGGAACAGGTCGTGATCGCGGGCCCGGTGCGGCAGTGCGCCCAGATGCGCGCGCTCAGGTTCGCCCCGGCTCCCGCCGCGCAGCGGCACGAAGTAGGCGGGCGTGTGCAGGAAGCGGCCCTCGGCGTGCTCGGCGTCGCGGACGGTGAGGGCGACCAGGCCGGTGGCCAGCGGTGTCAGGATGCGGGCGCCGGGACGGGACTGCGCGAGCCAGGCGCGCGGGATCGACGTCAGGGTGCAGGTCGCGATGACCCGGTCGAAGGGGGCGCGCTCGGGTACGCCGCGCGCGCCGTCGCCGGTGACGACGACGGGGTGGTACCCGGCGGCCGCCAGATGCTGCCGGGCCGTCTCGGTGATGTCCGGCTCCAGGTCGACGGTGGTGACGAGGTCGTCGTCGCCGAGCCGGTGGGCGAGCAGGGCGGCGTTGTAGCCGGTGCCCGCTCCGATCTCCAGGACCCGGTCCCCGTCCCTGACCTCCAGCGCGGCCAGCATCATCGCCATCAGGGACGGCTGGCTGCTGGAGGAGAGCAGTTCTCCGTCGCGCAGCCGGGTGGCCAGCGGGGTGTCCGCGTACGCGCCGCGCACCCAGCGCTCCCGCGCCGCCGGGTCGGGACTCAGACACCAGCGACGCTCGTAGCCGCCGACGACGCCGACGTAGTAGTAGGGCACGAACAGGTGCCGTGGTACGGCGGTGAAGGCGTCCCGCCACACGGGGTCGTCGGCCCACGCCCCGCTCGCCTCGATCTCACGCACCAGCGCGGCCCGTGCCGAAGCGGCGAGCGACGCGAGTGCCTCCGCGTCCCTCGCGTCCCTCGCGTCCCTCGCGTCCCTCGCGTCCCTGCCGAGATCCTGCGTGCTCATACGTCCACTGTCCTGCGGGTGGCGGCACGAGGCGAGCGCCCCGACGGACGGATCCGGAGTCGGCGTGATGGCACCCTCCGGCAACGGGTCTGGTCCTAGGCCTTGAGTCCTGGGCCGCCCGGTCTGAGACCATGGGGGACGTACTGCATTCCGGGGGACGACCCCCGGGCCCCCGGCAGAGCAGACTCGGGCGGACCGGAACAAGACATGCGAGGCAGCCCACAGTGACCGAGATTCGGCGCGGCGTGACCGAGATTCGGCGCGGCACTCTTCAGGAGCAGACCTTCTACGAGCAGGTCGGCGGGGAGGAGACCTTCCGCCGGCTCGTCCGCCGTTTCTACGAGGGTGTCGCACAGGACCCGTTGCTGCGGCCCATGTACCCCGAGGAGGACCTGGGCCCGGCCGAGGAGCGCCTCACCCTGTTCCTGATCCAGTACTGGGGCGGCCCGACGACGTACAGCGAGAACCGCGGCCACCCCCGCCTGCGTATGCGGCACGCCCCCTTCACCGTCGACCGGGCGGCACACGACGCCTGGCTGAAGCACATGCGCGACGCCGTCGACGAGCTCGGCCTTTCCGAGGAGCACGAGCGGACGCTGTGGAACTACCTGACGTACGCGGCGGCGTCGATGGTGAACACGGAGGGCTGAGAGCCTCTCGGTGGCCGGACACCGGGATGGCGCCGGATACGGGGGTGGCCGGACACCGGGGTGGCCGGATCCGGACGGCGCCGGTGCAGAAGGGGCCCCTCTGCGTCCGGCTTTCCTTCCGTGGCCGGCGTTCCTTCCGCGACAGGGTCAGCGGACGCTGACGTCCAGCGCCCCGAGTCCCGCCCTGCGGACTGCGATCGACCCGTACGGCGTACGCAGTCTCAGCCATGCGCCCGACGAGAACAGCCCCAGCTGCGCCGCGTCGGGCGCGTGGGTGCCGCCCGGTGCACGCAGGAAGCCCAGCGACTGAGCCGCGTGCACGGCCCGCACCGGCAGCCGGGTGTCCCCGACCGCCCGGGACCAGATCTCCCGCCCGATCTGGTCGAGCTCGGCCCGCGTGCGGCTCTCCGGCGCCAACTCCTGCGTACGGGAGCGGAATTCGGCGACCACCGCACCCACCATGGCCCGCAGCTCACCCGGTTCCGGCAACCCCGGCTCGCGCCGCCAGCCGCCGCGCGGCGGAAGCACCCCGGCCCACGGCGGGCCGGTCACGGCGGCCGGGACGACGGCCGTGGCCGCCGCCTCGTCCACGGACTCCAGCAGCTCACCCGCGGAGACGGTCACATCGAGTGTGATGTCGAGCCCGTTCTCGTACGGTTTCGCCAGCCGTACCGCGCGGATCGCCAGCACCTCGAAGGACGGCGGCCGCCCGAAGACGGCGAGCGCGGTGCCGGCCCCCTGCAGGCGCACCGCGGCCCCACGGTCGTAGTGGAGCAGCCGGGAGAGGAAGGCCGCGAGATCCGCCGCCTCCCCCTCGTCGGCGAGGTGGAGCACCGTCATGCGGCGACGGCCTCCTCCTCGTCGTCGTCCATGTACTCACGGAGGAACTCGCGCTCCTCGGAGGTGAGCCGACGCGGGCGCTGCGCCTCGAAGTCGAACGGCACTATCACCGTCGACGCCCGGACGTAGACGAGGTCGTCGTCCTTCACCTCGTAGGTGAGGGTGAAGGACGCCGCGCGGATCTGAGTGACCCACAGCTCGATGTCCACGGGCGTGTGCCGGTGGACGAGCTGCCGCTTGTAGTCGATCTCGTGACGCGCCACCACGGACCCCTGCTTGAAGTCCTTCTCCGGGCGGAACAGGAAGTTGATACGCGCTTCCTCCAGGTAGCGGAGGAAGACCACGTTGTTGACGTGGCCGTACGAGTCCATGTCCGCCCAGCGCAGCGGGCAGCGGTAGATGTGCCGCAAGACCGATCAGCCCCGGGTCAGCTTCTTGTAGGTGGCCCGGTGCGGACGCGCCGCGTCCGGCCCCAGCCGCTCGATCTTGTTCTTCTCGTACGACTCGAAGTTGCCCTCGAACCAGAACCACTTGGAGTCACCCTCGTAGGCGAGGATGTGCGTGGCGACCCGGTCCAGGAACCACCGGTCGTGGGAGACGACCACGGCGCAGCCCGGGAAGTCGAGCAGGGCGTTCTCCAGCGAGGAGAGGGTCTCGACGTCGAGGTCGTTGGTCGGCTCGTCCAGGAGCAGCAGGTTGCCGCCCTGCTTGAGGGTGAGAGCGAGGTTCAGGCGGTTGCGCTCACCGCCGGAGAGCACGCCGGCCGGCTTCTGCTGGTCGGGGCCCTTGAAGCCGAAGGCGGAGACGTACGCGCGCGAGGGCATCTCCACCTGCCCCACGTTGATGTAGTCGAGCTCGTCGCTGACCACGGCCCACAGCGTCTTCTTCGGGTCGATGTTCTCGCGGCTCTGGTCGACGTACGAGATCTTGACGGTCTCGCCGACCTTGATGTCGCCGGAGTCCGGCGTCTCCAGGCCCTGGATCATCTTGAAGAGCGTCGTCTTGCCGGCGCCGTTCGGGCCGATGACACCGACGATGCCGTTGCGCGGCAGCGTGAACGACAGGTCGTCGATCAGGACCTTCTCACCGAAGGCCTTGCTGAGGTTGTTGACCTCCACGACGATGTTGCCCAGACGCGGGCCCGGCGGGATCTGGATCTCCTCGAAGTCCAGCTTCCGCATCTTCTCGGCCTCGGCGGCCATCTCCTCGTAGCGGGCCAGACGCGCCTTGGACTTGGCCTGCCGCCCCTTGGCGTTGGAGCGGACCCACTCAAGCTCTTCCTTGAGCCGCTTCGCGCGCTTGGCGTCCTTCTGCCCCTCGACCTTCAGACGGGTCTGCTTGGTCTCCAGGTACGTGGAGTAGTTGCCCTCGTACGGGTAGGCGCGCCCGCGGTCGAGCTCAAGGATCCACTCGGCGACGTTGTCGAGGAAGTACCGGTCGTGGGTGATGGCCACGACCGTGCCCGCGTACTTGGCGAGGTGCTGCTCCAGCCAGTTCACCGACTCGGCGTCGAGGTGGTTGGTGGGCTCGTCGAGCAGCAGCAGGTCGGGGGCCTCCAGGAGCAGCTTGCACAGCGCGACGCGGCGCTTCTCACCACCGGAGAGGTTGACCACGGGCCAGTCGCCGGGCGGGCAGCCGAGCGCGTCCATGGCCTGCTCCAGCTGGGCGTCGAGGTCCCAGGCGCCTGCGTGGTCCAGCTCCTCCTGGAGCTTGCCCATCTCGTCGAGCAGCGCGTCGGAGTAGTCGGTCGCCATCAGCTCGGCGATCTCGTTGAACCGGTCGAGCTTGCCCTTGATCTCGGCAACACCCTCCTGGACGTTCTCCAGGACGGTCTTCTCGTCGTTCAGCTTGGGCTCCTGCATGAGGATGCCGACGCTGTACCCGGGCGACAGGAAGGCGTCACCGTTCGACGGCTGCTCAAGGCCCGCCATGATCTTCAGAACGGTCGACTTACCGGCACCGTTCGGGCCGACGACGCCGATCTTCGCTCCGGGGAGGAAGCTCAGGGTGACGTCGTCGAGGATCACCTTGTCGCCGTGCGCCTTGCGCGCCTTGCGCATGGTGTAAATGAACTCAGCCAAGAGAAACCGTCCGGCAGCTTGAAATCTGGCAGTGGGCAGATACACCCCATCTTGCCCGACGGCTACCCCTGGGGGGAAACCCGTATGGTCGAGGGACTCTGACCTGGGGCTTCGCTGCTGGCGGCGGTGGCTCGACTGTCAGCGTCGGTCGTCGTTGAGTGCCCTCGGGCGCCCTCGCACGGCCCAGAGACGGCCCAGGGAACGATCACTCGGCGGACGTCCGCCACACATCCAGCCGGACCCTCACCTGGTGGTTGTGGGCGTGCCAGAAGACCTCCCCCTCGACGGAGGCACCGAGGGCGGGCAGCTCCATCCCCAGCGGCATGGCCGTGATCTCGGCCAGCGCCACGGCGTCGGGCACACCATCTATACGTATGAAGACGCCGAAGGGCTGGCGACCGATGACCTCTCCAGTGATGTGGGTCCCCACTGGCAGAGCTGCGACGGTCGCCGCCCAGCTCCCGAGAACTACGTCCGCGGTCGGCAGGTCGGGGCCCGTGGGCCACGCGTACTCATCCATCTGCAGATCATGACGCAATGATGGACCTGGGGCTTAGAAGGCGCTAAGTGTGTTCGCCGGGGGTCGGTCACTGACCTGGGCAGCTACCCCTTCCCCTGACAGCTCGCCACCTGACGTCGACACACATTCGACACGGCTCGCAGCCGGTTCACGGCCGCCGGTAGGCCGAGAGGTCGACACCCGCTTCTGGCGTCCTGCTGAAGGACACGTAGGCGGGGTGCTCCAGATTCACACGTTGCCCACACGAAGACAGCCCAGCGTGGGCTGGACCTGATGGAAGTCGGCTTCGCCGACGGGCTGCAACACCGGGGGACCTGCCCTGTGGTGTTGCAGCCGTCGTGAGCTGGCTGGCTGGAATGGCGAGCCCGAACCCCACAGCCTCACGTGAGGTAACTGCTGGCGCGGCACCGGTCGACTGGAGTCCGCCACGATTCCGCACCACCCAGGACTATGTTGCCCGTATCTCCTGGTGGTGCCTCGGGTATGAGGGGGAACCATATCGCTCCAGACTATTGCGGGTCGCGAAGGGCAGGAGCACATCAGGCGCCCGCTCTGGCAGCGGTGCGTAGTCGGCGCGCACATGACATCCCTCGCTGTGCTATCAGGCTTGGAAAGCGTTCGCTCTCCAGTGCGATGCCAGGTTGTGACCCTTGGCTGTGATGGATTGCCTGCGGCAGGGGACGGTGCCGAGCATCCTGGACGGGTGACAAGACGGAATGCGGTCACGGTCGCAGTAGTGGCAGCCGGGGTAGCCATGCTAGGCCTGGGTGCCTTCTTCGCCGTGGTCGGCCTGGATCGGGCGGACAAGGTGGCTAGCGTGCTGGGGGCCTTCATCGGGCTGGCTGGGCTGGCGCTATCCAGCTACGGGATCGTGCTGGCCCGCCGCCCTTCGCCGGCACCGGCAGGGCGGACGCCTGCCGCAGACCAAGGGGTGTCTAACACCTTCAGTGGCGGCACCGCCTACGGGCCGGTGGTGATGGGGCGGGACATCACCGGTTCGGCCTCCTCCGCTCCCGGTGCGACCCCGCCGACTCCACCAAGGCAGGAGCCCCCCCAGCCGTAGGACAGGGGGTGGTTGGGTGTGATCGATGCAGGGGGCGAAGGGCATGGCGTTGTGGCGCTGGTGGCGTCGGCGGCCTGTAGTGCACACCGGTGGGGACACCGCGAACGTGTTCTCCGGCGGGTCGGTGCGGATGCTGGTACAAGGCCGCGACATCGCCTTACATCTACCCAGGGATGTGCCCTCCGCCATGCGAGGGATGCCCCCGGCACCGTCGGCATTCACCGGCCGCACAGACGAACTCACCGAATTAGCGGCGTTCCTCGCTCCGCGCCCGGATGGCGAAAGCCCGGAGACAGTGGCGGTCCATGTGGTGACGGGGATGGCTGGAATCGGCAAGACCGCACTGGTACTGCACACGGCTCACGCCGCACTGAAGGCAGGCTCCTTCACTGGTGGCGCGGTGTTTCTGGACCTGTACGGCTACGACCCTGACCGGCGCTTGCAAGCCGACAACGGCGCGATGGAGCTCCTTGGCGCCCTTGGCGTGCCTGGCGAGGTCATCCCTGCAGGCGCGCAGGCCCGCGGGGCGCTGGTGCGTACGGTCCTGGCGGAACTGGCAGATGCCGGGCATCGGGTGCTTATCGTGTTGGATAATGCCGCTGCCAGTGACCAAGTGGCGCCGCTGTTGCCTGGCGATGGAGGCCATCGTGTGCTGGTCACCTCCCGCCACATCCTCACTGCCTTGGGTGTGCCCGGTATGGAGGTTGAGGTGCTGCCTCCCAAAGCTGCGCACGCTCTGCTCGCCGCGGCGCTTCAGGCCGCGCGTCCTGGAGATTCCCGGCTGCGTCGTTCCACCTCGGCATCCCGGGCGCTGGTAGAGGCGTGCGGAGGGTTGCCGCTGGCTCTGCGGATCACCGCCGGACGTCTGGCTGCTACGCCTGACCTGACCGTTGGAGCTCTCGCCGCAGATTTGGCGAACGCTGCCCAGCGCCTGGAGATGCTCAGCGATGGTGAACGCCCGGTGAGGGCCGCGTTCGACCTGTCCTACACCCACCTGCGCACAGTCGAAGGCGAAGCTGCCGCCCGAGCCTTTCGGTTGCTGACGGCCTGCCCGTGGCCAGAGTTCACCACCAACGCTGCCGCCGCCTTGATCGGCCAGGACCGGGCCACCACTGCCCAAATGCTGGGCACCGTCTTGGCCCGCGCGCACCTGATTCAGCAGGCGGGCCCAGACCGGTGGCGGATGCATGACCTGATCCGCCTGTACGCCACGATGCTGATCGCTGACCACCCTGATGATCCCGCCGACGGCATGGAGGAGTTGCTCACCTACTACGTCGACACCGCCGCCGCCGCCGACCAAGGGTTGAGCGCACCCGAGGGGCAACCGGGTCCGGAGGTCTTCCCTACCCCGCAGCATGCATGGGCGTGGTTCGATACCGAGCGCGCCACCTTGCTGTCCGCCCTGGACCTGATGGCAGCTGACAACCGCCACACCGCTGCCCTCACTCTTGCCCTCGCCTTGAATACCTACCTCCATGGGCGTCGGGACTTCCTTCACGCCGTCCACGCTGCTGAAGTCGCCTGCACCGCCGCTCGCACCCTTAGCGACCGTCACAGCGAGGGGAGGGCATGGCACAACCTCGGCATGGCTCTGGTCGAGGGGCGGCGGTTCGAGGAGGCCACTGACGCCTACGAGCATGCCCGCGACCTGGCCCGTGCGACCGGCAACCGTCACGGCGAGGCCGCCGCATGGCACAGCCTCGGCATGGCCCTGGCCGATATGCGGCGGTTCGAGGAGGCCATTGACGCAGGCGAGTATGCCCGTGTCCTCCTCCAGGAGACTGGCGACCGTCACGGCGAGGCCGCCGCATGGCACAGCCTCGGCATGGCCCTGGCCGATATGCGGCGGTTCGGGGAGGCCATTGACGCAGGCGAGCGTGCCTGCAGCCTCTTCCAGGAGACTGGCGACCGTCACGGCGAGGCCGCCGCATGGAACAGCCTCGGCATGGCCCTGAGCGGGGAGTGGCGGTTTGGGGAGGCCATTGACGCCTACGAGCGTGCCTGCAGCCTCTTCCAGGAGACTGGCGACCGTCACGGCCTGGGCACCACATGGCTCAACCTCTGCATGGCCTTGACGAATGTGCGGCGGTTCGGGGAGGCCATGGACGCAGGTGAGCGTGCCTGCAGCCTCTTCCAGGAGACCGGTGACCGTCACGGCGAGGCCGACGCATGGAACAGCCTCGGCAATGCCTTGAGCAAGGTGCGGCGGTTTGTGGAGGCCATCGACGCCTACGAGCGTGCCTGCAGCCTCTTCCAGGAGACCGGTGACCGTCACAGCGAGGCCCAGGCATGGAACAACCTTGGACTCACCCTCCGTGGTGTGCGGCGGTTTGAGAAGGCCATCACGGCATGCCAACGCGCCTGCACCCTCCTCCAGGAGACTGGCGACCGTTACGGTGAGGCCACCGCTTGGAACAGCCTCGGCAGTGCCTTGAGTGATGTGCGGCGGTTCGGGGAGGCCATTGACTCCTACGAGCATGCCCGCGACCTGGCGCAGGAGACCGGTGACCGTCACAGCGAGGCCACCGCATGGCACAACCTCGGCAATGCCCTGGTCCAGGTGCGGCGGTTCGAGGAGGCTATTGACGCCTACGAGCGTGCCTGCAGCCTCTTCCAGGAGACCGGTGACCGTCACAGCGAGGCCCACGCATGGAACAACCTTGGCATGGCCCTGGCCGATATGCGGCGGTTCGAGGAGGCTATTGGCGCAGGCGAGCATGCCCGTAACCTGGCCCATGAGACCGGCGACCGCGACCTTGAACTCCTGATCATCCGCCATCTGCGATCGGTCCTGCAGCAGATTGAGGCTGTACAGGCATCCGAGGATCGTAAGGTGCCGAAGACTCAGACGCCACCCGATATGGGAGCGTCCTCATTCAACGGCTCACTAAGCCTGTTGTTCCCACCCCCGACAGGTCCGCTGGAGCAGCAACCAGGTGATCAGCGAAAGTGAAGCTGGTCCTGGTCTCAGTTTTGGTCCCATTCACTGGCTACGAGAAGTGCCGCCTCCGCCCGCGCGGCCGGCGACCGGGGAGAGCCCGGCTACGGCAGTCACCTCGACCGGGACAATGACGGCACCGGCTGCGACTGGGGCTGACGCACCAACGTTCGCCCAATGACTGGCGTGAGTCTGCTGCGGGCGGACAGGTGGGACACATCCTGAATGGCAGGCTCCGGGCGTGCGCCACGTGCAGCTACTCGCTCTCTTCGACTGGTTGTCCCACCGGTCACCGGTTGCCACCCGTACGCGGCGATAGGCCATGATGCCGATGCTCCGGGAGCCCGCTCACGCGGCCGGCGGAGCGGCTTTGGGCTGGAGCTGCTTTGGGGCGAGTGATCATGGCCCCGTAAGCTTGCGGCGCGTCGGGCAGTCTGTGGACCTGCCCGGTAAGGCACGACGTTGGGGCCGTGATCTTCGAGGCTCGCGCCAAAGTGGCTGGCTAACTGCCTGTTCTCTATCCGCTCGCGTGGTCGGTGTGGTTCGAACAGGGCGCTGGTTCGGGTGAGTTGAGCGGTGTTGAGGCATGACGGAAGGGCCTCTTGGTAGCTCGCGGTTGTCGAGTCCAGCGAGAAGCAAGAGGCCCTGTTGTCGAAGTGTCGCGTGATCGTGGTTGCCGGGTCCAGTCCGTCCACTCCTGGGTGTGACTGTCTCGCCCATCGGTTCGGGAATGCGGCCGACCGGCCGGAACGCCGTCCCCGGTACGGCTCGGACATGAGCGATGCCGAGTGGGCACGGGTGCGGGATCTGCTGCCGGTGCCGGCCTGGCTGGCGGGCCGGGGCGGTCGTCCGGAGGGCTACTGCCACCGGCAGATGATCGACGCGGTGCGCTATCTCGTCGACAACGGCATCAAGTGGCGGGCGATGCCCTGCGACTTCCCGCCCTGGCCGCGGGTGTATGCCTTCTTCGCCCGCTGGCGGGATACGGGGCTGGTGGCCGAGCTGCACGACCGGCTGCGTGAGGCCGTCCGCCGGGCGGAGGGCCGCGATCAGGAGCCGAGCGCGGGGGTCGTGGACTCGCAGTCGGTAAAGGCTGACGCCACGGTCGCCCTCGCTTCACGGGGATACGACGCCGGGAAGAAGATCAACGGGCGCAAGCGCCACCTACTCACCGACACACTCGGCCTCCTGCTGGCCGTGGCTGTCACACCAGCGTCGACGACCGACCGGGACGCCGCCCGCATCCTGCTGCCCGCAGCAAAGAAGTACTTCCGGCGGCTGGCGCGCATCTGGGCCGACGGCGGCTACTCCGGCCACCTCACCGACTGGACCGCTCAGGACCTCGGAGTCGTCCTCGACATCGTCCGCCGCAGCGACGATGCCAGCGGCTTTGAGGTCCTGCCCCGCCGCTGGGTCGTGGAGAGATCCTTCGCCTGGCTCCTGCGCAGCCGGCGCCTGGTCCGTGACTACGAACGGCGCATCGAGACCAGCGAAGCTATGGTCCTGTGGTCGATGACCATGCTCATAAGCCGCCGCCTGGCATTCCAGCACCAGGAACCTGCTCCGGTGTCGGCGGCATGAACCTGCCCGGTTTCTCCTCGACCAGCCAGCCCCGTTCCACCAGCCGTTTCAGCCGGGCCCTCGCTCCTTCGACGCGGGAAGCAGAGGCACTGTCCCAGCCCAGCACCACCGCTGCCCGCCGGGCACCCAGCCCGTCTCCTCCCGCCTCCACCGCGGCGGCCATCAACACCTGACAGTCCGGCGACAACTCCTCGGCCCCGGTGGCGTTCTGCGGCTGAGGCACCGCCCGGCGCGGTCCCACCGGCTTCCGCCGTGACACCCCGCCGGTCACCTCGGCGGGCGCATCCGCCTCGGCCAGTGCCTCCAGATACTGCTCCAGGCCGATCACCCGGCGCCTGAGCGCCTCTTCCGCGTCCGCCAGAGCCGCCCGCACCCGTACCAGCTCGGCTTCGAGTTCCTCCACCCGCACCGCCGCGGCCTTCCGCCGCGCTTCCAACACCGCCCGCATCGACGGCATCCGCCACCCCCACGACATCTCGGCCAGCAACGAGCCGAGACTCCCGCGACAGCAGCCATCTCATGTCTGACCAGCGAGAACCACACACGAGGTTCGGAAAGAGAACGACCTCTTTAAACCCGTGGAGCCGACCGCCCCAGCCACGACATACCCCTTCTCTGGCTTAGGCGGCTGCGGGGCGGAGACAGGAGCGCAGGCCCGGCCGGCGCCCGGGCCGTGCGCGGGGAGCGGAGCGAGCCGCCTTGATGAAGTCTTCGCCGTTCGTGCGGGCCTGCCCGAGCGCTACCGTGCCATGGTCGACGTGGGGGCAGGGTGCGGCCTGCGACAGGGCGAGATCTTCGGCCTGGCCGTCGACAACATCGGTGACCTCGGCTGGCTCTACGTCCGCCAGCAGGTCAAGAAGGTTCGGGGCACGCTCGTCTTCGCCCCACCCAAGCGCGGCAAGCTCCGTGACGTCCCCCTCGATCCCGAGGTGTCGGCCGCGCTCCGCGAGCACATGGCGACCTTCCCGCCCATCGAGGTGACCTTGCCCTGGCTCACCCCGACCGGCCCCAAGGTCACGCACCGGCTCGTCTTCACGAGCAGCATCGGCGCAGCCATCTGGAGCCAGGGGTTCAACGACCAGGCGTGGAAGCCCGCGCTTGCATCCGCCGGCATCATCCCGACCCCCGAGAAGGGCGAGCGTCACGCACCCGCCCGCGAACACGGCATGCACGCCCTGCGCCACTTCTACGCCTCGGTCCTCCTGGACGCCGGGGAGAGCATCAAAGCCCTGAGCCTGTACCTCGGTCACAGCGACCCGGGGTTCACCCTCCGGGTCTACACGCACCTGATGCCGTCCAGCGAGACCCGGACCCGGAAAGCCATCTCCGCGATGTACCGGGCCGCCGGTCACGCCCACGACGGCCCAGAGACGGCCCAAGCCGCCTGACACGGCCCCTCATCGGCAGGAAAATCGCTGGTGAGGGGTCTTTTCATGCCCTCTCGCGGTAAGTAACACCCCATCTTGCCCGACGGCTACCCCTGGGGGGAAACCCGTATCGCCGAGGGGACCTGACCTGGGGACTTCGCTGGTGACACCCGTACCGGATCACTGAGCCACGACACCGGGGAGCCGCCGGCCGCCGAGGGCGCCGGTCATGGCCGCCGAACGCCCTCCGCGTGTCCGATCCCGGTCGGACTCCTGTCATGCCCCGCTCAGTCCCGCGCCGGCGCTTCCTTTTTGCGCAGGAGGACCAGGGCCGTGCCGCCGATCAGGACCAGGCCGATGGCGATGCCCGCGATCAGCGGGGTCATGCCGGAGCCGCCGGTCGCGGCCAGGTTGGTGTCGTCGGAGGTGGTGCCGACCGTGGCGGGGGTGGGCTCGCTCAGGGTCTGGGTGACGGTGCCCGCCTCGTCGGCCTCGGCCGCCTGTGTCTTGCAGTCCAGCACCCCGGCGAACCGCTTCTTGAAACCGCCCGGGCCCCGGATGGTGAAGTCGTAGGCCTGGTCCTCCTGCAACGGGACCGTCACCGTGCGTGACTCACCCGCCGCGATGGTGTACTCGGCGCCGAGCAGCTCGAAGGTGAACGGCTCGTCGCCCTCGTTGGCCGCGGTGATGTCGACACCGTTCTTGGCGCAGTTCTCCGTCGCCGACAGCGCGGGTATCGCGCCGCTCTTCGCCCAGGTCGCGCTCGCCGTCGCCGAGACGGTCGACTCGCTGGAGCCGGCCAGGATCTGCGTCTGACTGCGGCTCTCGGCGGCGAAGGCGCGGCCCACCGGCACGGTCGTCGAAGCCTGCACGGTCAGCTCCGCCTGGCCGTTCGCGGCGTCCTCGGGCACCTCGAAGAACACTTGGCCGCCGTCCGCCGCGGAGGTGACGGCCTTGCCGTCCTTGTCCACGATCCGCACACCACTGGTGGCCGCGTCGGCGGGCGGTGTCACCGTCACGCTGTCGGCGTCGGTGTGCACCGTCACGGGGCCGATCCGCTCACCGGGGTGACCGGAGACGGCGGGCGGGTCGAGGGTGAGGGAGGCCCGGGGCTCCGCGACGTCCCGCGCGTTCTTCTCCAGGTGGTCCGCGAGTTGCTCCGCCTGCGGGTCGAGTGCGTCGACCTTCACGCCGTCCGAGTACCGCCAGATGGCGACCTGGGTGCCGGACGCCGCGTCCTGCTCGGTGAGGGCGCCCTTGACGCCCGCCTCGGCGGCGAGTGCCGCGAGGTCGTTCACCTGCGGGTAGGAGTGCTGCAGGATCCAACGGATCTTGCCCGCGTCCTTGTTCGCGCCCAGGGAGGTGCCGCTCCACGGCGTCTCGTGGTAACGCGCGTCCCGCTGCGTGGGGTTGTGGATGTCGACGCAGTAGGTCTGCAGGGTGCCGCCGCCGTCGACGGACATCTCGAACAGGCCCGCCGAGATCTGCTGGTCCCCGGAGTCGGCGTGGACGACCGCCGCGCCGTACGTCTTGAGGCCGCCTATGGTGGCGGCGGCCCCGCCCTGACTCTGCGTTCTCCCGTCGGCCGCGATCGCCGTGCCGGCACCGGTCATCGCCGAGGCGGCGACGAGCCCGGAGACAAGGGTCGCGGCGGCGAGACGGGCCGCCCCTCGCCCACGCACCGACAGCGCAGAGAACGCAGCAAACACAGAATTCCCCTTCGAGCAGGACCCGTTGACGTGGGGGGTACGGTCCCACCAGCAGAATCAGATGCCCCTAGAGCTATTTCCGGCATCCTAAGGACGCCGCGCACCACGCTTCCCTGTGATCCCGTCGGAGGGCCGATCCGACTCGGAATCGTTATCGCCAGGGCCCGCCGCGAGCAGGGCTTATCGACAAATCCACCAGGGTCGTTCGGCGCGCATTCGTCGATAAGCCGCAGTTCGGTCAGCTACGCCGCGTGACTGACGTCACGTCACGGCCATTGCTTCGGAGGCCTGTTGGGCGTCGCCGTCCGCAGGGGGTGTCTCCCAGTCGGGCTCGGGCCGGGCCGGTGCGGACACGGCCCCCGACTCCGGTCGGGGTGTGCGGCGGAAGGCCGAGGTGCCGCGCGCGAGATCGTGGCCGATCGCCACCGCGTCGATGTCGGCCGAGGTCCAGCTCTGTCCCTCGCGGACGTCCGAGCGGACCTTGAGCCTGCCCTGAACCACCACCGGATCGCCGACGTTCAGCGACCCGGCGGCGTTGGTGGCCAACTGCCGGTTGGCCCACACCGTGAAGAAGTTGGTGTGACCGTCGGTCCACTCGTTCTTCCCCCGGTCCAGGTAGCGCGAGGTCACCGCCAGCCGGAACCGCGCGGACGGCCCCGTCGCGAGTTCCCGGTACACCGGCTGCGTGGCCACGTTGCCCACCGCGCAGATGATCGTCTCGTTCATTGCGAACCCCTCCCTGGCCCGGCCGCCTTCGCCGGGCGGATACGCGTACGGGCCCGTCCCGTACGGCTGCGTCCGTCTCCCCGGTCGACCGCGTCCGCCGCGATCGCCGTGAAGCCAGACTGCCTCCGTCGGGCCGAGCCCGCTGAGCCCTGTGGATCACCGCTGGGCTGTGGATATCCCCGCCACCCGAACGGGTCACCGCCGGCCACCACGACCGGCGGCCACGCCCCCTGCCGGCCGTCGCCAGACACGTCACCGCGACACCGCGACAGCCACCCGAATTCCCCTCCCCCGGCCACGGGTCGCCCCCTCACCTCACGCCCAAGCCCACCCCCATCACCCTCCCGTACTGCTCCCGAACCTCCCGGTAGCGCAGCAGTTCGGCCGCCACCGGATCCAGTACGCGGGCCCGACCGCAGCCGGACGCCGCTTCCCGCAACCGGCGTTCCGCCTCCAGGCCGTACCGCCGTGCCGGTCCCCGTGCCGCGATCCGGCAGCCCCACTCCACGAGCGGGCCGCCGACGATGCCGGCCACCATCAGCAGCACCGGCACGCCGAGGTTGGGCGCCATGATCCCGATGATCTGCGCCACCAGCCACAGCCCGCCGACGACTTGCAGGATCGTCATGGCCGCCTGCACCAGCACGGCCGCCGGCCACCACCCCGGCCGCGGTGGCCGCCCCGGCGGCAGTCCGGCCCGCGCGGCCAGTTCGTCCAGCGCCTCCGGCAGTCCCTGCGCCCCCCGTACGGCCGCCTCCCGCACCGCCTGTGCCCAGGGCGCGGGCAGCCCGGCCGACGCCTGCTCGGCGACCGTACGCACCGCTTGTTCGACGCGCTGGCGCGCGGTGGCCTCCTCGTCCGTCTGGGCCCGAAGGGACAGGCGTCCCGTCGGAGGTTCGCCCCGGTCCTGGTACCAGCGCCACAGCCGCAGCCACGGGGTCCCGCACGCGCGGTTGGCGTTGCGCAGCCATGCCCGTTCGGCGGCCTCCCCCGCGGCGGTGGCGCCGATCGCGTCCGCGAGCCGGGCGGAGAACTCGTCGCGCGCCTCCTCGCTGAGTCCGGTCCGCCGGTGGGCGGCGTACACCGGCCGCAGCCGCCAGCCGGCGGCGTCCATGTCGGCGGTGATACGGCGGGCCGGCGCCCCGCGCTCCGCCACGAACTGGCCGAGCGCCTCGCGCAGATCCCCCACGCCTTCCCCGGTGAGGGCGGACAGCGCGAGCACCGTCGCCCCCGGTTCACCGTGCTCGCCCAGCGCGATGCCGTCCTCGTCGAGCAGCCGCCGCAGGTCGTCGAGAACCTGGTCGGTGGCCTCCCCGGGCAGCCGGTCGACCTGGTTGAGGACGACGAACATGACCTCTGCGTGTCCGGCCATGGGCCGCAGATAGCGCTCGTGCAGAACGGCGTCGGCGTACTTCTCCGGATCGACGACCCAGATGACCGCGTCGACGAGCGCCAGGACGCGGTCGACCTGCTCACGGTGCGCCACGGCCGCCGAGTCGTGGTCGGGCAGGTCCACCAGGACGAGCCCGCGCAGCTGCCCGTCCGCGGCCGCGCTCTGCGCCGGCCGGCGCCGCAGCCGCGGCGGGATGCCCAGCCGGTCGATGAGCCCGACCGCGCCGTCGCTCCAACTGCACGCGAGCGGCGAGGCGGTCGTCGGCCGCCGTACGCCCGTCTCCGAGATCGTCACCCCGGCCAGCGCGTTGAACAGCTGCGATTTGCCGCTGCCCGTGGCACCGGCGATGGCGACGACGGTGTGCTGCCCGGAGAGCCTGCGCCGCGCCGCCGCCTCGTCGAGCACCCGGCCCGCCTCGGCGAGCGTCTTGCCGTCGAGCCGGGTGCGCGAGAGACCGACCAGTTCGCGCAGCGCGTCGAGGCGGGACCGTAGCGGCCCGTCGTAGGCGAGCGGCATCACGACCGGCTTGCCGGGGGCCCGGGGCTCCGCGGCGGCGGGCTGTTCCGGAGCGGGGGAATCACCGACCCGGCGCGCGATCAGCCCGTCGTCCCAGGGGGTCGTGGAGTCCGCGGCGGGAGCGGGGGCCGGACGGGAGGAGGAGCCCGCGCGCGGAAGCTCGCCACGGGACTCGGTACGGGGCGCAGAGGTGGTGCGGGAAGCGGCGCCGGTACGGGCCTTCGCGCGGGAGGTGTCCTTGCGCGGGGAGGAGCCCCTGCGCGCTGAGGTGTCCTTACGGGAGGAGGGCTCCGTGGACGGGGAGGGCTCCTTGCGGGAGGCCTGTCTCGTACGAGGCGGGACGGCACCGTCCTCGGAGCTCCCGGAGTCGGGGACACGCACGCGCGCGTGGCCGTCGGCGCCCTCCGCGCGCGCGGGGGTGCCCCCCTCGTCCGCGGTGCCGCGAGCGGCGTCGTTCTCCGCGTCCCCGCTCACGGGGGCGTCACCGTCCTCCACACGCGCGTGCCGGTCGCCGTCTGCGCCGTCGGTCCGGTCGTCCTGCTCACCCGTGCGCTCGCCCTCGCCGGTTTCGGCGGCGGGGTGGGTTTCGGCGGCGAGGCTGTTCTCGGGGACGGCCTCCCCGGAAGTGGGCTCCATGGTGGCCTTCCCGCGCTCGGCGTTGTCGGGGGCGCTTTCGTGGGGGCGATCGATGCGTTCCGTCTGGTCCTGTTCCATCTGGTCCTGGTCAGTGACGGCAGTCACCGGTCACCTCTCCTTCTGCAGTACGGACAGCGCGGCGATGAGTTCGGCCTGGGGCTCCGCGTGGACTTCCAGGGCGTCGAGGGGCGCGAGCCGCCGCTCCCGCTCGTTGTGCATGACCCGGTCCAGGTGCTCGGCGAGCAGCCGCCCCGCCCGGTCGCGCAGCCGCAGCGCCCCGTGCGCGCCGATCCGCTCGGCGAGCCCCTCGCCCGCGGACCGCGCCCGGCGGGCACCGAGCAGGGCCGTGGCGACGAGGGCCGCGACGACCTCGGGGTCCGGCACGACGCCGCTGCGCTCGACGTCGCCCACCTCGTCCTCGGCGTACTCCTCCAGCTCCCGTCGCCAGCGCCGTACGGCCACGCCGATCCGGTGCTCCACGCTTCCCGGCCTCGGGTCACGGCCCATCAGCTCCGGTGCCTCGGCGGCCGGTTCGCGCCGCCAGGCGTCGTCGACGCGCTCGTCGGCGGCGGTGACGGCGCACAGCAACAGGGTGCTCAGGCTCTCCACCAGCGAGTCGAGGAGTTCCCCGGCGGAGCAGTCCAGCGGAAAGGCACGCCAGCGCTTGAGGGCGTCGCCCGCGAGCACGGCGCCGGACTGCAACCGGGCCCGCACGCGCGCGTACTCGCTGTCGTACGCCGAGTCGACGGCGGCCGTCAGCCGCAGTGCCGCCGCGTACTGGGCGGCTGCGGCACCGGCGAGTTCGGGCACGCGGGCCTTGAGGGAGTCGAGCAGCCCGTAGGCCGTACGGGCCATGGCGTGCTCCCGTGCCGCCGGGTCCTGGGCGTGGTGGACGAGCCAGGTGCGCAGCTGTGCCACCGCGGTGGCCGGCAGCAGACCACCGCCCCATGCGGACTCGGGCAGTTCGGGCACGGTGAAGCGGGGTACGTCGCCGAGTCCGGCCTTGGTCAGGAGCGCTCCGTACTGCCGTGACACCTCGGAGACGACCTGGTGGGGGACCCGGTCCAGGACGGTCACGAGGGTGGCGTCGTACTCCTTGGCGGTGCGCAGCAGATGCCAGGGGACGGCGTCGGCGTACCGGGCGGCCGTCGTGACCATGACCCAGACGTCGGCGGCGCAGATAAGTTCGGCGGCGAGGGCGCGGTTGTCGCCGAGGAGGGAGTCGATGTCGGGCGCGTCGAGGAGGGCCAGCCCGGGGGGCAGGGTGTCGGCCGTCTCCAGCCGCAGCACCCGCGCGGAGTCCTCGCCGGGCAGCATCAACTCCTCGGCCGGGTCGTGTTCGGGCACCCACATGCGCGTGAGGTCGGGCAGTACGCGCATCCCGCTGAACCAGTGATGGTCCTCCGGATGGCAGACCAGCACCGGCGTCCGGGTCGTCGGCCGCAACACGCCCGCCTCGGTCACGCGTCTGCCCACTAGGGAGTTGACGAGCGTCGACTTGCCGGCCCCGGTGGATCCGCCCACCACGGCCAGCAAGGGTGCTTCGGGCTGTCTCAGGCGGGGCACCAAATAGTCGTCGAGCTGCGCGAGCAGTTCGTCGCGGTTGGCACGCGCGCGTGGGGCCCCCGCCAGGGGCAGCGGGAAGCGTGCGGCGGCGACACGGTCGCGCAGGGCGGAGAGTGCGTCGAGCAGCTGAGGCCGTACGTCCAAGGTCACCACATGCGAAGAATGCCCAATTTTAGGGGAATTCTGAAGCATATGAGCATGTCTGCGCGCCGATGGAACACAAGGGACGGAAGGGACGACTGGGACACGGGCACAGTCCAGGCATAACGAGTGCACAACACCGGGTACACAAGGGGCCAAAAACCGTGCACGATTCGTACCTGCCTGCGATTATCAGGACCGCTTCACCGAACCTCCACATCGAGCCACGGAGGCGAAGCAACAGGGACATGGACACGGGAGCCCTATCCTTGTCCCCGGCAACGTCACGGATCAGCCCACACCCGGGCACCACGAACGAGGCCACCACAACCGGCCCCCGTAGCTCAGTGGATAGAGCAGGCGCCTTCTAAGCGCTTGGCCGCAGGTTCGAGTCCTGCCGGGGGCGCAAAGCCCATCTGACCAGCGGAAACGCTGGTCTTTTTCATTCCTGGCGCGATGCACATCGCTACGACAGCAAGCGCCTTGACCGTCCACGGTCGTGGACCACCCCGACATCGGGGTGCAGTTCGCGCCGACGGACGCCTGGCTACCCCTCCTCGTCCAGCACCTGGGCGGCCGCGCGTGGGTCCATGAGGTTGGACCACGCCTGTTCGGCCGGGAGCAGGTCCCGCTCAGACAGGGCGTACTCCGGATACCAGCCCTCAGCCTCGCAGCCGGGGACGTTGCGCAGGATCAGCACGGTCAGGTTCGGCGGAACGGAGCCGGTGATCCGGACGGCGAGGTAGGTCTCGTGGCCGTCGTCCACCCGCACCTGCAGGCCAAGGGTGAAAGTGTCGAACTCGCACGTGTGCTCACGGCCGTCGCGCAGAGTGGCGTGCGCCAGGTCCAGCAGAGTCACCCGCAGGCGGCGGACGAAGCGGACACCTGCCTCGGCGCGGTACCGGACGTGGTCCTCGCGCGCGGGCAGCAAATACCTCGCGGTGCAGTTGTTCCGGTGTCGCCGTTGTCGAACACGCCCTGGCTCCGGCCGAGGGCAGGCGCCTTCGCTACCCCTGCTCAGGCTGTGTTTCGCAGGACGCGACGAAGCCCCGGGCACTCCCCTGCCGATCACGGGAGGGCTCCGGGACTGTCCGGCTCCCACCGGGGTGCTGCGGGTCGCCGTGTCGAATACGTGTCGAAGTTTTCAGGTGCAGACCGAGGTGGCCGCGAAGGTGATCGCGACCAGCACCGCGCGACCCCCTCGCCGACGATGCCCTCCCCCCTGCGGGCGAACCGGCGCCGGCGGCACCACCCCCTGGAACAACCTCCACAGGTCCTCCGACGCCATCCCCTCGACAAGCGCAGCAGTCATCACCCCAGACTGCCGACACCTAAGGCCCTCGACTGCTGGTCGACGGAAGAACTCGTCTTCGAGAGCGCTGGAACACGAGGGAGTGGCCTCACCATTTCGAGGCTGTCTTCCTGCAGCAGCGGCATGCTGCGCCACCTAGCAGAGGAGTCCATTACGTCACTACCGCCGCCAGGGTCTAACCAGACACGCGGTCACCAATGCCTACACCCATGATGGCTCGAAACTGTTTTCGAATTTGCCTGGTTGCGGGCAGGCGTTGTTTCGTGTGCTGTGCCTCGCACTGAGGCACGAGCAATCCCAACTCCCCGCTGACCACGGGGAATAAGAAGGGGGAATGTATGCCTCGCCATGTCTTCGTCAGGGCAGGGCTGTCCGCCGCTGTCGCTATGGCGGCCCTGGCGCTTCCGGTAGCCAGTTCTGCGTCCGCAGCACCCTCCCCGGTTGACACGCGGGTCAGTATCACGGCGGCCGATAGCATCGATGCAAAGTGCAGGAGCCACAGTCGCGATTACGTCGTGCGGGAGTACTTCAGAGGGCCCAAGAGGGTCACGTTGCGTTGCGGCACCAGGACGTGGGGGTGGAAGCACATCAAGCTGCGCCACGGCTGGAACAGGGCGATGGACCGGAAGATCAGTTCTGCCATATCGTCGGGAGCCGACAATGGCCGGGGAGGCTACTCCACTTACACCATCCAGTGCCCACCGGTCGAAAAGTTCCGGACCATCATCGGCACGCCCGGCGGGATCAACGACCTTCTGACGGCCTACAAGGTGGACCAAAGGGCCGCCGCCACAGGTCGCTGTTAGCCGCCTGAGGCGGGAGCACGGGACAAGGGAAAGGGCCAGATGATGCATGGGGAGAGGACGCCGGCGGAGCAAGCTCTGGGGCGTTCGTACACCACCGTCGACGGAGTCGGGTTCAACATCACCCGACTGACCGTCGAGCACCATCCGGACCGCACAGCGACGTTGACGTTTGCGATCACTGTGGAACGACCCGACCACCCGGACGAATGCTGGGTGGTCACGCTGCCATGGGACGACAGGTCCTTCGTGGACGTGCTCACCTCGCCCGCCCCACACCCTGACCGGTTGCAGCAGCTGGTTTACATCGTCCGCGCCCTGCTGGACGAGTGGTGGGACACCAAGGGCCGCAATAGGCAGTCGGCGAGGATGGGTCGGCGGATCTCCTGAGGCGGCTATATCCTCCGATGCCGTTGCCGCTTGGCCGATGCCCGGCCCATGGGGTGCGTTGTCCTCGGGCAACGCACCCCATGTCGTCCCGTGACCGGCATCGCCGGTGAATGAGATGCCCAGTTCTCTGGGTCTGGGCGCCATTTCGCTGGCGTGATCTTGCGGCAGTCCGGGGTGATGACTGCTGCGCTTGTCGAGGGGATGGCGTTGGAGGACCTGTGGAGGTTGTTCCAGCGGGTGGTGCCGCCGGCGCAGGTTAGCCCGCAGGGTGGAGGGCATCGTCGGCGAGGGGGCCGCGCGGTGCTGGCCGCGATCACCTTCGCGGTGGTGGGGAGCCGGGGGCCGATGCGCGGTCGGTGTGCTCGGTGTCGGGGGCGGCCCTTGGTTCCCGCGCAGAGGCACGTGGTCGGTACGCTCCCCGGCATGGGGCTCGACATCACCGTGTTGATCGCCGACCGTTCCTGGCTGGCGCAGGTCCCGCCGCGGGAGCGGCTGCCGCGGCTGCGGGACGCCTGGTACGCCGATGAGACGGGGCTGTGGGACCACGAGGCGCTGACGGGCGGGGAGGGATGGGTGCGGCCGCGGGGATCGAGCGGCGCCTTCTTCGCCGTGTACGAGTTTGCGCACACCCTCGGTTCCTTCAAGGCGCACTTCTGGGCGGGGCAGCGGTGGGAACGCGTCCGCGGCCATGTGGACCCCTCGCTGCGGGGGGAACTGGATGTGCTGCTGCGCGGGCTCTTCTGGGACGGGCCGTACGGCGAGGCCGAGCGCACCGATACGGCCTTCTTCGGTGAGGGCGGCCACGGCGTGCTCCTCGCACGGTCACCGGACGGCGTGCGGGATGTGGCCGCGATCTGGGATCGGGTCCTTCCTCACCTCGACCGGGTGCGAGGGCCCTTCGTCGAGCACGCCGCGGTCCCCGACGGCTGGGTGCGTGACTTCGACGCGTTCGTGGACCTGCTGACGCAGTGGGGACACGTCCTGACGGAAGCGGCTCGGCGAGGGTGGTGCGTCGTGGGGCTGAGCGAGTAGGTCGCCTCGGCGGGAGGCACGGCAATGGTCACCCTGTGCCGTCTGTTGTATGCCGGGATGCGCCGGGAGCGGGCCTGCAGGGGACGACCGCGCCCGCGGTGCTGCATTCAGATCGTGTTCTCGGCGACCGTACGCCACACCTCGGCCGCCAGGTCCGGCATGTTCCCCGCCTGGACGCGGGCGGCGATCTCCCTGAGGTCGCGGAGGGCCTCGCGGTCGCCCGCGCGCAGGGCGAGCAGGCCGCAAAGGACATCGAAGCGGATCTGGTCGCGGTACGACAGCAGTTGTTTGCCGTCCTCGCCCGCGGCCAGCAGTTTCGCCGCGCGGTCCGGGTCGCCCTGATGGAAGGCCAGCTTGGCCTGGAGGAAGAGCAGTTCCTGCTGATGGCGCGGGGTGCCGATGAGTTTCAGTGCGGGTTCGGCCTCCGCCAGGAAGGACTCGGCGTCCGTCACCCGGGCGGGGGCGGCCTCCAGGGAGAGGGACGCGCCGGCCAGCCGGAGCCGGATCCAGAGCTTCAGGTCGTCACGGCTGTCGATGGCGGCCTTGGCGTCCAGCAGGCGTTCCATCGCCAGGGCGTGATTGCCCTGGCGGGCGGCCACCGTGGCGGCGCTCCACAGGGCCTCGCCGGCGAGCACTCCGGTCGCGCCCCGCAGCGACTGGCAGACCTCGTCGGCCAGCCGCGCGGCTTCCGCGAGGTCGCCGAGTTCGGCCTGGACGGAGACCAGCAGGAGCTTGCTGCGCACCAGTTCGGCGGCGGAGATCCGCGACCGGCGCTCCTCCCGGAGCCCCAGTACCTCGACCACGGCGTCCCGGGCCGCCTTGGCGTCGCCCAGGTCGCGGGCGCAGCGCGCGAGCCTGAGCCGGGCCCGCACCTGCAGGGCGGAACGGCCGAGTTCCTCGCTGAGGGCGTTGAGCCGGACCAGCGCCTCGTACTCCTCACGGAAGTGGCCCAGCACCTCGTAGATGCGCGCGAGTTGGGTGAGCGCGTGCCAGCGGGTCAGCGCGTCGGCGTCGTCGGCCGCGGCGAGGCTCTCGGTGAGGAGCCGTCCGGTCTCTGCGTCGAGGTCGCGCTCCGGCATGGCGGCCACGTTCGCGACCAGGTCGATGAGGCTGTCCTCGGGCCGGTCGTCCTCGAACGCCTCCGCGGGTACTCCGAGCTTCTCCGCCAGGTAGGCCACGGCCCGCTCGGTGGGACGGCGGTTCCCGGATTCCAGCCTCGACAGATAGGCGGCCGACATCCCCGGTCCGGTGAGGTCCACCTGGGAGATGCCCCGATGTTGCCTCATCTGGCGCAGTCGCTTGCCGAATGCTGGCTGCTCAAGCACATTGCACCTCTGTCGGAAGGGTTGTTCTCGCCGTCCCGGCGGGAGCACAACGCCTGACGGGGGGTGGGTCGCGCGGACCACCCCCCGCATGGTCGCACGCGCTGTCAATCGTGGCAAATATTGACCACTTAGACAATTTCCGGGGTGTGCCCGGTAAATTTCACCGCGGGCCGGTGGGCCGGTCCGGGGTCACATGACGTCCAGCGCGGCGTTCGCCCGGCTCCGCCACTCGAAGAACCGGAGCAGTCCGTACGCCAGCACCGCGTACCCCAGGGCGACCGCCACCTCCCGTCCCAGGCCCGACCAGACCGTCGCGAGCGAGGCGCCGTCGAAGACGGCGCGCAGGGCCTCGATGGCGTGGTGGAGCGGGAGGAACGAGCCGACCGCGTTCATCCACCCCGGCATGGAGTCCGGCGGCAGATTGGCACCGCTGAACAGGATCAACAGGGTGAAGGCCGAGTTGGAGATGACGAACACGTCCCGGATGCGGACCGCCAGCGCCCCCAGCGCCAGGCCGAACAGGGCGCACGAGGCCGCGGCCACGACGAAGACCTGCGCGAGGCCGAACAGCGTCGTCGCCGGCAGGTCCAGGCCCAGCACCAGACAGCCCATGAGCATCATGAAGGTCATGACGGCGAGCCCGTTGACGGCGTACGGCAGCACCCGGCCGCCCCAGATCAGGCCCCGGGAGCGCGGACTGAGCAGCACCGCCCCGAGCGTGCCATACCGCCGCTCGTTCGCGACCGCCATGATCGCGCCGTACACGCACGGCATGCTGGTCGCCAGAACGGTGTTGCCGAGCAGGTAGAAGCGGTCGTCGGCGACCCCGAGGCTCCGTCCGACGTGGACGAAGAAGAAGATCTGGAACAGCGGACCCACCAGCAGCGTCCCGATGAACATGGGCGGGGTGGTCCAGTTGAACAGGGCCCGGTAGGAAAGGCCGCCGCCGTGGAAGGCGAGGCGCAGGGCGCGTGTGAGAGCAGTCATCGCGTGTCTCCGCTTCTTCGGCGCTCAGGTGAGTGCGAGGGTGCCCGTGCCGCGGGCACGGCGCTCCACCCAGATGAGGGCCACCAGGGCCACCGCCACATAACCGACGCCGAGAGCGAGGGCGACGGCCGCCGGCCGCACGACCTCTCCGCCGCCGGTCGCCGCCTGCACCGCGCGGGAGGCCCAGCTCGTCGGCAGCGCCCAGGTGACCGGGCGGGTCCACTCCGGCAGGGAAGCCGTGGAGACGAGGACTCCGGAGAACATCCACACCGGGTACTCAAGCGCGTTGGCCAGGGCGTTGGCGTTGCGCAGCAGCACGAAGGTGGCGGCCATGAGGAGGCCCATCATGCCGAGCGCCACCACGCAGACCAGCATCGCCGGGACGAACAGGGCGGGCGACGCGGGGGTGAAGGGGATGTCGAAGAGCACGACGCCCCACACCACGGTGGCCACCAGGGAGTAGGTCCCCACGATCGCGGTCGCGAAGGTGATCGGCAGCAGGACGAGTGAGAGCCGGGTCGGCGCCGAGACCAGCGTCTCCAGGGTGCCCATCCAGCGCTGTTCCTGGATGGCGCCGCCGCCGCCGAAGAGGACCGCGGACCACACGCCCATCAGGCCGGCGCCCACCGCGGCCTGAAGCAGGCGGTCCGGGTGGTCGCCGGCGCGGAACAGGTAGACGGCGAGGGTCGCGAAGACGATCGGGGCGAAGACCGCCATGACCAGTTCCAGGCCGGAACGGGACAGGTAGAGCACGTGGGTGCGTACGCCGACCGCCATGAGCCGCCAGAAGCGGTACAGGCCGCGCCAGGTGAAGGACCCCATCATGCGCTCCCCGCCGCGGCCGGGCCGCTGATGATGGAGATGTAGGCGTCCTCCAGTGTGGGCTCGCGCGTGGTGACCTTGCCGGTGCGCAGGTCCGCGAGAGCCGCCATGACGGTGCTGTGGGTGCCGTGGGACGGCCGGGCGTGGACGGTGACGACGTCCACGGTGCCGCTGGTCTCGACGGTGGCCTGCTCGATGCCCGCGGTCTCCCGCAGCCGTCGCAGATGCTCCTCCCCGACCGCCTCGTGGACCTCGACCTCCAGGACGTCGAGTTTGCGTACCCGGTCCTTGAGTTCGGCGGGGGTGCCCTCGGCGCGCAGGGTGCCCGAGGCGATGACCGCGATGCGGTCGCACAGTTCGTCGGCCTCGGCCATGTAGTGCGTGGTGAGCAGGACGGTCGTACCGCCCTGGACGAGATCGGCGACCACCCGGCGCAGTTCCCGTGCGGCGGCGGGGTCCACGCCGATCGACGGCTCGTCCAGGAACAGCACCTGCGGCCGGTGCAGCAGTCCGCGCGCGATGTGCAGCTTCTGCCGCATACCGCGCGAGTAGCCCTCGACGCGCTCCTTCTCGCGGCCGCTGAGGCCCACGGTCTCCAGGAGTTCGCGGATGCGGGGCAGCTGTTCGCGCGGCTCGACGCCGTACAGTTCCGCGAAGTAGCGGAGGTTGTCGAGGGCGGAGAGCCGCTCGTAGAGGCCGCGGTCGCCACCGAAGACGTAACCGATGCGCCGGCGGACCTCCAGGGGGTTCCTGGCCACGTCGTGCCCGAGGATGCGCGCGGTGCCCGAGGTGGGCAGCAGCAGCGTGTTGAGCATCTTGATCGTGGTGGTCTTGCCCGCGCCGTTCGGACCGAGCAGACCGAACAGCTCGCCTCGGCCGACGGCGAGGGAGACGCCGCGGACGGCGTCGATCGTCTTGCGCTGGGGCCGGAGCCAGCCGGTGCGTGTCCGGTAGGAGCGGGCCAGGTTCTCGGCCTCGATCGCCAGGTCGGTGGTCATCAGCAACCTTCTCGTCTCACTCGGTGGGTGCTGTGGCGTCGGCTGCGGCCGGCTCGTACAGGCGCAGCAGGCCGAGGTCGAGGGAGTCGTCCAGCAGTTGTCGGAAGGCCTCGGGGTCGCTGCCCCGGTCGGAGCACACCTGGGCCAGGGTCCGGGTGCCGTCGAGCCCGTGCAGCAGGGCCGTCCAGTCGTCGCCGTCCTCCAGCACGTATTCCAGGGAGCCGTCGACGGCCAGGTACGAGGTACCGGTGGTGTCCTTCAGCAGCACCACGTGGTCCGCCAGGGTGATCACGCTGTCCGCGGTCCAGCGGGAGGGCGCGAAGACCAGTGACTCGATCTCGGGGGCGGCCGACTCCCACTCGGTGAACCGGTGGAGGGGGCGGGGCGGGGGCAGCGTCGCCGCGGAGTCGACGAGCGGGGGCGGGAGTTCGGCGACCATCGTGTCGAGCAGGCACAGGTTGAGCAACGGCAGCAGACGCTCCACGTGGGCGGACAGCGGTGCGTGCGCCAGTCGGTGCAGCAGGGCGCGGACCCGGTCGGCGTCCAGCATGGCGCGTCCGCGCTCGGTGGCCAGGGCCTCCTCGACGAGGGCGAAGCCGTCCCGCGTGAGCATCTCGATGAAGGGGCGGTGGGTGTGCTGGATGCCGTCGCCGTAGAAGAAGGGGACCTTGGGGCGGTGGACGACCTCGGGCGGCAGCAGGTCGGCGACCGCCTCGCGGATGACGGCCTTGTCCCACAGCAGGCGCTCGCGCCGGGCGGCCGGGATCGAGGCGACCAGCTCGACCAGACGCCGGTCCAGGAACGGAACGCGGGCCTCGGTGCCGCTGCCGGCCGCCGTGCGGTCCTCCTGCCAGCAGTTGAACTGCTCGACGTCGCGCATCTTCGCCGTCACGAACGCGGCATAGGGGTCGCGGGCGAGGAGGCTCCTGCCGTGGTCGAGCGCGGCGTCGGTCAGCAGCCCGCCCTCGGTCCCCTCCCACCAGGCGGCGAGCTTGGGCCGGTGGTCCTCCAGCAGGCCGCGGCGGGCCATGCCGGCGAGGCCGGCTTCGAAGCCCTGCCAGCCGCCGTCGGCGGCGAGGGTGCTGGAGTAACCGCCGCAGAACTCGTCGGCCGCAGCGCCCAGCAGCATGCCCTTGATCTCGGGGTGCTCGGCACGGACGTGGCGGTGGAGTTCATGCTTGTAGTACTGCTCCGGGCTGCACGTGGGCATCTCGGTGAGCCACAGCAGCCGCTTCCATTCGTCGGCGGTGGGCGGCTGGGAGGCGTCGAAGCGGATCTGGTGGTTGGCCACGCCGAGTTTGTCGGCGACGATGCGTGCGTGCTCGGCGTCCCCGTTGACCACGGTCGAGCCGCTCAGCACGGAGAAGGTCTTCAGTTCCGTCGTGTCCGCGGCGAGGGCAGCGACCGCGGCCGAGTCCACTCCGCCGCTGAGGAACAGGCCGATGGACACGTCCGCGGTGGCGCAGGCCCGCACCGAGTCGGCGAGCAGCTCGCGGAACTCCGCGACGATGTCCTCGTCGCTGCGGGTGGAGTCCCCGTCGAACGCGGGCAGTTGCCAGTAGGTGTGGCGGCGGGTCGCACCGTCGCGCAGGTCGATCTCCACGATGGTGGCGGCCGGTACGGACTCCACGCCCTCGAAGTAGGTGGCGGGCGCGGTCAGGTCCAGTGAGGGCGCCGACGTCATCAGGGGGTTGACGAGCGCGCGGTCCCAGTCGACGCGGCGCGGGGTCGCCGGGTCGGCGAAGAGCGCCTTGATCTCGGAGGCGAAGGCGATCCGTTCGCGGTCACGGGTGAAGAACAGCGGCTTGACGCCGAAGTGGTCACGGGCGAGGAGCAGCACGTTGCGGCGCCGGTCCCACAGCACCAGGCCGAACATGCCGCGTACGTCGTCGAGGAAGTCCAGGCCCTTCTGCTGGTAGAGGTGCACCAGCACCTCGCAGTCGGAGCCGGTGCGCAGCCGGGTCCCGGCCGGCAACGTCGCCGCCAGCTCCCGGTGGTTGTAGACCTCGCCGTTGGCGATGAGGACGACGGAGCGGTCCTCGCTGTAGAGGGGCTGTCCGCCGTTCTCCGGGTCCACCAGGGACAGTCGGGTGAACGCCATGCCGACCGGGCCCTGGCGCAGCAGTTCCTCCGCGTCGGGGCCGCGGTGCGCAAGCGTGCGGGCCATGGTCGTCAGGATCGCGTCGGCTTCGACGCCGAGGTCCTGCCCGTCGACGCGGGCCAGACCGCCGAGTCCGCACATGCTCCCGTTCCTTTCTTTCAGAAAAAGGGGAAGGGCGCCCCTCGATGTGATGGAGAGGCGCCCTTGGTCCGCTTGTGGTTAGCGGACCACCATCATGACGCGACCGAAGTCGATCTTCTTGGCCTCGGGCTTGTTGTACTGCTTCATATAGATACACCTCATTCATCGGTGAATTCCGCCGGCCCGACGTTTTCGGCCCGGCGTGCTGAACTGATATTAGGAGGGCTTTTCATCGCTCCGCAAGTCCGGGCGGGAAATTCCTGAAAACTCTCGGAAAGCATTTCAGTGAAACGCCTCCAAGCCGTCCGCGAAGTGCGCGAACGGCTTATTCAGCACCCATTCAGGATGCTTTCAGAACGGAGAACGAATTCAGCTGGACAATTTCACCAGCTTCTCTTCGAGAAGCCACTCCAGCATGTCGGTGGTATCGGTGAGCGCCGTGCCGGCGTCGATGCCGTAGTACTCGGCCACCGAGCGGGCGATGTCCTCCACCCGGCCGGTGCCGTCGATACGCCGCCAGATGAACGCCGCCACCTCGGGCAGCTCGTACGCCTGGTCGTAGCGGGCGAGCAGGATCGCGCCCTCGGAGGACCTGATGCGGACCTCCAGACGGTGCCGGGGGACGCTCCGCGCCTCGATGTTCGCCGCCATCAGACCTCCGCCTCCATGGAGATGCGCCGGACGCAGCCGACGACGTCCTCGATCCACCGGCCGGGTTCGGCGGGGTCGTAGTCGCGCATGGTCTCGATCGCCCAGTACTGCTCGAACGGCAGGACCGCCGGCGCCGCGGCCCGGTACTTCCTGGACCGCCACTTGGCGGTGGTGCCGTACTCCCCGTGGTGGGCCAGCAGCGCGTCCGCGGCGTACCCGAAGGCGAGTTTCACGGTGAGCAGGGCGCTCTCCGCGTCGCCCGAGCCGAGTTGGCCCAGGGCGTCCTCGGCGAAGGTGTCCGCCTGGTCCAGGCTGTGCGCGACGATGGTCCGCCCGAAGGCGGACGCGTGCAGCAGCCGCTGCTGCTCCGCCAGCCACTCGGTGCCGTCGAGGGCGATGGCGTGCCCGAGTTTGACCAGGCAGTCGCGCTCGAACTGGCTCAGGGCGGCCCCGGTGTCGCGCTCGCTGCGGTACGCCTCCCAGGAGACCTTCTCCATGACCTGCCGGTAC
Source organism: Streptomyces sp. NPDC001920 (assembly GCF_053594495.1). Classification (NCBI taxonomy): domain Bacteria; kingdom Bacillati; phylum Actinomycetota; class Actinomycetes; order Kitasatosporales; family Streptomycetaceae; genus Streptomyces; species Streptomyces sp. NPDC001920. Next base: position 268,817 of record NZ_JBSFEP010000010.1, read on the forward strand.
TGGTCCGCCAGCCAGAACTCGACGTCCCCGCGCCGGCCGTCCAGGGCGGGAACCGCCACCGGTACCCGGTCCGGCACCAGGGCCACCGGGTGGAAGTCGACGGCGCCGTCCGCCGGGAACGGCGTGTCCGTGACGACGTACAGGTCGAGGTCGCTGGTCTCGTTGCCCCAGCCCCGCACCAGGGAGCCGGCCGCGTACACGCATCGGTACGCGTCCGGGAGCAGTCCCTGCTCCCGGAGCTGGCCGAGGAGGCGTGGGCCGTCCTCGGTGGTGATCGTCTGCACCATCGGCATGTCCTTTCACATCGGTCGGGCCTCAGAGCAGCCCGTGCGTCGCGAACTCCGCGCTCACCTGTTCGTCGTCCAATGCCCCGACCGACTCGAAATGCCGGACCGTCTGCTGGGCCACGCTTTTCGCGTACGCCTCGACGGCCGCGTCCGGGAAAAGCTCGGCCACGATGCGCTTGGCGTCGTCGTGGGAGAACCCGTAACCGGTTATCTCCTTTTCCACCGAGGGCACGTCGGGGTCGGTGAAAATGCGGATCAGCCGGGGCACCTGGAGTGCCGCACGCTTGCGGGTGGCGGGTGTCAGCTGTCCCCACAGATGACGCAGGAAAATCGCGAAGTAGGCATGGTGCCGGCCTTCGTCGAGCGCGTGGTCGCGGACGGTCTCACGGACGGCCGGGGCAACGCTGGTGTCGTTCCACATGCCGGCCAGCTGGGCCGTGATGAGTGTTTCCGACACGATGACGAAGAGGATTTCGGTGAGCGCCGCGAGGTCGTCCTGGCTCTCCTCGAGGAACCGTTCCAGGCGGGTGATGAAGTAGGGCACCCGCGGCAGTTCGGCGTCGACCTCGGTCAGCTCGCGCACCTGCCCCGCGAGGTCCGCCGAGAACAGCGCGTGGTAGGCCTCGTCGCAGTAGATCTTGAAGGCGTCCAGCCGCATGGCGTCGGGCACCCGCACCCCGATGGTCCCGTGTGCGATGCCGAGCGCCGTGCGGTTGACCACCAGGTGCTCCAGCTTCGCGGTGAAGTCCAGGTAGCGGTACAGATGCCGCACGAGCACGTCGCGGTAGACGTCCGGACGCTCGTCGCGCAGCGCCTCGATCAGCGGGTGGGAGGCCAGCGGCACCAGCTCGGGCGCGAAGAAGCCCTGCCCGTCCTCAAGGGGGGTCAGTTCGCGTCGGCTCGCGGCGCGGACGGTGGCCCGCTCGTGCCAGTTGCGGAACGGGCTGACGTAGTCGTCCTCCTCCGCGGCCGGGTCAGCCCGCTGGTCGAGCAGGGCCTGCTTGGGGCACAGGCTCACCGCCGAGCACCCCATGAACAGGCCGACTGTGCCGCACATGCTTCTCTCCTCCTGCTGCCGTGGCCGGCCGCTTGCTCAAGGGCGGGTCGGACTGGTTGCGGTTGATCCGGCCGACGTCCCACAGATCGGCGAAACGGCTCGCCCTGCCGCAGTGGTAGTACGCCTCCTCGACGTGCACGAGCGACCCCCACAGCAGCCGCTCGCGCTCGTCGGCGTCGAGCGGGAGCGCGGACCAGCGCGGATCGGTGCGCGAGAGGGGTTCGGCCCGCCCGTTGACCCGGGCGGTCTCCGGCATGCCGGGCAGCAGGAAGAGCAGGCCGACGCCGGGGTCCTCCTCCAGGTTGCGCAGGGTCTGCAGCAGCCTGTTGCCGGACTCCTCCGGCACGAACAGCGTCCGCTCGTCGAGGACCCGTACGAACCCGGGGGGACCGCCTCGGGGCGAGGCCGTGCAACGCCCCCACCCGGTCGTGCTCGCCATCACCACATAGGGGGACAGCGAGATGAACCGGCACAACCAGGGGTGCAGCACCGGTGAGAGCTTGGCCTGCACCCGTGGCAGCGCAGGGCCCCATCGCTCGGTGAGCTCCTCGCGCACCGAGCCGGGCGGCGGGACGTCGGACGAGGTCACGGCACCATCACCGCGCCCCCGTTGACGCCCAGTGTCTGGCCGGTCAGATAGCCGCCCAGGTCGCCGGCGAGGAAGACCACGGCGTTCGCCACGTCCTGTGCCTGGGCCACCCGGCCCAGCGGGATCTTCTGCCCCTCGGCCAGGAACCCTTCCTCGTCCAGGCCCGGTTGGGCGGTCCTGGTGACACCGGGGGCGACGGTGTTCACCGTGATGCCGTGCACGCCGAGGGCACGGGCCAGCGACTTGCCGAGGGCGACGAGTCCGGCCTTGCTCGCGGCGTAGTGCGCGCCCTTGGGCGACCCGGTGAAGGCCGCGCTCGACGACACGTTCACGATCCGCCCGCCGCCTTGCGGGATCATCATCGCGGCCGCCTCCTGGGCGCAGAAGAACGCGCCCTTGAGGTTGGTGTCGAGGACCAGGTCCCACAGCGCCTCGTCGAGGTCCAGGACCTGTGCGCGCGGGAAGACACCCGCGTTGTTGACGAGCACGTCGAGCCGGCCGAACCTGCGGCCCACCGTCTCGAACATCGCGGCGACCTGCTGCCGGTCCCGTACGTCGGCCTCCACCGCGAAACAGCCGTCGGGGAGGTCCCCGTCGGCCCACTCGGCACCGGGCGGGTGGTTGACCGCGACCTGCGCGCCCAGCGCGGAGAGTGCCCCGGCGACGGCCCGGCCGATGCCGCTGCCGCCCCCGGTGACCAGCGCGGTGCGGCCCCGCAGGGAGAGGGACCCGGAGTTCACGGGCGCTCTCCCGTCTGCCGTCGCACCTCGTCGAGGACGCGGTAGACCTCCAGGCACGCCGACAGCGGCGAGTCGCCGGGCTCCCCGTGCAGGACGCTGCGGTGGAAGGACTCCAGTTCGGTCGAGTAGCCGGTCCGGCCGTAGCCGCCGCGGCGGCCGGGCCATGTGTGGCGCAGTGTCTCCTTGCCGTCGAGCACCCCCACGCCGGGTGTGCTCGACGGGCGGCTGAGCGTCAGCGTGTTGAAGTCGTCGAGGACACCGACGACGCACTGGTCGGTGACCAGCTCGCAGCGGTACTCCAGGCGGTTGGAGTAGTTGCCGAGGAGCAGGGTGGCCAGCCGCCCGTCGGCGTACTCCAGGAAGACATGGAGCGCATGGCGGTCCGCGCCGATGTCCGCGCGCCGGGCCGTGACCCGGTCCGGGACGCCGAGTTCGCGCAGGACCAGGTCGACGGCGTGGGTGCCCAGCCCCTGCAGCAGGCTGTCCGTCACCGTCGCGCAGCCCCACACCGGGGACGTGGGCTTGGCCGAGACCATGCGCAGGTCGACGGTGCGCACCGTGCCGTGGGCGCGCAGGGTGCCGCGGAGCTTGCGGTAGGACTGCCCGTAGGGGAAGTTGAAGCCGACGAACGCCACCGTGCCCTCGGGCGCGCCGCGTTCGTCGACGGCGAGCTTCTCCAGCGTCGCGGTGTCGGGGGCCGGGGGCTTCTCGACGAAGACGCTGATGCCCCGGGCCAGGGCCCGCGGTACCACGTCGGCGTGCAACTGCGGGGAGCCGGCGACGATCAGGGCGTCGATCTCGGCCGTGCCCTCGCCGTCGACCAGGTCGGTCCAGTCGTCGGTCCACAGGTCCGCGCCCCAGCGCCGCGCGGCCTCGGCGGCGGCGTCGGGCCTTCGTGCGGCCACGGCGGTCAGCCGGGCGCCGTCCAGCACCGACAGGGCGGGCAGCAGGTTCTCCTGCGCATGGGTACCGGGGCCGATGAGCCCGTAGCGCAGTGCCGCCCGCCCGGGCATGAGCCGTCGGATCGACATGTCAGATGATCCCCAGCTCTTCCAGCCGGCGGCACCAGTAGTGGTACTTCTCCTTGGTCATCTGGCGCTCGGCGCGGCGCTCCGCGGACTCGCGGTCCTCGCCGACCCGCCAGAACATGGTGCCGACCTCCGCGGCCTCCGGCTCGACCTCGGACAGTTCGCCGCGGGTGCCGTCCTGGCCCTGCCGCATCTGCCGCAGCGCCTCCTCGCGGCCCCGGGCCTCCTTGAACATGACCGGCGCCCGGTCCTTGACCGGGTTGCCGCGCAGGACCAGGGAGATCGTGCCGAGCTCGGTGAACGGGGTGGAGTGCAGGGCGTTGTGGTGGATGGTGAAGCACTCGCCGGCCTGGTCCTGGTGCAGCATCACCGGCTGCACCTCGTCCGGCAGGGTGTTCTCGTCGAAGCCGTTGCGCGCCACGTAGTTGCGGTGCAGGTAGGTGCCGCGCAGGACGAGGTTGGTGAAGGAGAAGCGGTGGTTGTGGGCCAGCTGCTGCTGGTGGTCGGTGGACATCCGCAGCCTGATGCGCAGGCCCTTCTCCACGTCGTCCCACAGGACGATCTTGTCCTCGACCACGTCCTCCTCGCACTTGGCCCACAGATACGGGTCGTGCTCGACGGCGAACAGCAGCTTGCGGAACAGCGCCTTGTCGGCTGCGAACTCACGGATGAGCCGCTGGGTCAGCTCCGCGGCGCGGGGCAGGTCGTCCCAGTCGATGGGGCCGACGTTCTCGAAGAGTTCGACGACGGTGTTGTTGACGTGTACCCGGTCAGCCGTCTCGATGCTCATGGGTGGTTTTCTCCTCTGGAGGGCACCGGTCGTGCGGTGCGGGAAGGGAACGGGACCGCACCGGGCGTCAGATGACGCCGAGCTTCTCCAGCCGGTCGCGGATCTGCCGGTAGGCATCGAGGCCCATGGCCTTCTGCTGGCGGCGCTCCTCGGGCTCGTCCTGGCGGCCGAAGCGCCACCACAGGGTGCCCTCCTCCTTGTCCATGATCACGGACCGGTCCTTCTCGGCCGGGCCGCGCAGGAAGAGGGAGACGGTGTCGGGCGTGGTGAACGTGGTGTGGATGGCGCTGTGGTGCATCGTGTAGCAGCTGCCCGGCCCCTCCCAGCGGACGATGTGCGGAGTGAGCCGGTCCAGCTGGTCCTTCACCCGCGGGTCCGGGTTGTGGCGGTTGAGGTACTGGCGCGCCTGCGGGTCGGGTCCGTCGCCGTACAGGTCGCCGTCCATGTGGTACCAGGTGTGCGTGTAACCACCCGTCACGATGCGGCTGGAGAAGGAGAACCGGTGGTCGTGCGGGCGGTCGAAGTGGTCCTCGGTGGAGATGTGCAGGCGCAGCCGGACGCCCCGGTCGAGCGCGTCGTACAGCACGATGTAGTCGAGCAGCTGGTGCCGCTCGCACATGGCGAGGAGCTCCGGCTTGTTCTCCACGTCGTAGACCAGTTTGCGCAGGGACTCCTTGTCGTCCGCGAGACGCTGGACGACGTCGCGGGTGGCTTCGCCCGCCGCTTCGAAGTCGTTCCAGTCGACGGTGAGCCGGTCGAGGTGGTCGATCACGCTTCCTCCTTGGTACGGGGACGGTTCGGGCAGTGGCCCGCCGTGCGGTGCCGGCGGTTGCTCGGCGGCGCGGGCGGCGAGCGCTTCCTCGTGCGCCCGGCGGATCCGCAGGGCCGCCGGCGAGGTGGCGCCCGGCAGCCGGGCCAGCTCGTCCGCCGGGCGCCGTCCGGCGATGACATCGGCGAGGGTCTCGGCGTAGACGTCGAGGTCGGAGGTGCCGACCACGTCACGGGTGGGGCTCACGGTGTCCTCCTCAGCGCCCGCGCCGCGGTCACGACGGTGGCCGCGGTGCGCTCCGGCGGGTCGTCCGGGTCAGGGGTCAGTACGAGCCAGCCACGCTCCTCGGCCATGCGCAGCAACTCCTCGCGTACGACCGCCTGGTAGGCGCAGAAGGACTCGCGCGGTGGGCCGGTGAAGCCGTCCCAGCGGCCGATCTCGGTGTCCTTGAAGTCGTCGCGGCGCGACCAGGCGACCTCGGGCGGGACGTCCAGCAGGACCGTCAGCGCGGGTTCGGGGACGGGAGCGAACAGCGACTCGACCCAGTGCGGGTCCAGCGGTTCGCGCACCACGGTCTTGGCGATGTTGCGGTAGTACCAGCCGTCCATCACGGCGAAGGTGTGCTCGTCCCCCAGTTCGGGGCGCAGCCGGGCCAGGCCCGCGTACCACGAGGCGATCAGCAGGATCCAGTGCGCGGCTCCGTAGGTGTCGCCCTGTTCCTCGGGCGAGGACCAGATGAGCTCGCGCAGGGTGGCGGCGCGGGCAGCGGTGCCGGGGTCGGCCGGCGCCATGTCCTTCTTGTCCGCGCGGGTGGTGCGGTCCGGGTCGAGCTCCCGTGCGACCAGGCCGGCCACGGTGGACTTCCCGCTGCCGTCGATGCCCTCCATGACGATCAGCACGGCGCGGCTCCGTCCAGCAGGTAGCGGACGATGCCGTCCTCGTCGTTGCTGGCCGTGACGGCGGTCGCCCGGGCGCGGACGGCGGGGTGCGCGTTGGCCGGGGCGACGGTGCGGTCGGCGACGTCGAACATGGGCAGGTCGTTGAGGTGGTCGCCGTACACCGTCACCGGCAGATGCCCGAGATCGGCGGACCGCCGGAGCAGGCGTACGGCGTGCCCCTTCTCGGCCTGCGGGTGCGCGACCTGGATCTCGGTCCAGCCGGGTACGTAGCGGTTGGCGGCCGCCAGGACGCCGGCCGCGTCGCCGAGAGCCTCTTCGAGGACGGTGACGGCGGCCTTGGCCTCCTCGTCGGGGACGAAGGTGATCACCGCGGCGGTGTGCGTGCCCGCGACGGCGGCCCGGGGGTCCGTGCAGGCGCTCAGGCGCGGGTCGCCGTACGCTCGCTTCTCCTCCACGTACCAGGCGAGGGCGGGGTTGCCGCACGGGCCGTGCAGGACGTGGTCGGCGGTGCCGTCCCAGGTGGTCAGTACCGGTTCGGCCGCCAGGTGCGCGAGGGCGTCCAGTGCGGTGGCGGCCGCCGCCTCGTCCAGCGTCCGGTGGGCCAGGTGGCGGCCGGAGGCGAGGTCGGTGAGGAAGGCGCCGTTGAGTTCGATGACGGGCAGTGTCAGCCGCACGCCCGCGAGCAGCCCGCGCATGGCGACGGCGCTGCGGGCGCTGGCGACGGTGAGCCGGGTGCCCTCGTCCAGCAAGGCGTTGAGTCCGTCACGGGCGTACGCGCTGAGGGTGGCGTCGGACCGCAGCAGCGTCCCGTCGAGGTCGAAGACGTGCAGGCCGAGGCGGCGGTCGTCGGTCATCGGCGGGTCTCCTGCAGCGGCCTGGCGGGGAGGAGCGCGGGAAGCAGTTCCCGCAGCTCCCCGAGGGATGCGACGACCCGCTGGGCCTGGCCGAGCCGGGTGCGCGGAGTGAGCGAGGCCAGGCCGACCACCGTCATGCCGGCCGCTCGTGCGGCGGCGACTCCTCGTGCGCTGTCCTCGACGACCAGGCATGCGGCGGGTGCGGCGCCGAAGTGCCGGGCGGCGTGGAGGAAGACGTCCGGGGCCGGCTTGGGGCGGGCCACCTGGTCCGCGCCGAAGATCCGGCCGGCCAGCCGCGGGGCGAGTCCGGCGACTTCGAGGGAGACGGCGACGCGGTCCGCGGTGTCGTTGGAGGCCACGCAGTAGGGGACGCCCCGTGCGTCGAGATCGTCCAGCACCTCGTGGACTCCGTCGGCGGCCGTGAGTTCGCTTGCGAAGACGTCGAAGAGCCGGGTGTGGAACCGGGTCGAGAAGTCGTCGTCGAGGACCGTGCCGGTGCGCCGGCGGACCGTTTCGACCACGTCCGCGAAGGACTTGCCCAGGTAGTGCTCGACGGCCTCGGCGAACGTCGTCGGCACTCCCTCGTCGGTGAGCATGCCGGCCAGCAGTCGGTTGCCGAGGCTCTCGCTGTCCACGAGGACACCGCTGTTGTCGAAGACGACCAGCTCGTGCTCCACCCCTGACCCCCGGCTCGTTGCCTGCAATTGCCAGATCAACATAAGGATGCTTGACAAGCAAGTCAAGCCCTTACAGATCGTCTTTGACAAGCCAGGACGGCGACGTCCGCACACCACAAGCCGGTCCAAGCACGGGAATCTACCCCTTGCCTAAAGGGATTCCGGTGATATCGTCAACGCTCGTCCAACCAGTCTGTCAATGTCTGTCAAGTAGCCTTGACAACACCGTCAGCAGGAACGCGAGAGGGATGAAAGATGGAGAACCTGTCTGGCTCGGCCGAGCAGACCCACACCCCGCTGCTTCCGGTGGAGGTCCACTGTCATGGCTTTGCCGGCGTGGACTTCTCCGAGTTCTCCCTGCTCGACCTCGAACTCCTCGAGCAGGTGTGCGCGCGGGAGGGGGTGCTCAGCATCCCGACCCTGTATCTGCACCACCACCGGCTGGGCGAGTTCGAGAAGTTCATGCGCCGCTACGACGCGATGCGCCGGGCCGGGCGCATCCCGCACGTCGTCGGCGTCGCCCTGGAGGGGCCGCTGCTCTCCAGCCACGGCGGCACGCCGGCCGACACCGTGTGGGCCCCGACCCGCGCCGAATGGGAACGGCTGGCCCGCCTCGGTGACTTCGGCCTGTGCTACATGGTTCTCTCCCCCGACGCCTTCTCGCCCGCCTCGGACTTCCACGGGCAGACCTTCGAGCGCCACCCCGGCTTCGAGTGGATCGTCCCGATGCTGCTCGGCCACGGGGTGCGGCCCGCGCTGGGGCACTTCACCCGCACCGACCCCGGCCTGAGCGCCCGCCTGGTCAAGGACATCGTCGACATCGCCTGGGACACGGAGTGGAACGGCAAGGGCGCCCGGGTGGTGACGGACCACCTGTTCAACGACATGCCGCTCAACATCCGGCACGCCTTCCGCACCACGCGGGCCCGCGCGAGCCGTGACGCGACGCTCGCCTCGTACGACCTGCCCGGCTGGACGCTGGACGCCATGGACGAGATCGCCGGCCCGGTGCCCGCGGCCATCATGCGCGAGGCCGCCGCCGGGCGGATCGCCGCCTGCATCAACTTCGACGGCGAGCACGTCGACCTGGCCATCGCCGGCCGCGCGGTCAGTCTCATGGGACTGGAGAACTCGATGATGATGACCGACCGCTGCGACTCCGCGCGGCTCGGCGGCCAGGACCTGACCCAGGGCGAGGAGAACGGCCTGTGGTACCAGGCGGGAGGCATCGTCGCCGCCGGCTCCCAGCCTCTGGCCCAGCAGATGCGCAACGCGATGGGGCGTGACATCAAGGGCCGGCAGCTGTGGGACCTGGCCGCCGGCACGGCCCACCGCGCCTTCGGGATCACCGCCCTGGAGGCCGGTCAGCTTCCCGACGGCATGCTCGCGGCGACCCACGAGCAGTGGGCGTCCCTCGACGTGGCGGACGCCGCGTGATGACGGGCATCGCCACCGCGGACGGCGCCCGGCTCACGGACGGCACCCGCCCCACCGGGGGAACCGGGCTCACCGGCGCCGCCAGGCCCACCAGCGCCGCCCGGACCACCGGCGCCACCCGCCTCACCGGCGCGACCGGGGCCACCGACGCGACCCGGCCCACCGACGCGACCGGGCCCGCCCACCTCGGCGCGCAGCCCGGCCCCGCTCCGCTTCCCCTGCGCCGCATCAGTTCCGACGGGCCGTTGCGGATCGGTGTCCTCGTCTCCGCCACCGGTGCGAACCTGCGCACCCTGATCGGCATGCAGCACGCGGAGCCGGACCGGTACGAGGTCGCCCTCGTCGCCTCGCACGGCACCCGGTCCAAGGCACTGGGCCTGGCCCGGGACCACGGGATCGAGGCGTGGCCGGGCGACTTCGACGCCCACTGCGGAACCGCCTCCCGGGCGACCGGCCCGGCCGAGCGTGCCGCGTACCGGCGGCGGGCCCGGCAGTGGCACGACCGGCTCGGTTCCAGGATCGCCGCCTGGGAGGAGGACAACGGTCCGCTGGACCTCGTCGTGCTGGCGTACCACCGCTGGATCGAGGGCGATCTGCTCACCCGCTACCACGGCCGGATGATCAACCAGCACCCCGGTGACCTCACCGTGCTCGACGCGGCACACAGCCGGGTCCTGATCGGCAACGACCCGGTCACCCTGGCCATGGACCTCGGCCACACCGCCACCCGGACGTCCTGCTTCCTCGTCGACCGGAGCCACGACGGCGGGGCACTGCTGTGCCAGGGCCCGCCCGTCCCGGTCCGGCGCGGGGTGGATCCCGGGGCGCAGGAGCTGGAGCAGAAGCGCCTCAGTGACCGCCCCTGCCTGCAGTGGACCGTGCGGGCCTTCGCCGACGGCTCGCTCGCCCTGGGCCCCGGCACGCATTCCGACGGAAGCCGGGTCGTCCTGGTCGACGGCGTCGCCACGCCGCTCGGCGGCAGACAGCTGACCGCCCACGAGACCCCCGAAGGGATGTGACGCCGTGCCGTACTCCGCGATCGGCGCCGGGGCCCTGGATCCGCTGACGCGCGACCCCCGGAAGGCCGAGGCCTACCGCCTGGACCCCTACATGCGCGAGGCGCTGGATTCACTGGCCCCGATGCGCGACCCCGGGGTGCTCGACCGCCACACGTTCGTCGTGCTCAAGCCCGACGCCGTTGCCGGACGCCGCTGCGAACTGATCCTCGGCATCCTGCGGGCGGAGGGCTGGCACCCGGTCGCGGCGACCACCGTGCGCTTCGACCCGCTGCTCGTGCGGGAGTTGTGGCGCTACCAGTTCAACGCCGCCTCCGCTCAGCGCATCGCCGTGGTGGACCCGCTGCTGTCCACGGGGCGCAGTCTGCTGGTGCTGCTGGAGGACCGCGACCGGCCCGCGTGGCTGCCCGCCAGCGCACGCCTCACGGCCGCCAAGGGTGCGGCGGAGCCCTCCGCCGCACGCAGCACCGATCTGCGGACCCGGATCGGGCGGGTCAACGGGCTGTACAACTTCATGCACACCGCCGACGAACCGGCCGACGTGGCCCGGGAGTTGCAGCTCTTCTCGTACCAGGCGGGCTGGGACTGGTGCGCGGGTCCCCTCTTCGGCACGACGGCACCGGGCGCCCCCGACCCCCGGGAGACGGTGACGAGGCTGCTCGCCGAGCTGGAGGCCGAGATCCCGGCGCACGACCTGGACGTCGACGCCAGCCTCGGCCGGCTCGCCGGGCAGCCGGGGCCGTGGGGGGCCTGCGCCCGGGACTGGCCGGAGCCGGGACGCGTCGAGGACTGGCTCGGCGTGCTGCGACGCGCGCCGCTTCCACCCGGCAGTGCCCGCTGGGACGTCCTGACCGTCCTCACCAGCTGGATCGACTGCAACGAAGAGGGCGTCCGCCCGATCATCGCCACCGGGACGGCTGACGCCTGGCGCACCTCGGCGGGCGAACCGACCCGAGAGGTGACGTACGCATGACCACCGCCGTCCCCCCGTTCGCCGGAGCGGGCAACCTCATCTACCGCGCCGAGGAGGTACCGCGCTTCGTCCGTGCCGAGGGCAGCTACCTCGAAGCCGCGGACGGGCGCCGCTACCTGGACGCCGAGGCCGCCAACGGCACGGTGGCCTGGGGCTACGACCGGGAGATCCTGCGGGAGGCCCTCGCCCACTGCGAGGACCTGCCCGCGCTGCCGTCCTTCTGCGAGTCCGAGCTGCGGCTGGACGTGCTCCAGCGGCTGGAGCGGCTCTTCGGCGAGGCCGTCGGTGCCCCGGGACGCGTCGAGCTGGATCTCGGGGGCGCGCAGGGCATGGAGACGGCCCTGCGCATCGCGTTCAGCGCGGTCGGACCGGGCACGGTCGTGGTGTTCGAGGGCGCGTTCCACGGCAGGTCCGGCGTGACCAGCATGCTCAGCTCCAGCCCCCGCTACCGCGAACTGCTCGCTGCCTGGGGCCTGGAGGTCGTACGGCTGCCCAGCCCCGACTGCGGTCGCTGCCCGCACGCGAGCCCCACCGCGACGGCGTGCGGGAAGGGCTGCGTCGCCGCGGCCACCCGATGGGGCTCGGAGCTCTCGGGTGTCGGCGGGGCCGGCTTCGGACGCAAGGTGAGCGCCTTCGTCTTCGAGTCCGTGCAGAACGTCGGCGGCATGGCCGAGCCGGATCACGCGCTGCTGCGAGCGGCGGTGGACCATGCCCGCGCGAACGGTGCCGTGGTCATCGCCGACGAGATCTTCACCGGCATGCACCGGACCGGTCCGCGCTGGGGTTTCCAGCGCTCGGGGGTCGCCCCCGACGTGGTCGTCGCCAGCAAGGCGCTGACGAACGGCGCCGCGGCCCTGAGCGCGGTGTGGGCGCGCGAACCGCTCGCGGCACCGGGGACCTACCGGCCGGGCAGCCACTCCTCGACCTACATCGGCATCCCGCACGCCCTCGGTGTCACGCGGGCGGTCCTGGACCGCTGGGACACCTGGGCCGACCCGGCCGCGGACATGGACGTGCTCGCCGGAAGACTGACGGACCGCCTGAAGCGTCTGCAGGCCGACCACCCCGCCCTGGTGCGCGACTGCCAGGCCTTCGGGGGCGCCGCCCGCCTCGTGCTGACCGGCGACCACGCCCCCGCTCTGCGGCGGCTGTGCCTGTCGGCGGACCCGCGCGTCGGGCTCATCGTCGCCTCGACGGGGATGGCCCCCGACGTGATCAACATCCATCCGCCGCTGGTCGTCGCGGAACGGGACCTGGATGTCATGACGGAGGTCCTCGACCGTGCCCTGAGCCTGCTCGGCGGGAGCGCGGAGGGCGGCTCATGACCCACTGCCCGACGGAGGACCCGCTGATCTGCCTGTGCGCACACGTCCCGGAGAGCGTGATCCTCGCGGCGAAGGCCTCGGGCGCCCGGGACGTCCCCGCCCTGCGCCGGACCACCGGCGCGAACACGGGCTGCGGGGACTGTCTGACCGATCTGGAAGAGCTCCTGGAGTGACATTGCCTGGCCGCTGCCGGTCATGGCCGCCAGCTGCCAACGGCAAGCGCTGACACGGGGCTTGCCGCCCTTCAGGATCAGAGGGACATGGGAGAGAGGACCCGGACCGTGCTTTCCATCACCAAGGAGTTCCACTTCTCCGCCAGCCACCGGCTGGCAGGGCTGCCACCGGACCATCCGTGCGGCAGGCTCCACGGCCACAACTACGTCGTCGTACTCGAACTCAGCGCCGCCGAGGACGACCTGACCGGGCCCGGCTTCGTCCGGGACTACGGCGAGCTCGGTGTCTTCAAGAAGTGGCTCGACGACACCGTCGACCACCGGCATCTCAACGACGTGCTGTCCGGCACCAACCCGTCGGCCGAGCACATCGCCATGTGGATCTACCGGACGTGGGCCGCGGACTTCCCCGAACTGACCGCCGTACGGGTCTCGGAGACACCGAAGACCTGGGCGACGTACCGGCCCGCCGCCTGACGGGCCGGCGAACACGCGTACCTACAAGCCCGGTCTCCGGGCTCAAGGAGGTGGTGAAAATGGCGGTTCCGAAACTCGTGGTCAACGAGATGTTCGGACCCACCTAGCGCCGTACAGGGCGAAGGACCTTCCACCGGAAGGTTGTGTGCGTTCCTCCGGCTCGGCGGTTGCAATCTCACCTGCCGCTGGTGCGACACACCGTACACATGGGACTGGAAGGGCGAGTCGGACTCCGGCGTCGCCTACCGTGCGGCGGACGAGCTGCACGCGCTGACCGTCACCGAGGTCACCGAGCGGCTGCTCGGTTTCGGTGTCGAGCTGATCGTGATCTCCGGCGGGGAACCGCTCAGCCAGCAGGACCGGGTGCTGCCCGTGGTCCAGGCCCTGGCGGAGCGCCGGGTCGTGGTGGAGTTCGAGACCAACGGCACCGTGGTGCCGCGCGACGCGCTCGTGGCGGCCGGAGCCCGGTTCAACGTGTCGCCGAAGCTCGCGCACTCGGGGGTCGCCGAGGAGCGGCGCATCGTCCCCGAGGCGCTGCGGCGCTTCGGTCAACTGCCGGGTGTGTCCTTCAAGTTCGTCTGCGGCGATCTGGACGACCTGGCCGAGGTCGAGGAACTGGTCGAGAGGTTCGGCCTGAGCAACGTCTGGATCATGCCGCGGGGGCAGTCCCCCGAGGAGATCGACCAGGGCATGCGCGCGCTGGCCGATGACGTGATCACGCGCAAATGGAATCTGTCCGGACGACTGCACGTCAACGTGTGGGGAAGCAAGCGGGGTGTCTGATGACCAGCAGCGTGGAAGTGTTGACCGAGGACCTGGACCTGCTGGAGGCGGGCGAGAAGACGGACCCGTTGGAGTCGATCGCCCGTCAGCTGCTCGTGGAGATCGGCGAGGACCCCGACCGTGAGGGCCTGAAGGAGACCCCGGCCCGCTACGCCCGCTGGTGGCGGGAGTTCACCCGGTACGAGCCGGGGTCCGTCGACACCCTGTTCGAGACGACGGCGAGCGGCAACCTGGTCGCCGTCTCCGGCATCAGCGTGTGGTCCCTGTGCGAGCACCATCTGCTGCCGTTCTCCTGCCGGGTCACCATCGGCTATCTGCCCAGCGAGAAGATGCTGGGCCTGAGCAAGTTCGCCCGCATCGCCCACCAGCACGCCCACAAGCTCCAGTCGCAGGAGCAGCTCTCGCAGCAGATCGCCGACGACGTGGAGCGGCTGACGGGCTCCTGTGACGTGGCGGTCATCGGCCGCGGCGAGCACCTGTGCATGGCGATGCGCGGCATCCGTACGCCGGCCACGATGACCACCGCCGTATGGCGGGGCGCGCTCAAGGACCCCGCCCTGCGCGGCGAGCTGATCGCGCTCACCAACGACACCCGTCACTGAAGAGGACACGTCCATGCGCATCTGTGAACCCGAACGGACCGGGCTGAGCTTCGACGACGTCCTGTTCGTGCCCCGGCGCACCTCGCTGACCAGCAGGCGCCAGGCCGACCCGCGCAGCGAGCTGCTGCCCGGTCTGACCCTGCGGGTGCCGGTCGTCTCGGCCAACACGCAGTGGTGCACCGGTGACCGGATGGCGGCGGCGATGGCGCTGGAGGGCGGCCTGGGCATCCTGCACCGGATGCAGACCGTCGAGCAGCAGGTCGCCCAGCTGGACGCGGTCAAGGCCGTGCGGCCCGACGCCGAGCAGGCCGGGCGGGCCTCGCTGGACGCCCGGGGCAGGCTGCTGGCCGGCGCGGCCGTCGGCGTCACCGGTGACTGGCGGGAGCGGGCGGCCCAGCTCGTCGCGCACGATGTGGACATCCTGCTGGTGGATGTCGCGCACGGGCACAGCGACCAGGTCATCGACGTCGTGAAGGAGCTGCGCTCCAGCTACCCCGGCACCCCGCTCATCGCGGGCAACGTGGCCACGGCGGACGGGGTGCGGGACCTGGCGGCGGCCGGTGCCCAGGCGGTGAAGGTCGGGATCGGGCCGGGCGGTGTGTGCACCACGCGGCTGGTGGCGGGCACCGGGGTGCCGCAGCTGACCGCCGTCATGGACTGTGCCGACGCGGCCGAGGAGGCCGGGGTGACGATCATCGCCGACGGCGGCATCCGGCAGGCCGGTGACATCGCCAAGGCTCTCGCGGCCGGGGCCCACGCGGTCATGCTGGGCTCGGCGCTCGCGGGCGCCGACGAGAGCGAGGCCACCCCGGTGGAACGGGACGGCCGCCGCTACCGGGTCAGCAACGGCTTCGTCTCGCTCGGCATGGAGCTCACGCTGCGCAAGGCGGCCGGTGGGACGGTCACCCAGGAGGAGGTCGACGACTACGTCCCGGAGGGCGTCGAGGCGACCTTCCCCGCATCCGGGTCGCTGGCGCGGACGCTGCGTCAGCTGGTCGGCGGTGTGCAGTCGGCGATGAGCTACTCGGGCGCCCCCGACCTGGGCGCCTTCCGCGCGCAGGCCGAGTTCATCCGGGTGACGGCCGCCGGCCGCGCGGAGAACGTGCCGCACGCCCGGGAGCGTTCGGTGCAGATCGACATCGACCACGTGGCGAAGGCGGTGGCGGGATGAGCGCGACGCCTGAGGCCGCCGTGGCGGGCGAGCAGCCCGGCATGTGGACACGGCAGGGGCCGTACCTCCTGGACATGGCGACCTTCGGGCGGCTGCTGGAGGACATCGCCGGCGAGGTGCGGGCGGCGGGTTTCGTTCCGGACGCCGTGCTCGCGGTGGCCCGGGGCGGGCTCGCCGCGGGCGGGTACCTGACCTGCGCGCTGGACGTGCCGGTGATGCACACGGTGCGGGTGCGCCGTACGGCCGACGACAGCAGGTACGCCGCCAAGCAGCGGCCGGTCGTCGACGCTTCGGGGTCCCTGGGGCTCGGGGCCGGCGACAAGGTGCTGGTCGTCGACGACATAGTGGGCACGGGGGCGACCGCCGACGCGGTGCTGGAGTTCCTGGCGGCCCGCGGGGTGGCGCGCGAGGACGTGCGGTTCGCGGCCGTCGTCCGCAATCACCGCAGCGGTTACGTCCCCGACCACTGCCCGGCCGTCGTCGACGACTGGATCGTGTTCCCCTGGGAAACGGCCCGGGAGTCGACCGAGGACTGCCGTCCGTTCCCGGCGGCGGCGCGGGTGGGCACGTGAGCCGCGGGTTCCCCGGCAGCGGGCTGACCCGGGCCACGGACGCCGCCGCGCTGCGGCTGCCCGGCTGCTACGACGCCGTCGACCTGTACACCTACGACCGCCGGGTCAGCAGCCGGGTCGAGGTCGCCCGCACCGTCGCGGAGATCGAGAAGGAGCACGGGGCCCGGCCGACGGTGGTGTTCACGGACATCGCCGAGCGGCCGGGTGCCCGGGTGCTGTGCCATCCGTATCCGCGCGAGGTGCTGCTGGCCGCGCTCGGTACGACGGAGGAGAAGCACCTTCCGGAGATGTCCCGGCGGCTCGCGGGTCCCGTCCCGCCGCCGGGCACCTCCGCCGGACTCCCGCCGGTCCGCCGGGAGTTGCCCGGTCTGATGGACGACCTGCCGATCCTCCAGCACCGTCCCGCCGACGCCGGGCCGTACATCACGGCCGGTGTCGGGGTGACCACCCGGCCCGACGGCAGCGGCGTCAACATGGGCTTCTACCGCACCCAGGTGGTCGGCCCCGACGAAGCCCGGATCTTCCTGGACCCGCGCACCGACGGCCACCGCAACCTGCTGGCCTGGCTGGAGACCGGCCGCCCCATGCCGATCTCGCTGTTCCTCGGTGCCGACCCGGCGCTGACCGTGGTGGCCGCCTCCCGGCTGCCGGCCGAGGGCGACGACTACGAGATCGCCGGGCGGCTGCTGGGCCGCCGGGTGGACGTCGGGGGCTTCCCACCGGTGCCGGACGACGCCACCCATGTCATCACCGGGTTCGTCGAGGAACGGGACGCGGTGGAGGGGCCGTTCGGTGAGTTCAAGGGCTACTACGCCGAGGCCCGGCGCAGCAACGTGCTCACCGTGACCGGGGTGTCCGCCGTACCGGGCGCGCCCTGGCCGACGATCGTGGCCGGCGCCCGCTCCGGTCTGACCCTGATGAGCTTCCAGAACGAATACCTGATGTACGCCCATCTGAGCGGCCTCGGCTATCCGGTCAGGTCGGTGCACTACTCGATCAGGGCGCGGGGCGAGTTCGTGGCGTACATCGAGTCGGACGAGCCCAGTCAGGAACTGGTGCGCGAGGCGATGGCCTTCGACGTACGCTCCAAGGTGGTCGTCTGTGGTCCCGACCTCGCCAACCCCGGCCAGGCGCTGGCCACTTACGGCTTCACCACCCGGACCGAGCCCTACTACCGCAAGGGCCGGGTGGAGGGGGAACGGATCGGACTGGCACTGGTGATCCCACCGGACGGCTGGCCGACCGAGTACTGACAGCGCGTCACCGAACCGCGCACCGACACCGCACCGAGCGAGGACTGCACGACGATGGACCGATTCGCACGGGCGCTGCCCGCCGCCCTCATGGTGATCCCGGGTCCGGGAGGCACCGTCACCTTCATCCGCCAGCTGAAGGGGCCGTACGCGAACAACTGGCTGCTGCCCGGCGGCGGGATCGAGCCGGGTGAGCCGGCCGAGGCGGCGGCGCTGCGGGAGGCACGCGAGGAGACCGGCATCGCCGTGCGCTCCTGTTCGCTGTTCGCCGTCTACGAGTTCACCGGGACCTGGGAGCAGGGCGGCTACCACCTGCTGATGTTCGCCTTCCTGGCCGACGGGGAGTACCCGCTGCGGCCCGGGTTCGCCGGGGACAACGTGGGGGCGATCCGGCAGGCCCGGATCGGCGAGATCGACATGCACTCCACGGACCTGCAGATCCTCACCGACGCCGGGCTGGCCTCCTACGACGAGGAGACCATCGCCCGTGCGCTGGCGGCGGACGGCATCACGATGCACGCGCACCGGGTGGCGTCCACCGCCCGGTGCGCCGCGCCGTGAGCACCGGATCCGTCGCCAGGCTGCGGCAGGTGCTCTGCCGGCAGCCGATCGTCAGCCGCGCCGCGCGCAGCCCCAGGGCCAGGGCCGCCCCGGGGCTCGCGCCGCGTACCAGGCCGACGACGAACGCGGACGCCAGCGCGTCCCCGGCGCCGGTGTCGTCGGTGCAGGGTCCTGCCTCTGCGGGCAGGGTGAGCGGTTCGGGCTGCTGCGCGCAGGCGACGGCGGCGCCGGCCGCGCCCGCGGTCACCACGACCACGCGGGGTCCTTGTCCGAGCAGCCGCCGCGCCTGCTCGCCGGGCGTGCCCGGCGCTCCGGTGAGGGTCTGCGCCTCACGGGCGTTGAGCAGCAGCACGTCGTACAGCGGCAGCAACCGGGTGCGGGGGCCGAAGTCCCGCTGCCGGGTGGGCAGACCGCACATCGGTGTCCCGTTCGCCCTGGCCTGCCGTGACAGCCAGGTGAGCAGGTCCTCGTCGAGTCCGCCCTCGGCCACCACGGTCTTCGCCGCGGCCACGGTGCCGGCGAGGCCGGGTCCGGCGAGGGGCCGGGCGGCGGCGGGGTCGGGCAGCGCGACGCGGGAGGTGATCTGCCGTCCCCGCTCGTCGAGGAGGACGTCCCAGCGGCCTATCCCGTCGTCGGTGCGCAGCACGTGGAGCGGCCGTATGCCCAGCCCGGTCAGCTCCCCCTCCAGATCGGCGGCGTCCCGCCCGGACCCGGACAGGCCCGCGAAGGCCGTGCGGGCGCCGAGCCGGGCCGTGTTGACGGCGATGTTGCGGCCGACGCCGCCGTGGTGGCGCTGCACGCCCCAGACCGGCTCGGCCCCGCCCAGCATGCCGGTGGCGAAGAACTTGCGGTCCATCACGAGCGAGCCCAGCACGAGCACGTCGTATCCCACGGCATGACCCCCGAAAATCGAAGAGCGAGGAAAGGCTTGATGACAGACGAGACCGAAGTGGTCAGGGCTGGCAAGGGAATTGAATCGACATCGGAAGAACTCGCAGAAAGGCGAGAGGCCCGCGCATTCCGATGGAA
Source organism: Streptomyces sp. NPDC001920 (assembly GCF_053594495.1). Taxonomy (NCBI): domain Bacteria; kingdom Bacillati; phylum Actinomycetota; class Actinomycetes; order Kitasatosporales; family Streptomycetaceae; genus Streptomyces; species Streptomyces sp. NPDC001920. The sequence goes on from NZ_JBSFEP010000010.1 coordinate 287,879, forward strand.
GTTCTGCCTAATTTATCTGGCCGGGCTCTTCGCCGCCACAAGTATGGGAAAAATGACGCCGATATCGGTGGCGTTACGCGAGGACCTTTCCCTTTCCCTGGCCCAGGTCGCCCTGCTCACCTCACTGGTGACCGCGGTCGCCGCCGTGCTCGGTCTGTTCGTCAGCTATCTGATCCGTCCCCTGCCGCCGCACCGCATGCTGGTCGCCGGGCTCGTCGTCATGGGCCTGGCCGGGCTGTTCTGCGCCCGGACCGACAGCTTCGCCGCGATGCTGGGCGGCCGGCTGGTGGAGAGCGTCGGATACGTCGTCGTGGTGATCGTCGCCCCCGTGCTGCTCTTCGCGCTGGGCGACGGCAAGCGGCTCACCGGGGCGCTCGCGATCTGGGGCACGTTCATGCCGGTGGGTCTGGCGCTCGGTTCCTTCGCGGGCGGGGTGCTCTCGTCGTGGCTCGACTGGCGGGAATGGCTGGCGGTGGCCGCGGCGGCGACGCTGGTCGTCGCCGTGCTGACCACACGGCTGCCCGCGGTGGCCGGGCACAGCAAGCGGCGCGAGTCCACGCGCCCGGATCGGGCGGCCGCGGTACGACGGCTCGCGCGGCCCGCCTCACTGGGCGCCGGGTTCGCCGCGGTCAGCGGCTCGATCGTGGCCTGCGTCACGCTCTACCCGCCTTACCTGCACGAGGAGTTCGGCCTGTCCACCGAGTCGGCCGGCACCCTCACCGGTGTGGTGTCGCTGATCGGGGTGGCCGGCGGGTTCCTGGCGAGCTGGCTGCTGGTGCGCGGCGTCGGCGTGCGGCTGCTGTTCGTCGCCGTGCTGCTGATGCCGGCGGGGGCGCTCGCCGCCTTCGCCGGGGCGGGCGGGCTCGGGGTGTCGGTCGGCAGCGCGCTGGTGATCGCCCTCGCCAACGAGCTGGTCGTGGCCACCGTGTTCGCGGCCGTGCCGCTGGCGGTGCGCGCGACCGCCGACCTGGGCGCCGCCAACGGCCTGGTCGCGCAGTTCGGCAGCATCGGAGCGCTGGCCACGCCGCCCCTGGTGGGGCTCGCGGTCACCGCGGCGGACGGGTGGTGGGCGGTGGGGCCGTGCCTGCTGGCCGTGTGCGTGGCGGGCCTGGCGCTGTTGCAGATCGCCGTACGGCAGCCGTCGTACGGGAGGACGAGTGTGAAGGAGGCGGCATGACCGTCGAGTACGTGATCTTCGACTGGGCGGGCACCCTCACCCCCTGGCACACGGTGGACCTGCCGGGTATCTGGGAGGAGACGGCCGCCGCCCTGGACGGGGTCGGCGCGCACGAGGCGGCCGAGGTCGGCGGGCGGCTGCTGCGGGCCGAACGGGAGCTGATGACACGCTGCCGCGAGACCCAGTGCTCGGCCCGGCTCGACGAGGTCTTCGAGCTCGCCGGGGTGACGCCCGGGGCGCGGGCGCTCGCGACGTACCGGCGGGCCTGGGAGGCGCACACCCTCATCGACCCGCACGCCCTGGAGATGCTGGACGGGCTGCGCGAACGCGGCCTGGGCGTCGGCGTGCTCTCCAACACGCTGTGGCCGGCCGGGTGGCACGAGGAGATCTTCGAGCGGGACGAGGTGCTCGGCTACGTCGACGCCGCCGTGTACTCCAGCGAGGTGCCGTGGACCAAACCGCACCCCGACATCTTCGCGGCGGCGCTGGCCGGGCTGGGCGCGGCTTCGGCGGACGGCTGCGTGTTCGTCGGGGACCGGGCCTTCGAGGACGTGTACGGGGCTCAGCGGGCCGGGATGCGGACGATCCTGGTGCCGCACAGCAGCATTCCTGAGGAGGAGCTGGGTGCGTACGGCGCGGTGCCGGACGCGGTGGTCGGGACGCTGAAGGACGTGCTGAGCGTGGTGGACGAGTGGAATCGGGCGACGCCGTCGCTCCGTGAAACCGCCTGAGTTCCGGGCTTTTTCGTTCCGCGGCACGGCGGCGTGATTCGCCGAAGTGTTCCGTCGCGATCCGGGCCGGACCGCGACGGAACACCCGTGGTGCCGTCACCGTCGTGCCGACGCACGACGGTCTCGTCATACGGCGGCGACTACTTCGGTCGGGCTCGGTACCCCGATCGCGTCGAGGGCCGCACCCGCGTCCGGGACGACATGGATGAGGGCACGGTCGCGGGCGGAGAAGAAACGCTCGTCGAGCATCCGGTCGAGCATGGCGACCAGCGGGTCGAAGAAGCCGCGTACGTTGACCAGGGCGATCGGCTTGTCGTGGTGGCCCAGCTGGTTCCAGGTGGCCACCTCCATCAGCTCGTCGAGCGTGCCGTACCCGCCGGGCAGCACCACGAAGGCGTCCGACAGCCGGTACATCAGGGCCTTGCGCTCGTGCATGCCGCCCACCAGGAAGATCTCCCCGCAGGCGTTGTCGAGCCGCTCCCGCTCGTGCAGCGCGTGCGGGATGACACCGGTGACCGCCGCGCCGCCCGCCATCGCCGCGGTCGACACGGCGCCCATGATGCCGACCCCGCCGGCTCCGTAGACCAACTCGGCCCCGCGTGCGGCCAGTTCATCGCCGAGTGCCAGGGCGGCCTCGGTGTACTCCTCGTGGCGGCCGGGGCGCGAGCCGCAGAACACGCCGATGCTCTTACGTGCAGAACGTACAGGGATCACTGGTCTTCTCCTGGTGGGTGACGAATCCGCCCTCGCGAACAGGCCGAGCTCCTCGGCCGCGGTACGGGCGCCGTGCCGAGCGGCGCCTTCGCCGGTCACAGGCGCAGGGCGGTACGCAGCAGCACGTCCGCGCCGGCGATCAGGTCGCTGTCCGCCGTGTCCTCCTCCGGCACATGGCTCACTCCGCCCAGGCTGGGCACGAAGATCATGCCGATCGGGGCGATCCCCGCCACGACCTGCGCGTCATGCCCGGCGCCGCTGGGCAGCAGCTGGTAGGGGTGGCCGAGTTCGGCGGCGCTGTCGGCGATCGCGTCCCGCAGGACGCGGTCCGCCTGCGCCGGTTCGGTCCTGGTGCTGACCGCCACCTCGACCCCGAGGCCGCGCTCCTGCGCGACCGTGTCCACCAGGTTGCGTACGGCCTGTTCGGCGAGCCCGAGCCGGACCGGGTTGCCGTCCCGCAGATCGACCGTCAGCTGCACCTCCTGGGCGATGGTGTTGGGCGAGTTGGGGCGGATGTCGAGCCGCCCGACCGTCGCCACCCGGCACAGCTGCTGCTCCTTGGCCAGGCCCTCCACCGCGAGCAGGATGCGGGCGGCGCCGGTCAGCGGGTCGCGCCGCATCTCCATGGGCGTGGTGCCCGCGTGTCCCGCCTCGCCCCGTACCGTGACGGTCAGCACGGTGCGCCCGGTGATGCCGGTGACCACGCCGATGCGGTCACCTCCGCGCTCCAGCACCGGCCCCTGCTCCACATGGAGTTCGAGGTACGCGGCGATCGAACCCTTCGGCCAGACGGCGCTGTCCAGCGCGTCGAGGTCGCCGCCGAGCCGGGCGAGCGGCTCCCGAAGCGGCGAACCGTCATGGGCCAGTGGCTCCAGGGGCAGCTCGGCCAGTCGGCCGACCAGCGCCTTCGAACCCCAGAAGGGCTGCGCGAAGCGGGCGCCCTCCTCGTTGGCGAAGGCGACGGCGACCGGCTCGTGGGCCGGTTCGACGCCCGCCTCGACCACGGTCTGGAGCACCTCCAGCGCCGCCAGCACTCCATAAGTCCCGTCCAGGCGGCCGCCGTTGACCACGGTGTCAAGGTGCGAACCGATGAGCAGCGTCGGCCGCTCGGTACACCTGCCTTCCGTCCGCCGGACGATCACGTTCCCCGCGGCGTCCACCCGGGCGGCGAGGCCGGCGGCCTCGGCCTCGTGGACGAGTTCGAGCCGTGCCTCGATGTCCGCGTCGCTGAATCCCTCGCGGTCGATGCCTCCGGCGGCGTTGCGGCCGATGGCCGCGAACTTCTCGATCCGGCCCAGCAGCCGGGCCGCGTCGACCGAGAGGGCCGGCACGTCGGGGGCAGCCGTGGGGGCAACCAGGTTCGTGGTCATCGCGTTCCGTCTCTCTCGAAGCTGTCGGAGTCGTCAGGGCCGCTGCCGCCGGCGGCACTGTGGGAGCGGGCGGAGTCGCCGGGCGGCGTCAGGACCGCGCCGGCCGCCAGATCGGCGAGTGTCACCGGGCGCATCACCTCGGCGAGGCTCACCTCGATGCCCTGCCGCCGGAGCCGGAAGACCAGTTGCACGGCCAGCAGCGAGTTGCCGCCCAGGGTCACGAAGTCGTCGGTACGCCACACCTGGTCGAGGTAGAGCAGGTCCTGCCATACGGCGGCGACGGCCCGCTCCGCTTCGCCGCTCGGCACCGCACGGCCGTCGTACCCGGCCTCGGCCAGGGCGCGCGGCGTGGGCAGGGCCCTGCGGTCGACCTTGCCGTTGGCGTTGAGGGGCAGCGTGGTGATCCGGGTCATGATGCCCGGCACCATGTACGCCGGCAGCCGCTCCGCGAGGTGGGCGAGCAGGTCCTGCTCGTCGATCTCCTCGTCGGACATGTAGTAGCCGACCAGGCGCGGCGTCTTCTGGTCGGTGCCGATCACCGCGGCGACGGACTGCTTCACCGCCGGGTGGGCGACCAGGGCGGCCTCGATCTCGCCGAGTTCGACGCGGTAGCCGTTCACCTTCAGCTGGCCGTCGTCGCGCCCGAGGAACTCCAGGGCGCCGCCGGGCATCCAGCGGCCGAGGTCACCGGTGCGGTACATACGAGCGCCGGGGGCCTCGCTGAACGGGTCCGGTACGAACTTCTCGGCGGTCAGCCGGGGCCGGCCCGCATAGCCGCGCACCACGCAGTCGCCGCCGATGTAGAGCTCTCCGGTCACGCCCAGCGGAACCGGGTTCAGGGCCGGGTCCAGCACGTACATGGTGGTGTTGGGGATGGCCCGGCCGATCGGCACCTGCTCGGTGGTGACGGGTTTGTCGACGAAGTGGACGGTGTTGCCGACCGAGGCCTCGGTCGGCCCGTACTCGTTGAGGATCACGCTGTCGGGGTCCTTGCGCCGCCAGGAGTCCAGGATCCTGGTCGGGAAGGTGTCGGCGCCGACCGCGAGGGTGGTGGCCAGGCTCCGGGCCCGCTCGGGCGGCAGCAGCTGGTCCAGCAGGTCGAGGTGGCCCGGCGTCATCTTGACGAAGGTGAACGGGGCCAGCTCGTCGAGCCGGTCCGCCAGCGCCACCGAGTCCAGCGAGTCGTCCAGCATGCACAGCCGCTCACCGGTGACCAGGGGCGTGTAGAGGTTGGGGACGATCATGTCGAAGGCGATGGAGGAGAACACCGGCGCTCCGCCGGAGCCACGTGCGGCGTAGCCCTCCTTGCACCAGCCCAGGTAGTTGACGACCCCGAAGTGCGGCACCAGCACGCCCTTGGGCAGGCCGGTGGAGCCCGAGGTGTAGATGACGTACATCAGGTTGTCCGGGGAGCTGGTGCGGCCGAGGTCGCCGTCGGCCAGACCGGCCGCCTCCTCGGCCGCCCGCGCGGTGTGCCAGACCGTCCACGGGCCCTCGGGGACGCGCTCGGCGAACCGCTCCTCGGCGAGCACCAGGCGGGCGCCTGAGTCCTCCAGCAGGTAGCGCAGCCGCTCGGCCGGGTACTGCGGCTCCAGCGGCAGATAGGCGGCGCCCGACTTGAGCACGGCCAGCAGGAGGACGACGAGTTCCGTGGTGCGTCCGCACAGCACGGCGACCACGCTCTCCGGGCCGGCGCCCCGCTGCCGCAGCCGTCGGGCGAGGCGGTTGGCGCGGCGGTTGAGCTCGGCGTAACTGAGCTCAAGGGTGCCGTCGGTGACCGCGAGGGCGTCCGGGACCCGGCGTACCTGCTCCTCGAACAGCTCGTGCACGCACCGGTCCACCGGGTAGGCGCGGGCCGGCCCGTTCCACTCCTTCAGCATCAGCCGGTAGGCGGACTCGGTGAGCGGGCAGAGGTGCTCGTGCCGGGCCTCGGTGTCGGGCAGCGCGGCGAGAACCGTGAGGTAGGCGTCGCGGACGTCCTCGGCCTGCTCCCGGCAGACCCGGTCGGTGGCGTGGTCGAGGCGCAGCCGCAGACCTCCGCCCGGGGTGTCCAGGAACGTGGTCGACAGGGTGTGGCCGGTCGGCTCGGCGCGCAGTTCGACGTCCGGCTCGTCGACGGCGAAGTCGACGACGTGGTCGAAGAGTTCACCGCCGTCCCGGTCCCAGGTGACGGCGGCCAGCGGGTAGCGCCTGAACGGCCGGGCGGCCGCGTCGGCGTCGTGCACCTGGCGGACGAGTCCGCCCCAGGTGGACCCCGTCAGGTCCACCCGTACCGGGGAGACGTTGAGGTACATGCCGAGCGCGCCGGCTCCGGCCGCTCCCTCGGGACGCCCGTCGGTCACGACACCGGTGACGATGTCGTGCCGGCCGGTGGCGATACCGACGGTCTTGGCGTGGGCCGTCAGCAGGACGCTGCGCAGCGGGACGCCGAGTCGCTCGGCCAGGTCGCGCAGGCTCTCGACGGTCCGGCCGGGGATCTCGCACTCGACCGTGCCGTGCGGGGCGGCGGGGTGCTCCTCGGGGCGGTGCGGCAGCGTGCAGGGCTCGCAGCCGGCGAGGGCGTCGGCCCAGAAGCGCTGGACCTCCTCGGAGGCGGCGGTGCGACGTTCGAGGGAGACGAACTCGCGGAAGGTGGCGGCGGGCTCGGGCTCCGCGGGCGCCGCCGGGTCGTCGAGCAGACGGCGGTAGCGGTCCAGGACCTCGGCGCGGAAGGCGGTCCTGCTCGGGCCGTCGAGGAGCGCGTGGTGCTCGGTCTGCGTCCAGCGGAAGGTGTCGTCGGTGAGCCGGTGGGCGAACAGGCGCACCAGCGGCGGGCGGGTGACGTCGAACGGCCGGGTGCGCTCCGCCTCGGCCAGCTCGCCGAGCACGCGCACCTGCTTCTCGGCGGACAGACCCCGCAGGTCCTCGCATTCCAGGGGCAGTTCGACGCTGCGGTGGACCAGTTGCAGGGGCTCCTCGTGGTCGCTGAGGTCGAAGGCCGTACGCAGGACCGGGTGCCGTTCCACCACGTCCTGGACGGCGCGGCGCAGCACGGCCGGGTCGAGGGGCGCCCGGACGAGGAGGCTGCGGACGTTGTGGTACGGCAGGCCGTGCGGGTCGAGTTCCTGGTGGAAGACCATGCCGGTCTGCAGAACGGTCAGGGGGTAGGTGCCGACGACGGCGGCCCGGACCGGGTCGGAGCCGGGGAGGCCACCGGGCGGGGGGCCGGTGCATGGGGCCGGGTGCCCGACGCGTTCCTGGGCGCCGTCCGGCGTGAAGGTCCCGTGGTTCATGTCAGAAGTCGCTGACCTTTCGTGATCGCTTCAGCTGCTGCGCGGGGTGGCCGGCGCTCTCACGCCACGAGGGCGGACGCGCGCCGGCGGACGCCGCGCGGCCGCATGTCCGTCCACACGGCCTCGATGCGGTCGAGGCACTCCTCGCGCGTGCCGCGGGTGCCCTCGTCCCGCCAGCCGGGCGGGTTGGTGCGCAGCAGGGGCCAGATCGAGTACTGGTCCTCTTCGTTGAGCACGACCTTGTAGGAGGCCGCGGGGTCGGTGTGGGCGCTCATCGGTGCTCCTGTGGGGTGTGCGGGGTCGGGCAGGGGGTCAGGGCGGCGCGGACGGTGTCCAGCAACGCGGCCTGCGAGGGCCGCAGGAAGAAGTGGTCGCCGGGCAGCACGTACCGGACGAAGGGGCCGGAGGTCTCCTCGGCCCACGCGCTCATGCGCTCGGCCGGCACCTCGCGGTCCTCGGTGCCGGCGAAGGCCACGACCGGGCAGCTCAGCCGGGATTCGGGGCGGTACCGGTAGGTCTCGCACACCGCGAAGTCCGCGCGGACGGCCGGCATGAGCAGTTCGAGGAGCTCGGGCTCGTCGCAGACCTCGGTGGGCAGGCCGCCCAGCCTGCGCAGCCGTTCGACGACGAACGCGTCCGGCTGGTCGTGGATGCGGGGCTGCTCGTGACGCAGCCGGGGGGCCCGGCCGCCGGAGACGAACAGCGCGTGCGGTTCGCCCACCCCGCGCCTGCGCAGCTCACGGGCCAGCTCGAAGGCGACGAGCGAGCCCATGCTGTGGCCGAACAGCGCGTAGGGGACGTCGAGTTCGCCCTTGAGCGCGGACGCCAGCGCGTCGACGAGCGGCTCCAGCCGTACGTGGGGGCTCTCCCGCCAGCGGGTCTGCCGGCCGGGGTACTCGATCGGGCAGATCTCGATCCGCTCGCCGAGTGCACCGGACCAGCCGGCGTAGACGGACGCGGCTCCGGCCGCGTACGGCAGACAGAACAGCCTGAGGGCGGGCACGGCCCGCCGCGCCGGCGCGACGATCCATCCACCGGCGCGGGCGACGGGCTGTGCCGCTCTGGGTACTGCGGTTGTCTTCACGTGTGGGGCTCCGTGGTCCTTGGCTCGGTGGACGGGAAGGGGCGGGAGGGGAGGGAGGGGAGGGTCGGGGGCCGGAGACGGCCGGGCGGGCGGCGGGCGGCGGGCGGCCGGCTGAAGCGCTCGGCCGTCGGAAGGGGCCGTGCGCCGAAGGTGGCCGCGCCGGCGGGGTGCCGCCCGGCCGCGGGGGCCGGAAGCCGCCTCGGCGGCACGACGGGCCACGGCCGACGGCACCACCGGGCACCGCGCGGCCGGGAGCGCCGGGGCCGGGGGTTCGTGCCGCGCCCCGGCCGTGCTCCGCGGGCGGTCCGGGCAGGGCCGGGCGGGACGGGCGACGGCACGTTCCGCCGTGTCCCGCCCCTCGCGTCCGGCCCCGGCCGGCTCAGCTGGAGAGCAGGGCCTCCGCTTCCTCGTCCGTCAGGTGCTCCAGCTCCGCGAGGATCTGGTCCTCGACGGCCGCGGCGACATCCCTCAGGGTCGGGCTGTCGAACAGGGTGCGGATCGGGAGCTCGACGTCGAGTTCCTTGCGCAGGCGGATCACCGAGCGCATGGCGAGGAGGGAATCGCCGCCGAGGGCGAAGAAGTTGTCGTTCAGGCCGACGCGTTCGGCGCCCAGCATGCCCGCCCAGATGTCCGCGACGGTCTGCTCGATGGGGGTCCGCGGCGCCTCGTGCTGCGGCGCGTCGTCGTCGGCCAGGTCGTCCGGTACGACGAGGGCCCGCCGGTCGACCTTGCCGTTCGCCGTGAGCGGCAGGGAGTCCAGTTCGAGGTAGACGCCGGGCACCATGTAGGCCGGGAGTTTGGCGCCGAGGAACTCGATGACGTCCTCGGGCACCCGCCCGCCGTCCTGCGGGACGACGAACGCGATCAGCCGCTTCGCGCCGCGCTGCTCCCCCTGGACGACCACGACCGCGGCCCGCACTCCCAGGTGCTGCATGAGCGCCGCCTCGATCTCGCCGAGTTCGATGCGGTACCCCTGCACCTTGACCTGGAAGTCCTCCCGGCCGAGGAACTCGATCTCGCCGCTGGGCAGGAAGCGCCCGAGGTCACCGGTGCGGTAGAGGCGCTGCCCGGTCTCCGGGTGGGTGATGAAGCTCGCGTTCGTCTTCACCTCGTCGCGCAGGTAGCCGCACGCCAGCCCGACACCGCCGATGTACAGCTGGCCGGGGACGTTCGTGGGCCGCGGCCGCAGCGCCTCGTCCAGCACATGGAAGGTCTGGTTCCGCATCGGTCGGCCGTACGGGATGCTCGCCCAGTCCTCGGGCACCTCACCGACGGGGTGGAGGATCGACCAGATCGACGCCTCCGTCGCCCCACCGAGGCTGATGACCTCCGGTGAGCCGAGCGTGCGCCGGATCCGGTCGGGCAGGGTGACCGGGATCCAGTCACCGCTGAGCATCACCGTGCGCAGCGGACCGCCGGTGATCTCCTTGACGGTCATGTGCTCGACGAGCAGCTCCATCAGCGCCGGCACCGAGTTCCACAGCGTGACCTCGGCGCCGGTCACGAGGTCGAGCCAGGCCGCCGGGTCGCGGTGGGCGCCGGCGTCCGGGACGACGACCGCGCCGCCGACCGCGAGCGGGCCGAAGACGTCGTACACCGACAAGTCGAAGCTGAGCGAGGACAGCGCGAGCACGCGGTCGTCGGCGCCCACGGAGAAGCGCTCGTTGATGTCGACGACGGTGTTGAGCGCACCGCGGTGGTCGATCATCACGCCCTTGGGCAGTCCGGTGGAGCCCGACGTGAAGATGACGTACGCGAGGTCCCTCGGCGTCGTGGCGGTCCGGGGCAGCGGCCGGGCCGCCGCCGCGGGGTCGTACGGCAGCTCGTCCACGGCCAGCACCGTGCGCACACCGGCGAACCGGTCCTCGTCCGCCGCCGCGACTCGGGCCTGGGTGAGGACGGCACGCGCCCGGCCGTGTTCGAGCAGGAAACGGATCCGCTCGGCGGGCAGCTCGGGGTCGATGGGCAGATACGCGGCACCCGCGGCGAGGATGCCCAGGACGGCCGCGGACTGCTCCCAGCCCTTTTCCATGACGACGGCGACCAGGTCGTTCGGGCGCACGTCCAGCTCACCGAGGCGCGCGGCGATGTGGTGCGCGCGGGCGGCCAGTTCGCCGTAGTTCAGGACGCGGTGCGGGGTGATGACCGCCGGCCGTTCGGGCGTGCGGGCCGCCTGGGCGAAGAAGGGCGCGTGCAGGAAACCGGACGGCAGCGGTCCCTCGGTGCGGTTGTACTCCTCCTGCGCGGCCAGGTCGGCCGCCGGGACGAGCAGCGGTGCCGGACGGTCCCAGTTCGCCTCGTCCTCGGCGAGGTGGCGCAGCAGGCTGAGGGTCGCAGCGTGGATCGCGGCCACCATGCCCTCGGGGAACAGCTCCTCGACCGCGTCGATGTCCAGCACCAGGGCGCCGTCCGACTCGTACACCTGCGCGTCGATCCAGACCTGCGGGGTCTGCGAGATGCTGTACGCGATCTCGCCGAGCTGCCCCTCCTCGCTGTCGTTGGCGAGCAGGCTGGTGAACACCGCGGGCATGGCCGCCGCCGAGTCACCGCGCACCTTCTTCATCTCGCGCAGCACCCGGACCCCGCTGAACAGCCGGTGGTCGAGGTCGGCCACGAGCCGGTCGCGCACGGCGGCCGCGCGCTCCAGGAACGGGACCGGGGCCGTGGTGTCCAGCTCCAGCAGCGTCAGCGAGGTGAAGTCGCCGATGATCGCGTCGACCTCGGGGTGCAGCGGGAGCCGGTTGGCCAGCGGGAGGTTGAGCGTGAAGCGGCGGTTCTTCGACCAGGTGCCGAGGGCCTCGGCGTACGCCGCGAGCAGCAGGGAGGTCGGCGTGATGCCGCGTCGTGCGGCCGCCGCCCTCAGTGCCGCCCACTGCCCGCGCGGCAGCTCTCCGGCGGTGCGGGCGAAACGCGGGGTCTCGATGGTGCGCGGGTCGCGGGCCAGCGGCAGCTCGGGGGCGAGGGCCAGCTCCGGTATCCGTTCCTGCCAGTAGCGCTCGGCGCCGCGGAAGCGCTCGGTCGACTCCAGGCCGTGCTCGGCCAGTACGTAGTCGCGGAAGGACAGTTCGAGCTCGGGCAGCGCGGCGTCCGGGTCGCCGTACAGGTGCGTGAGCTCGCGCATCAGCAGGTTGTACGCCCACGCGTCGGTGATCAGTCCGTCGACGCTCAGGTGCAGTCGGCCGACGTCGCCGGGCAGGACGGTGGCCCGCAGTTCGAACAGCGGCCAGCACTCGGGGCTGAAGACCTGGTGGGACATGGCCTCGCGGGTCGCTTCGAGCCGCGCGCGGGCCTCGTCCTCGGGCAGGTCGCGCAGGTCCTCGGTCTCGATGACGTAGTCGGGGACCTCGGCGAGGATCTCCTGCTCGCCGTGCGGGTGGACGATGGCCCGGAGCATCCCGTGCCGCCCGATCAGCCGGCGGAACGCACGCTGCATGCGGGGCAGGTCGAGGCCGGGGACGTCGAACTCCTCGTACGCGTGCATGCCGACGTTGCCCAGCTCGAAGACGCCGGTGCGGCCGACCAGGTAGGCCTGCTGGACGTCGGTGAGCGGGAACGGGTCGTGGGCGTGCTCGGGGTCGGGGACGACGACCGGCAGCGCCTCCACGGCGGTCGCGGCGGTGTCCTGCGTACGGGCGTCGCGGACGGCGGCGGCGATGCCGCGGACCGTCGGGTCGGCGACGAGGGCGCGCAGGGGCAGCTCGACGTCGCAGTCCTTGCGGATGCGCGTGACGACCTGGGCGGCGAGCAGGGAATGGCCGCCGAGGTGGAAGAAGTCGGCACCGGCGTCGATGTTCCGGACCCCGAGGAGGTCGCAGAGGACGGCGGCGACCTGGCGTTCGGTGTCGTCCGTGTAGAGGGGCGCGTCCTCGGCGGCCGTGGGCGCCGTCGCCTCCTCGGGCTCCTCCAGGGCCCCGACCACGACCTGGCAGGCGCCCGGCGCGGCGCCGACGACACGGGGGACGGCCGCCTCCACGGCGGCGAGGCCGGCGCGCGGCCAGGCGCAGACCGTCCAGGGCGTGCGGGAGTCCCGTGCGATCAGGGCCACCTGTGACTCGATGACGGACGAGGCGGGAGCGTCGCCGAAGATGTGCACCTCGCAGGCGCGTACGGCGGTGGGGGGTGCGCCCTCGACGAGCGCGGCGGCGTCGGTGAGCCGCTGGAGCACGTCGGCCTGCGGGGCGGACGCGTCGAGCAGCACCAGCGCGACGGCCCCGTCCGCGGGGGACGGACCGGCGGTGGCTCCGGCCCCGGTCAGGGCCCGGTGGAACGCCGCGGTGAGCGGTTCGTCGCCGAGGAGGGCGTAGTGCGTGTCACGGTGGCGGCCGGCGTCCGTGGCCGGGTGCAGTGGTTCGAGCTCCGGGACGAATCGGTGGGCACCGCGCAGGCCGACCACCGGCTCCCGTGCCGGGCCGCTGACTTCGGCGTGCAGCATGGCGGTCAAGCGGTGCAGGGCACCGGGCGTGCCGGGTGCGGTGATGTCGAGCAGGGTGCGCGTACCCGGTCGGCCGGCGGACGCCCACGCCGCCAGCGAGGCCCGCGCCGGGACGAGTCGCTCAGCGCCGGTGACGTCCAGCACACCGGAGGCGACGACGATGACGCGTGTCCCGGCGTCGCCGCGCTCCGCGACCGCCTCGCACAGGGCGGTGAGCGTGTCCTCGGCACCGGCCGCGCCGTCGAGGAACCCGCCGAAGACCACACCCGCGAGGCGATGCTCACCGGCCACCAGCCGGGCGCACTCCTGCGGCGTGGACAGGACGGCGGCCGGAACCGCCGTCACCTCGCCGTGCCCGGCGCGAAGCCGCTCCACCAGGGCGCCGAGCACCCCGCACGGGCCGTCCGTGACCACCAGCCAGGCACCGGCGTCCGCGCCGGCCGGTCGCGCGGCCGCCGGGAGCGACCGGCGCAAGCCGCGCACCCGCAGCCCGTCCGCGCCGGTCCGCGGCCCGGATCCGCCGCGGGGGGCGTCGACCCAGTGCCGGTCGCGTTCGAAGGGGTACGTCGGCAGGACGGTGCGGCGCACGGAGGCGTCCCCGGGCAGCGCGGGCCAGTCGATGGGGACACCCTGGCACCACAGTTCGCCCGCGGCGGTCAGCACCTCGCGGCGGGCGTCACCGTCCTCGGCGGCCGTCGGCAGCGACGCGACGGCGGCGCGGCCCTCGGAGCCGACCCGGGCGAGGCCGGTCAGGACCCGGCCAGGACCGATCTCCAGCAGGACGGCGTCGTGTGCGCGGACGGTGCGCAGGCAGTCGTCGAAGCGGACGGTGGAGCGCAGTTGACCTGCCCAGTAGGCCGGGCTGGTGGCCTGCTCGTCGGTGACCCAGGTACCGGTCACGTTGGAGGCGAAGGGGATGCGCGGCGCGGCCAGCGGGGTCCGGGCGAGCAGGGCCTCGAACGCGGTGGCGGCGGCGTCCATCATCGCGGAGTGGAAGGCGTGCGAGGTACGCAGCCGCTTCGCGGCCACCTCGCGTCCGGCGAGCAGTGCCTCGAAGGTCTCGACGGCGTCGGCCGGCCCGGACACCACGCACTCGTGCGGCCCGTTGACCGCCGCCAGGGCCAGCTCGCCGGTGAGCAGCGCCGTCACCTCGTCCTCGGGCAGCGGCACCGCCACCATCGCGCCGGGCGCCGCCTCCTGCATCAGCCGCCCGCGTTCGGCGACCAGCCGCAGCGCGTCCTCGAACGACAGCACTCCGCTGAGACAGGCGGCCACCAGCTCCCCGAGGCTGTGCCCGAGCATGGCCGCCGGCCGGACGCCCCACGACATCCACAGCTTGGCCAGGGCGAACTCGACGACGAACAGGGCGGGTTGGGCATACCGGGTGGAGCCCATCGCGGCGTGCGCGGCGTCCCGCTCGGCGTCGGCCGGGTAGAGCAGCGCGCGGATGTCCCGGCCGAGGCACGGCAGCAGGATGCCGGCGGCCCGGTCGACCTCGGCGCGGAACACGGGCTCGCGCTCGTACAGGGCGCGGCCCATCCCGACGCGCTGGGTGCCCTGCCCGGAGAAGGCGAAGACGGTCTCGCGCGCGGCGTCGGTGACGTGGGAGCCGGGTCCGGGCAGCAGCGCCGCCACGGCCTCCTCGGCGTTCTCGGCCACGACGAACCGCCGGTACGCCAGCGCCCGGCGCCCGTTCTGCAGCGTGTGGGCGACCTCGTCGAGCCGCTCCTCGGGGTGGCTGCGCAGATGTGCGGCGAGGTCGGCGGCGACGGTGTCCAGCGCGGTCGGCGTGGCGGCGGACAGCGGCAGCAGCCGCGGGCCGCTCCCCTCCGTGGCCGCGGCACGCTCGGGTGCCTCCTCCAGCACGACGTGGGCGTTGGTGCCGCCGATACCGAAGGAGCTGACCCCGGCCCGCAGCACCTCTGCCCGCCAGGGCGTCAGGGCGGCGTTGACGTGGAACGGCCCCTCCTCCAGTGCGAGCCGCGGGTTCGGCGAGGTGTGGTGCAGTGTCGGCGGCAGCTCACGGGCCCGCATCGCGAGCACCGTCTTGATCAGGCCGACCACACCGGCGGCGGTGTCCAGGTGGCCGATGTTGGTCTTCACCGAGCCCAGCGCGCAGCGGTGCTGCTCGCCCGCCTCGGCGAACGCGCTCTTCAGCGCGGCCACCTCGATCGGGTCGCCGAGCGGGGTGCCGGTGCCGTGGGCCTCGACGTAGGAGACGGTGGCCGGGTCGGTGCCGGACACCTCCAGTGCCTCCGCGATGACGTCGGCCTGCCCCTCGACGCTGGGCGCGGTGAAGCCCACTTTGCGGGCACCGTCGTTGTTGATCGCCGATCCGCGGATCACCGCGTGGATCACGTCGCCGTCGGCGAGCGCGTCGTCGAGGCGCTTGAGCACCACCACGCCGGCGCCGCTGCCCGGCACGGTGCCCGAGGCACCTTCGTCGAAGGCCCGGCAGTGCCCGTCGGGCGAGACGACACCGCCCTCCTCGTACCGGTAGCCCTGGTCCTGGGTGGCGACGACGGTCGCACCGCCGGCCAACGCGACGTCGCACTCCCCGTTGGCGAGGGCCTGGCACGCCATGTGGACGGCGACCAGGGAGGTCGAACAGCCGGTCTGCACGCTGACGCTGGGCCCGCGCAGGTTCAGCTTGTACGACACCCGTGTCGGCATGAAGTCCTTGTCGTTGCCGAGCGAGGTCTGGAAGGCGCCGATCCGCTCCACCAGTCCCTCCTCGGCCAGGAGGTTGCGCAGCAGGTAGGAGCTCTCGCCCACCCCGGCGTACACCCCGGTGACCGTCTCGTCCCCGTCGCCCGGACAGCCCGCGTGCTCCAGCGCCTCCCACGCGCACTCCAGGAACAGCCGGTGCTGCGGGTCGAGCAGCTGCGCCTCGCGGGGCGAGAAGCCGAAGAAGGCGGCGTCGAAGCCGGCGATGTCGTCCAGCGCGCCGAACGCCCTGACGAAGCCCGGCCGTGCGATCTCCTCGGGTGTGACGCCGGCGGCGAGCAGCTCCTCGTCGGTGAAGGTTCTGATGGACTCCACGCCGTCGCGCAGGTTGCGCCAGAAGTCGTCCAGGGTGCGGGCCCCGGGGACCCGCAGGGACATCCCGACGACGGCGACGGCGCCGACGGGCATCCCGTGGTCGGCGATCTCGGTGGTCTCGATGGTCACTGTGCCTCTCCTGCCTCTGGAATGTCGTCGGTCCGCCGTCGCGCCGCTCGTGCGCCCTGGTGCCGTCTGCGGGCCTCGGCCCGGCGGCGCCCCCGGGCCCCGACGGGCCCGCCGGGTTCCTCGCCGCCGGCCAGATGCCGGGCGAGGGTGCGCACGGTCGGATGGCGGAACAGGTCCACCACCGGCACCTGCCGGCCGAGCACCTCGGCCAGTCGGTGCTGCACCCGCACGATGAGCAGCGAATGGCCGCCGATCTCGAAGAAGTTGTCGTCGGCGCCCACGCGGTCCGTCGCGAGGACGTCGCGCCACACGGCGGCGACCAAGCGCTCGGTCTCGTTCGCGGGCGTGCCGCGCACGGCGTCGGACGCCGGGCCGGCGGGTGGCGGAAGGGCCCGCCGGTCGGTCTTGCCGCGTTCGCCGCGCGGCAGCCGGTCCAGGGTGACGATCGCGCTCGGCACCATGTACGGCGGTACCCGGTCCGCCAGATGGGCCCGCAGATCGGCCGTCGCGACGGGTGCGGTCACGGCCGCGTACCCGACGAGCGCGGGCTGTCCGGGTGTGTCCTCGCGCAGCAGCACCGCCGCGTCACGTACCCGGGGATGCGCGGCGAGGGCGGCCTCGATCTCGCCGAGCTCGATACGGAAGCCACGCAGCTTGACCTGATCGTCCTCGCGGCCGAGGAAGTCCAGCACGCCGTCCGCGGAACGCCGGACCCGGTCCCCGGTGGCGTACATGCGCTCGCCCGGCCCGCCCCAGGGGTCGGGCAGGAAACGGGTGGCGGTGCGTGCGGGGTCGCCCAGGTAGCCGTGTGAGACGCCGGGCCCGGCGAGGTACAGCTCGCCGGGGACGCCGGGCGGCACGGGGCTGAGTGTGTGGTCCAGGACGTGGGCGCGCACGCCGGGCAGCGGGCGGCCGATCGGGACGGTGCCGCTGACGTCCTCGGACGTCTCGGGCTCGTACACGGTGGCCGTGATGGTCGTCTCCGTCGGGCCGTAGGCGTTGAGCCAGCGGATGCGGGCCGGCGCCGCGGCCCGCCAGGCGGCGAGGCTGCCGGCGTCGACCCGTTCGCTGCCGACGACGACCAGGCGCAGTGCCGGGCACGCGGCAGGGGGGTGGCGGTCCAGCACGGACACCCACTCGTGCCAGTACGACGCCGGCAGGTTGAGCACGGTCAGCCGCTCCCGCCGGGCCAGCGACACCAGCTCGTCGATGCCGGGCACGGGCCCTACCGGCGGCAGGACGACGCGGCCTGCGCGCACCAGGGTGGCGAACAGTTCCTCGGCCGCCACGTCGAAGGTGAGCGACGCGAACTGAAGGACGCGGTCGTCGCCGTGGAGCGCGTACCGCTCGGCGACCGCGCCGAGCGTGTGCACCAGGTTGGCGTGGCTGACCGGGACGCCCTTGGGCCGGCCTGTCGTACCGGAGGTGTAGAGGATGTAGGCGGGTGCGGCGGGGTGCACGTCGTACGGCTCCCGCCCCGTGTTCCCGGCCGGTACGGCGGTTTCGCCGTCGGTGGCGTAGGCGTCCTCGACCAGGGCGAACGGCAGGTCGCCGCACGGCGGCACCGGTGAGGTGCGCGAGCCGAGGACCAGGACGGCACGTGCGTCGGCGGCCACGTGTGCGAACCGTCCGCGGGCGGCACGGGCGTCCATGGGGACGTAGGCGGCGCCCGCCTTCAGGACGCCGAGCAGCGCCGCCGGCCAGGCCAGGCACCGCTCCATGGCGACGACCACGGTGTCGCCCGGCCGTACGCCCCGCGCCCGCAGGTACCGGCACACGGCGTCGGAGCGGGCCTCCAGCTCGGCGTAGGTGACGGTCCGTCCGTCCTGGCTGAGCGCGATCCGCTCCGGGCGGCGCCGGGCGGCGAGGGCGACCCACGCGTGCAGCGTGGCCGCCTCCGGCGTCGACGCGGTCACCGGCTCGCCGGTGGCGACGCCGAGTTCGTGGGCGTCGAGCATGGGCAGGGCCGACACCCGCGCGGCGGGATCCGTCAGCGCGGACTGAAGCAGGCGTACGTAGTGCCGCATCATGCGCTCGACCGTGCCGCGGTCGAACAGGTCCACGTCGTACTCCACGTGGCCGCGCAGCTCCCCGGCGGCCGAGGGCGCCTCGTCCCAGGCGACGGTCAGGTCGAACTTCGCGATGCCGGCCGGGGTCTCCCGCACCCCGACCGACAGGCCCGGCAGCGCGGTGGTGGTCTCCGGCACGTTCTGCTGGGAGAGCATGACCTGGAACAGCGGCGACCGGCCGGGGTCGCGGGGCGGCCGTACCGCCTCCACGATCTGTTCGAAGGGCACGTCCTGGTGGTCGTGAGCGCCCAGGGTGGTGTCGCGCACCCGCTCCAGCAGCTCGGCGAAGGTCGGTTCGTCCTCCCAGCGGGTGCGCAGGACGAGGGTGTTGACGAAGAAGCCGATGAGCTCCTCCAGTTCCGGACGGGTGCGTCCGGAGACCGGCGAGCCGACGCTGACGTCCTTGACACCCGCGTACCGGCCCAGCAGCAGCTGGAAGGCCGCCAGCAGCGTCATGAACGGGGTGACACCGTGGGCGCGGCTCACGTCGGCGAGCCGTGCGGCGAGCGGAGCGGGCAGTCGCAGCGGGAGCACCTCGCCCGCGTACCGGGGTGTCGAGGGCCGGGGCCGGTCGGTCGGCAGGTCCAGGACCGGCGGCGCCCCGCGCAGGCGCTCCGTCCAGTAGGCGAGCTGCCGTTCGCGGGCCCCGTCGTCGAGGAGGCGGCGCTGCCACTCGGCGTAGTCCGGGTATCCCACGGTGAGCGGCGGCAGCGCCGCGCCCTCGGCCCCGCGGGCCGCGGCGTACAGGGCGCCGAGGTCGCGCAGGAGGACACCGACCGACCAGCCGTCGGAGGCGGCGTGGTGCAGGGTGAGCAGCAGCTCGAACCGGTCGTCGGCCAGCTTCACCAGCCGGGCCCGCAGCAGCGGTCCCCGTTCGAGGTCGAACGCCCGCCGCGCCTCGCGCGACGCGCTCGCCCGGGCCGCCTGTTCGCGTTCCGCGGCGGGCAGGCGGCTCAGGTCCTCGACCTCCCAAGCGGTCTCCGGGTGGTCGGCGACGACCTGGCGCGGTTCGCCGCCCTCGCCCGCGACCAGCCGGGTGCGCAGCGAGGCGTGGCGGGCCACCAGTGCCCGTAGGGCCTCGTCGAGCGCGGGCACGTCCAGACGGCCCCGGATGGACAGTGCCAGGGGCACGTTGTAGAGGGCGCCGCCCGGAACCAGCCGGTCGAGGAACCACAGGCGCTGCTGCGCGTACGACAGCCGGTACGGACCCGGCCCCGCCGGCACCAGCGGCGGGTGGCCGTCCGTGCCGCGCGCCGCGGCCAGACGCGCCGCGAGCCGCTCGACGGTCGGCGCCTCGAACACGTCTCGCACCCGGGTCCGCACGCCGAGCCCCGCCTCGATGCGGGATGCGGCCTGCGCGGCCAGGAGGGAGTGACCGCCCAGTGCGAAGAAGTCGTCGTGCGCTCCCACCTCGCGCACCCCGAGCAGTTCCTGCCAGACCCGGGCGATGAGCTCCTGCCGGGGGCCGCTGGGCGCCACCCGGGCCGCGGCCTGGACGCCGTGCTCGTCGCCGGGCTCGGGAAGAGCGCGCAGATCCACCTTGCCGTTGGGGGTGAGGGGCAGTTCCGGGAGGGTGACGTACCAGGCGGGCACCATCGCCTCGGGCAGGCGCGCCGCGACATGGGCCCGCAGGTCCCGCGGCCGGGCGGGTAGGCCGTCCTCGGTGACGACGTAGGCCGCCAGCCGCTTGGCGTCGTCCGTTCCCCGTACGGCCACCACGGCCGCGCGCACGCCGGGATCGGCCGTGAGCACGCTCGCGATCTCCTCGGGCTCGATACGGACGCCCCGGATCTTCACCTGCGTGTCGGCGCGGCCCAGACATTCCAGGACCCCGTCCTCGCGCCAACGCGCCACGTCTCCCGTCCGGTAGAGGCGCTCGCCCACGCCGAACGGGCTCGGCACGAAGCGCTCTGCCGTGAGGTCGGGCCGGCCGGCGTAGCCGCGTGCCAGTCCGGCACCGGCGAGGTGCAGCTCGCCCGGGACGCCGACGCCGGCCGGGCGACCGTACTCGTCGAGCACGTACAGGCTGGTCTCGGCGATGGGGCGGCCGATCGGCACCCGGGCCGCCTCGGGGTCGGGGTCTGCCGGATCGTAGGTGCTCGCGAAGGTGGTCCCCTCGGTCGGGCCGTACGCGTTGGCCAGACGGACCGTGCCGGGTGTGGCCCTGCGCACGGCGGCCACGCGCCGGGCGTCGGCCGGCTCGCCCCCGAAGAAGAGCGTGCGCAAGGAGGCGAACATCGCCGGGGCGGTGTCGGCGCACTGGTGGAAGAGCGCGGTGGTGAGGAACATCGCGGTCACGCCGTCGGCCTCGATGCGCCTGCGGAGCAGCTCGGGCGAGAGCACTTCGTCCTTGGGGACCCCCACCAGCACGGCGCCGTTGACGAGCGCCCCCCAGATCTCCAGCGACGCCGCGTCGAAGGAGACGTTCGCCGCCTGGGCCACCACGTCGCTGGGCCCGAAGCCGAGGTACGCCGCGTCGCACACGAGGCGCACGATCCCGCGGTGGGTGTTCTCGACGCCCTTGGGGCGGCCGGTGGACCCGGAGGTGTACAGCACGCACGCGCGCTGCTCAGGGTGCACGGCGGGCAGTGGCGTGTGCGGGGAGCAGCGCGTCAGGTCCTCGATCCGTACGACGGGAGCGCCGCCCGCGAAGTCGACGTCCCGGTCGGCGAGCACCACGCAGGCCCCGCTGTCCTGGACCATGTACGCCAGCCGTGACTCGGGGTGGCCCGAGTCGAGCGGCAGGTACGCGGCGCCGGCGGTGAGCACCGCGAGCATGGCGACGACGAGGGACGCGGACTGCTGCATGGCCAGCCCGACCACGGACTCCGGCGTGACGCCCCGCTCGACGAGGGCGCGCGCCAGCCGGTCGGAGCGGTCCTGCAGTTCGCCGTACGTGAGCGTGCCGTCCGCGAAGCGCAGCGCCACTGCCGTCGGGGTGGCCTCGGCCTGGGCACGGAAGGCCGCCACCACGTCAGCGGCCCGGGCCTCGCCGCCCTCGGTCCCCCAGGCGGCCAGGAGGGCGCGCTCCTCGGGGGTGGTGTGCACGAGGTGGGAGACCGGTGCCGCCGGGTCGGTGAGCGCGGCGGTGAGCAGGGTGGTGCAGTGCTGCGCCATCCGCTCGGCCGTGGCCCGGTCGAACAGTTCGGCGTCGTAGGCGAGCGTGCCGCCCAGTTCACCGGTGTCCGACGGCGTCTCGTCCCAGGCGAGGGCCACGTCGAACCCTCCGCTCGGGGCGCTGCCCAGGGTCAGCTCGGCCCGGAGCCGCTCCGTCCGCGGTGTCTCCCGCGTCCGGTGCAGCAGTGTGGCGAAGTCCGGGTCGTCCTCCCAGTGGGTGCGGTAGGCGCCCACGCCCTCAGGGCCGGCCGAGCCGACGCTGACGTCCTTGACTCCGGCGTAGCGGCCCAGGAGCAGCTGAAACGCCGTCAGAAGGATGGTGTGCTCGGGTACTTCGCGGGTGCGGCTCAGCTCGGTGAGGAGCTGCGCGGCCGAGGGGTCGAGCCGGACCGGAACGTCCCGCACGGCTTGTCCCCGCCGCTTGGTGCGGACCCGGTCGGTCACCAGCTCCAGCACGGGGGCCTCGGTGTCGTCGCTCATTTCATGCCCTCCCCCACGAAGGCGCCGGCGTCCGCCGCCGTGGCCACGTGCACCACCCGCCCCGCGTCGAGTGTGATCACCCGGTCGGCGTCCGCCAGGGTGTCCCGCCGGTGCGCGATGGTGAGCACCGTCGCGTCGGCCAGCTCCCCGGCGAGGATGCGCTGGATGCGCGCGTCGGTCTCGGCGTCGAGGTTCGAGGTGGCCTCGTCGATCAGGACGATCCGCGCCCGGTCGAGCAGCGCCCGTGCCAGGCACAGCAGTTGTCGCTCACCGGCGCTGAGCCGGGCCCCACCGCCGGAGACGGTGTGGCCGAGCCCGTCCGGGAGCGCCAGGAGTCGGTCCGCGAGGCCGACCCGGCCCAGCACGGCCTCGAGGTCCGCGTCCGGGTGGATCCGGCGGGGGTCGAGGTTCGCGCGCAGCGTGCCCGGCAGCAGTGCGGGGTCCTGGGGCACGACGGCGATCGCGGAGCGCAGGTCCTTCAGTCGCAGGGCCGAGACGTCGACGCCGTCGATGAGGATCCGGCCGCCCTCGGCGTCGACGAACCGCAAAAGCGCCGCGAAGAGGCTGGACTTGCCGCTGCCGGTGCGGCCGACGATGCCGACCTTCTCGCCGGCGGGGGCGTGGAAGGACAGGGCGTCCAGGGCGGCGGGGCCGCCCTTGTCGTAGCGCAGGGTGACGCCTTCGAAGCGGACGTCGCCCCTGGCCGGCCAGCCCTCGGGAGCGCGGTCGCCGCCGGTCGTCTCCGTCGGCAGCTTCGTGTAGTCGTGGACGCGTTCGAAGCCGGCGAGCGCCAGGTCCATCGTCTGAACGGTCATCAGGCTCATGGCGAGCGTCTCGATGAGCGTGTACACGAAGCTGATGCCCACGCCGACGGTGCCCGCTCCCACGCCGCCCTGGACGACGAGCAGCGCGGAGAAGCCGAAGAGAACCGCCGCGCCGACCAGGTCGAGACGCAGGTTGAAGTAGCGGGACAGGGAGTTGACCGTGTAGTCGGCGTAGTGGGCGGCGCGCACGCGCTCACGGAAGGCGGCCTCGTATCCCCGGACGCGTGCCGTGCGGCCCTCGATCGTGGTCACGCCGTCGACCGCCTCCGCGATCAGCGACAGGACCGGCTCCTTCGCCTGCTTCGCCAGCCGGGACGACTCGACGGTGCTGGACCGGGTACGGCGCTGCCAGCGCAGGTACAGCAGCAGGACGAGGGGCGTGAACACCAGGGTGACGGGGCTGGTGACGCTGAGCGCGAGCAGCGGGATCACCATGCCCACGGCGATCTTGAGGGTGTCCATGGTGTACTCGGGCAGTTCGAGGTCGACCGTCTCGGTGTCCGCCGAGAAGCGGCTGAGCACACGGCCGGACGGGTTCTTGTCGAAGAAGGACACGGGGGCGTGCAGGACCTTCTCCAGCATCCCCTTGTGCAGGGTCTGGCCGGCTTTGACGCCGCGGGAGAACCCGAAGCTGAACAGGCCGCGGTCCAGCCACAGGGTGAGCAGGCCGATCGAGGCGAAGACACCGGCGTACAGCAGCGTGTCCTCACCGGCCCGGTCGGTCCACAGGCCGAGCCAGAAGGAGGTCGCGCCCAGCGCGCTCTGGCCGAGGACGGCCAGGCCGATCAGCACCGCAAGGAGGATGCCGGGCGTCAGTACCCGCAGGTAGCCGCGGTAGGTGTCCGCGAGCACCTTGCCGTCGCGGATCGCGGGCTCGGGTTCGGGCTCGGTGTCCGCATTCCGCTCGACGCCGGGCTCGGTGGGCTCGGGCTCCTCGGCGCCGTGGGCGCGGGCCGCCTCGCCGAGGGCGGGCAGCAGCTCCGGGATGCCCGCCGCGATCTCGTCGAAGGAGCCCGCGGCGACCACCCGGCCCGCTTCCACGACGACGACCCGGTCGGCACGGCGCGCGAAGTCCAGGCGGTGGGTGACGACGATCCGGGTCCGGTCGGCGAGCACACCGCAGACCAGCTCGTCCAGGACGGTGCCGGCGACCGTGTCGTCCACCGCGCTGGTCGGGTCGTCGACGAGATAGACGTCGGCGTCCTCGTAGGCCGCTCGGGCGAGCGCGATGCGCTGACGCTGGCCGCCGGAGAGGGTGGTGCCGCGTTCGCCGACCACGGTGGCGTCGCCGAGCGGCATCGCGGCCAGGTCGGTCTCCAGTGCGGTGGCCCGCACCACGGCGGCATAGCGCTCGGGGTCGCGGGGCGAGAAGCAGCGGATGTTCTCCTCGACCGTGCCCTGCATGATCCAGGCCTTCTGCGGCAGGTACACCACGCCGCCCGACACCTCGGCGGTACCGGCGACCGGTCGCATCGTCCCGGCGAGCGCGCCGAGCAGCGCGGACTTGCCGCTGCCGACGCGGCCCAGGACGCAGACCAGTTCACCCGGCGCGATCCGCAGGTCGACGCCGGTCAGGCAGGGCTCCGCCGCCTCGTCGGCAGGCCACGCGAACGACGCGTCGGACAGGGCGACGCTGCCCGCGGGCGCCGAACCGGCCGGTGCCGGCGCGGCCTCCGGCGCGGTGAGGAACGCCGTCATCCGGCCCAGGGCGACCCGCCACTCGTTGCGCATGTCGAGGTAGCGGACCAGTTCGGGCAGCTGCGAGCGCAGCACGGTGAGGACGGCGACGGCGGAGAACACGTCGGCCGCGCGCAGTTCGTGTCCGAGGGCGACGTAGGTGATGAGGGTGATGCTGACCATCAGCACGGGTACGGCCGAGTTGACCAGGTAGAGCGTCGCGAGCCGCTTCTGCCGGCGCACCAGCAGTTCGCCCAGCACGGACCGCTCGCGGGTCACCGCCCGCTCGGCGACGTCCTCCCAGCCGTGCGCGCGCAGGGTGCGCATCGCGGCGAGGTAGTCACCGACCAGCCCGATCCGTACGCCGTTGGCGTCCCGGATCTTCGGCACCAGCGCGTAGACCCGCTCGTTGGCGACGTGCGACAGGGCGAGGCCCGCGATCAGGACGACGATGCCGACGAGGCCGGCCCAGCCGAGCAGCACGCACAGGATCACGCTGGAGCCGGCGATGCCCAGCGGTACCGCCCAGGACATGTGGATGAACCCGAGCCGTCCGACGCGCATCGAGTCGGAGGCGACGAGTGTGATCACCTCGCCCGCCGGATGGGCGGCGCGGGCGCCCCGGTCCATGCGCAGATACCTGCGCAGCACCTGGTCGCGCAGCAGCGCGTTGACGGAGTGCGTGGACTTCCACGCCTGTGACCACTGGTGCTTGTGCGCCAGGGAGTCCACGACGTGGAAGGCGCCCAGGCAGGCCGCGACGAGCAGCCCCTGGAGCACGGCCCCGCGCCGGTCCTGCTCGAACCACTGGATCAGCTCGCGCACCAGCAGCGGACCCAGCGTGGCGCAGGTCTGGTAGGCGAGGAAGATCAGGGCAGCGCCCCAAAAGCGCCGTCGGTAGGTGTGGTACAGCGCCCTGCGCAGCCCGTCCGGATGGTCGCGGCGCTCCGCGTACGCCCGCTCGAAGCTCGGCGTCACGCGCTCCAGGTGGTCGTACGCCGGGGGCGTCAGGGTGTCGGAGCTGCGGAGCGGCCGCTGCATCCCCGTCCTCACCAGGGGCGCGGGCCACCGGATGAAGAGGCGGGAGAGGAGCCCCGCGCCGCCCTCCTCGCTGGGAGGGCTCGGGGTGTCGGTGAGTGCCACGTCTCCTCGTTTCAGGTCGTGGGCCGGGAAAGGGGGGCGAAGCCGTACGCCTGCTCCAGTGCGTGCCGGGCGGCCTCGGGCAGATGGCGGCGCATCTCGTCGAACTCGCGGGCCCGGCTCATGCGCGCCGATTCCGGGAAGCGCGGCCGCTGTTCGAGCCAGTTGGCCACGGTGAGCGTCGCGAGATCGCCGTACTGCCGGTCCGTGACGCCGATGTGCGCGCCGGAGCGGGTCTCCAGCAGGAACGGCGCACCGTCGAAGGCGGCGTCGAAGATGCCGGCGCGTGCGACGGTCCCGAAGAGATGGACCAGCAACTCGGCTTCCTCGCCGATGAGTTCGCGTACGACGGGCCGGAGCTGAAGGGGCACGGCGCCGGTCGGGAAGATCTCCGTGCCGTACACCGAGTGGAAGAGCCCGGCGTCGCACAGCGCGTCGCCGCATCCCCAGGAGCGCAGCAGGTCGTGAACGCCCTGGAGGTGCGCCAGCAGGTCCGCGCCGGAGTGGACGAGCGCGTCGGTGCCGTGCTTCTCCAGGAAGGCGATCTTGTCGGCGTGACCGACGGCGGTGGTCACGACCGGGCCCCCGCGGGGGCGAGGGTGTCGATGGTGCCGGTCATGGCGACGAGGATCTTGCGGGGGCCCTCGAAGCCGGCCCGCCCGTGGGCCATGGCCATGTTGTCCACCATCAGCAGATCGCCCTGCTGCCAGGGGAACGCCAGCGTCTCCGCGTCGTACGCGGCCCGTACGGCGGCCAGGTCGGCCTCGGGGATGCGGCTGCCGTCGCCGAAGTAGGCGTTGCGCGGCAGGTCCGCCTCGGGCATGAGGTCCAGCAGTGCCTGGCGGGTGGCCTCCTTGAGGTTGGAGACGTGGAACAGGTGCGCCTGGTTCATCCAGCCGGGCCGCCCGGTGACCGGGTGCGCCGCGACGGCCTGGCAGACCTCGGTGGTGCGCAGCGCCCCGTCCTCCAGCCACTCGAAGGCGATGTTCCGCTCGCGGCAGAAGCGCTCGACGGCCGAGCGGTCGGACGTGGCGAACGCGTCCTCCCAGGAGATCCCGAGCCCGGGGCGGTAGTTGCGGACGTAGCGCACGCCGTGCCGCTCGAACCGCTCGCGCACGTCCCGGGGGATCCGCTCGTACACGGCGTGGCTGTCGGCGAGCGGCGTCTCACCGCCCACACAGGCGGCGACCGCGGCGTAGAACCAGATCCGCTCCGGCCAGAAGCTGGTGTAGCTCATCTCGTTGTGGAGCGGGATCACCTCGCTCGCCGGGTACTCGGTGGAGGTGTAGACGTCGCCGACCTTGCTGCGCGGAGTGGAGCCGTAGGTGTACTCCCCGAGCTCCTGGCCGAAGACACGGACGAACCGGGAGAACGCCGAGGCGTCCGGGGCGTCGAACCCGCGCAGCAGGCAGGCGCCCGCGCTCAGCAGCCGCTCGTCGAGCCGTGCGGCGTTCTGGGCCGCCCAGGCCGACGGATCCAGGCCGGGCTCGGTGGCTTCGTGGACGGCCACCCGGTCCCGCTCGGGGAACAGGCACCATTCCTTGACGTCAGGCATGTGACGGGAGTTCCAATCAGTCGCAGGGTGGGGGTCAGTGGCCGTCCGGCCGGAGGAACGACCTGAGGGCCCGTGTCACGAGGCCCGCGAGGCGCTCGATCGTGGCGCGGTCGTGCAGATCGGCGCTGTATCGGAAGGTGAGACCCAGTTCGCCGCCGGTGATGCCGGCGTTGACGATGAGGCGGTGCATCCGGGTGAGGTCCGGTACCGGCGCCAGCTCGCCCATGGCCGCGCCGAGCAGCGGTGATTCGTCCGCGTCCGGCTCGTACTCACCCCAGTTGCTCAGCAGGACGTCCGGTTCGCCGAGCGGCGCCAGTGCGTCCGCGACACCGGGCCGGGCGCCGCCGTAGCGCAGCAGGCCGTAGCCGAGGCCACCGCGCGGTATCGCCCGCGCCTGCCGGGCGACCGCTTCGAGGACCGCGCGTGGATGGGTGTCCGCGGGCAGTTCGAGGAGCCTCGGTGAGGTCACCGAGAAGCGGCCGATGGCGCGCGACAGGTCGAGGTCGTCACCGCCGAGCTCACGTCCCCGTGCGACCACGTCGAGCAGGACCGACGTCTGTCCGGACCAGTCGGCGATGCCCTTCAGCAGCGCCGCCTGCAAGGCGTCGTTGAGGGAGAGCCGGTGGTCGCGCGGCAGCATCCGGCGCAGTTCCGCCGTGTCCGCCGCGTCCAGCGTCACCTCCACCGACTCCTCCGACGACATGAGGTTGCCGCCGTCCGCGTGATCCAGTGGCAGGCGCGGGACCGGGCGCCGGGCGATCGCGCTCCAGTACTCGGCGTCCTGGTCGAGCTCGGGTGAGCGGGCCAGGCGGTCCAGGCGCCGCGCCCACTCGGCGAAGTGCGCGGTCGGCTGCGGAAGCCGGGGTTCGCGGCCGTCGGCGAGCGCCACACAGGCGCTCTGCAGGTCCTCCATCAGGATGCTCCACGAGCTGTTGTCCATCAGCTGGTGGTGCACGATCGCGATGAGCACGTCCGGCCGGTCCGCGCCCAGCCGCACCAACGCGAACTGGAGCAGCGGTCCGTTGCCGTAGTCGAGCCGGCGGTGCAGGGAGCGGTCCAGGCGCTCGAACGCGGCCTGTTGCGCGTCCTGGTCGAGCGCGGAGAGGTCGACGCTGGTGAACGGCGTCTGCTCGAACCGCTCCTGCACGCGTACCCGGTAGCCGCCGTCCTCGCGCGGGAAGCAGATGCGCAGCGCGTCGTGGTGCTCCACCACATGGGCCACCGCCCGCCGCACCAGGTCCGGGTCGAGCCGTTCCTTGGTCTCGAAGGTGAACACATGGGTGTAGAGGTGCTGGTCGGTGAACTCCCGGCGCAGGAAGGCGTGGTGGGACGGCACGAGCGGTATCTCGCCGCTGCCCTCACCGCCGCCCCGCTCGACCGCGGCGGTCGTGGCCACGGCCGCGAGCCCGGCGATGGTCGGGTTCGCGAT
Organism: Streptomyces sp. NPDC001920; assembly: GCF_053594495.1. Lineage (NCBI taxonomy): Bacteria > Bacillati > Actinomycetota > Actinomycetes > Kitasatosporales > Streptomycetaceae > Streptomyces > Streptomyces sp. NPDC001920. Next base: position 316,121 of record NZ_JBSFEP010000010.1, read on the forward strand.
GAACTGCGCCGGCGTCACCGAGATGCCCGCCTTGCGTGCCCGGTCGACGACCCGTATCACATGCAGCGAGTCCCCGCCCACGGCGAAGAAGTCGTCGTGGAGGCCGACCTCCGGCAGGCGCAGCACCTCGCACCACAGGGAGGCGAGCGTCCGCTCGACCCGGTTCATCGCCGCTCCGGTGGAAGCGGGAGCGGTGGGCGGCGCCGGCGCGAGGCCGTCGTCCAGCCGGACGAAGCCGCGCAGGCTGTCCTCCACCAGGCCGGCCAGCCGTTCGATGCTCGCCCGGTCGTTGAGGTTCGGGCTGAAACGGAACCCGACCTTCAGGGCACCGCCGTAGACCCGGCAGTCGATCATCAGGCGGTGCATCCGCTGGAGCTTCGGCATCGGCCACGCGTCCTCGATGGGCGGGCCGAGCACCGGCGACTCCTCCACGACGTTGTCGAAGGTGCCCCAGTTGTTGAGCAGGATGTGCGGCTTGCCCAGCGGGGCCAGGGCCTGCGCGACCTCCGGCCGGGCGCCGATGTAGCGCAGCAGGCCGAAGCCGAGGCCGTGCCGCGGCACCGCCTTGAGCTGCGCCGCGACCGAGTCGAGCAGCGCACGGGGCCCTTCCTCGGCGGGTGCCTCCAGCAGCCGCGGGGAGGTCATGGAGAACCGCCCGATGGCACGCGACAGGTCGAGGTCATCGCCGCCGAGTTCCCGTCCGCGGGCGACCAGGTCGACGATCACCGAGTCCTGCCCCGACCACTCGGTGAACCCGCGAAGAGTGGCCGCGAGCAGGGCCTCGTTCACGGAGAGCCCGTAGCCGTGCCGCATGGCCAGGCGCAGTGCCGACGTCTCCTCGACGTCGAGTCCGATGACCACCGACTCCTCGGTGGACATGCAGTCCTCGCCGCCTTCGTGGTCCAGTGGCCAGCTCGGCACGGGCCGGCGGGCGAGCGCGGTCCAGTACGCGGCGTCGTCGTCCAGTTCCGCGGAGCGGGCGAGCCGGTCGAGGTTGCGCGCCCAGGCCGCGAAGGACGAGGTCGTGGGCTCCAGCTCCGGCATCCGCCCGGCGGCCAGAGCGGTGTAGGCGGCCTGCACATCCTCGATCAGCACGTCCCAGGAGCTGTTGTCCATGAGCTGGTGGTGGACGATCACGATCAGCGTGTCCGGCCGCCGCGGCCCGAACTTGACCAGCGCGACGTGCAGGAGGGGCCCGTGGGTGAAGTCCAGCTTCCGGTGCAGAGCCGCGTCCAGCCGCTGGAACGCCACCTCCTGGGCCTCTGGGTCGAGCGCGGACAGGTCCACGCTGGTGAACGGTGTGCGATCGAAGCGCTCCTGCACCTTCACCCGGTAGGCGCCCCCGTCGTCCGGGAAGCAGATCCGCAGTGCGTCGTGGTGCTCCAGGACGCACTCCACGGCGCGTTCCACGAGCGTGGGGTCGAGAGGCTCGACCGCCTCGTAGACGAACGGGTGGGTGTAGATCTCCTTGTCGGCGAAGTCCCTTTCCAGGAAGGCCAGATGCGAGGGGACCAACGGCACCGGCCCACGGTCCTCGGCCCGGTCGCCCCCGGCACCCGCCCGGCCGGCCACGGCGGCGAGTCCCGCGACGGTCGGGTGGGCGATGAACTGCGCCGGCGTCAGCGAGATCCCCGCCTTGCGCGCCCGGTCCACCACACGAATCACATGCAGCGAATCACCACCCAACGCGAAGAAGTCGTCCTCGACCCCCACCTCCGGCAGCCGCAACACCTCCCGCCAGATCCCCGCCAGCGTCTCCTCCACACGCCCCCGACGCCCCCCACCGGCCACCGCCGCCGCCAACCCCGCGACGGTCGGGTGGGCGATGAACTGCGCCGGCGTCAGCGAGATCCCCGCCTTGCGCGCCCGGTCCACCACACGAATCACATGCAGCGAATCA
>NZ_JBSFEP010000010.1:318118-350651 GCF_053594495.1 Streptomyces sp. NPDC001920
CACCACCCAACGCGAAGAAGTCGTCCTCGACCCCCACCTCCGGCAGCCGCAACACCTCCCGCCAGATCCCCGCCAGCGTCTCCTCCACACGGCTGTGCGGCCGCTCGTGCCGCTCGCCGGCCGGCGCGGGGGCGGGCGCGGTGAGCGCCGCGCGGTCCACCTTCCCGTTGGGCAGCCGCGGCAGGGCGTCGACCAGGGCCAAGGTCGGCACCATGTACTCCGGCAGCTTCTCGCGCAGAGCGGCCCGCAGGGTCTGCGCCGTGTCGCTCGTGCCGGGGCGCAGCGCGACATGGGCCACCAGCCGCCGCTCGTCCACCTCGTCCTCGACGCACAGCACGGCGCACTCGGCGACCGCGTCGAAGGCCGACAGGACCGCGGAGACCTCCTGCGGCTCCACCCGGTGACCCCGGATCTTCACCTGGTCCCCGATGCGGCCGAGGAACTCCACCCGGCCGTCGGGCAGCAGCCGCCCGCGGTCCCCGGTGCGGTACAGCCGGCCGCCCTCGGGCCCGAAGGGGTTCGCGACGAACCGCTCCGCCGTGAGCGCGGGGTCCCCGAGGTAGCCGAGCGCCAGGCCGGGTCCGCCGATGGCGATCTCCCCGGGCTGACCGAGCGGCACCGGTCTGAGCCGTTCGTCCAGGACGTGCACCTGGGCGCCCCCGATCGGCCGCCCGAGCGGCACGACGGCGCCGCGTCCGTCGCGCGCGTCCCCGACGGGCGCGGCGGCGACGATGCCGGTCGTCTCGGTCTGGCCGTACATGTTGACCAGGCGCGGGGTGGCACCGGGCGCGGCCCGCAACGCCTCGGGCAGGTCGTACAGCAGGGGCTCGCTCGCGGTGAGCACGAGCTCGGGCCGCCACCCCTGGTGACGCGCCAGCGCGGGTTGCACGACCCGCAGATAGGACGGTACGAGGTCCAGGACCTGCACTCCGTGTTCGGCGGCGTATGCCAGCAGTGCCTCGGGGGAGGCGATCCGGTCGCGATCGGCGAGGACGACGCGGCCGCCGTGCGCGAGCGGCACCGCGAACTGCCGTACGGACGAGGAGAAGGCGAAGGACGCGGTGTGCAGGTACACCGGCGCCTCGGGCAGCCCCACGGCCTCCGGCAGCGCCTGCGCGTACGCGGCGAGGCCGCCATGGGTCAGCACGACGCCCTTCGGCAGGCCCTTGGTGCCGGAGGTGTACACGACGTACGCGGGCATGTCCGGCGACAGCCGCCTCAGCGGTGCCGCAGGCTCCGTAGACGCCGACGCCGACGCCTGCGCCTCGGCGTCCTCCAGGACGAGCGGCACGCCCGGCCCTCCGGGAGCCGAACCGGCCAGCGAACGCGAGGTGACGACCAGCGCGGGACGCGCGTCGGCCACGATCGCGGCCCGGCGCCCGGCCGGATAGGCCGGATCGAGCGGCACGTACGCACCGCCCGCCTCCAGCACCGCCAGTGCCGCGACCAGGAACTCCACGCCACGGTCGAGGTACACGGCCACCATGGCGCCCGGGCCGACTCCCGCCGTGGCGAGCACCCGCGCCAGCGCCCCGGACCGGCGCCGCAGCTCCCCGTACGACAGCGTCACCTCGCCGCAGGTCACGGCGGGGGCGTCCGGACGCAGGGCGGCCTGCTCGACGAAACGCTCCACGAACGTGCGCGCCTCGGCACCCTCGGGCAGCCGCGCGCCCCGCGTCAGCGTCTCGATGCCCCGCCGTTCCCCCGCCGGCAGGATGTCCAGTTCGCCCAGGACCCGCTGCCGCGGATCGCGCACGAGCCGCTCCAGGAGCGTCTCGAAGCGATCCATCAGACGCGCGACGGTGTCCGCGTCGAACAGGTCGGTGCTGTACTCGACATGCCCCTCAAGTCCCTCGTCGGTCTCCCACAGGTCGACGACGAGGTCGAAGCGCGCGGTGTGCTGCTCGCCCTCCAGTTCGGTGAGCCGCAGCCCCGCGCCGGGGTCGGGCAGTGCGCCGTTGTGGTTCTGCAGCGCGAAGCGGACCTGGAACAGCGGCGAGTGGCTGAGGCTGCGCTGCGGTGCGACGGCGTCGACCACCATCTCGAACGGTACGTCCTGGTGGGTGTACGCCCCGTGCGCCGCCTCCCGGACCCGCCGCAGCAGCTCGGTGAAGGTCGGGTCGCCGGACAGGTCGACGCGCAGGGCGAGCGTGTTGGCGAAGAAGCCGACCAGCGGCTCCAGTTCGGTCATGGTCCGGCCCGCGATCGGCGTGCCCACGGTGATGTCCGGCTGCCCGCTGGAGCGGGCCATCAGCACGTCGAACCCGGCGAGCAGCACCATGAACAGCGACACGCCCTCGCGCTGGGCGAGAAGTGTGAGGGACCGCGACAGCTCGGCCGGCCAGCGCATCTCGTGACGTGCGCCCCGGAAGCTCTGCACCGCGGGCCGCGACCGGTCCGTCGGCAGTTCGAGCACGGGTACGTCCGCGAGCGTCCGCTTCCAGTAGTCCAGCTGTGCGTCCAGTTCGGGGCCCGTCAGCCACGAACGCTGCCAGCGTGTGTAGTCGACGTACGTGAGCGGCAGGGGGGCCAGCGGTGAGGGGTCGCCCTTGCTGAAGGCGCGGTGCAGGGCGAAGAGTTCGTCCAGCAGGATGTTGACGGACCAGCCGTCCGAGACGGCATGGTGCAGGGTCAGCAACAGCACGTGCGCGTCGGCGGCCAGACGCACGAGTCTGCCCCGTACCAGGGGCCCCTCGGCCAGGTCGAAGGGGGCACGGGCCTCCCGGTCCACCAGGGCCTCGAAGACCTTGCGCTGTTGCGCCTCGCCCTCCAGCGAGATCTCCTCGAAGGGCACCTTCCGGGCCGGCAGGATCGCCTGCATCGGCTCCCCGTCCAGCGAGGGGAAGTACGTCCGCAGCCCCTCGTGCCGCGCCCACAGCGCCTCGAACGCCTGCCGCAGCGCGGCCCGGTCGAGCGCGCCGTCCAGCCGCAACGCGATGGGCACGTTGTAGAAGGAGCTGTCCTCGGCGAGCCGGCTCAGGAAGTAGAGCCTGCCCTGCGCGTACGACATGGGCGCCGGCGTGGTGCGCGGCGTCGGCAGGACGCGCGGCCGCTGCTGCTCGCCGCCGAGCCCCTCGATCTGTGCCGCGAGGTCCGCCAGGGACGACGCCCGCAGGAAGACGCGCAGCGGGACGTCCAGGGACAGCGCGTCCCGCAGCCGGGCCACGGCCTGGGTCGCCAGCAGCGAATGCCCGCCGAGCGCCAGGAAGTTGGCGTCCCGGCCCACCTCGGGCAGTCCCAGCACCTGGGCCCAGACCTCGGCGATGGTGCGCTCCAGCGCGGTCACGGGCTGGTCCGTCCCGCCGTCCGCCACAGCGGCGCCGTCGTCCCCCGGCCACGGGAGGGCGGGCCAGTCGATGGTGCCGTGGGAGGTGCGCGGCAGGGCGTCCAGCACGACGAGCTGCTCCGGGACCGCGTGGGCGGGCAGCTCGCGTGCGAGTGCGGTGCGCAGCGCGTCGGCGGAGGTGGCCACGGGGTCCGGCACGGCGACACAGGCGACGAGCGTGCTCGCGCCGGGCCGGTCGGTGCGTGGCAGCACCGCTGCCTCGTGCACGTCCGGCAGCCGCTCCAGCGCGGCCTCGACCTCCGCCGGTTCCACGAGGTACCCGCCGACCCGTACCCGTGTGTCCACACGTCCGACGTACTCCGGCCGGCCGTCCGGACCGACTCGGACGAGATCGCCGGTGCGGTGCAGCCGGGCGCCCGGGGACCCGGAGAACGGGTCGGGCAGGAACCGCCGCGCCGTCAGGTCCGGCCGGTTCCAGTAACCCCCGGCGAAGCATGCGCCGCCCAGCCAGAGCTCCCCGACGGTGCCGGGGGCGGCGGGTGCCAGGACCGGGTCGAGGACGTGGAAGCGGGTGCCGGGGGCCGCCGCGCCTTCCAGGGCCTGGTTCGTGAGGTGCGCCGTACGGCCGTTGAGCAGTGCGCCGAGCGCGTCGGCGACCGTGCGGTCGAAGCCCTCCGGGGCACCGTTTGCGGCGCAGTGGGCCAGACCGCGCTGGGTGAGGACCAGCCCTTCGGGCCGCGAGGTGACACCGGTGCCGTACAGGATGCAGCTCGCGCTCAGCGGATGAGGCCGCGCCGAGCCCTCGGCAGGGGCGCCGAGCGGCTGTGCGCCGTCGTCACCGGGCGCCCCCAGCAGGACCCGCGTCCGTCCCTCGGCGAGCGTGCCGCCGTGGCCCTCGCTCGTCAGCACGACGCACACCTCGGCGTCGTCCCACACGCGCGCGACGCGGCTCACGGGACCGGCCGGGTCGACCGGCACGCAGACGGCTCCCGCTTTCAGCGTGCCGAGCACACCGGCGACGAGGTCGACGCCCGGTTCGAGGAGAAGCCCGACGCGGGCGCCCGGCCCGGCCCCGGCCGCGCGCAGCGACCGTGCGAGCCGGTCGGCCCAACCGTCCAGCTCCCCGAAGGTCAGGGTGCGCTCCTCGCGGACGAGCGCGGCCGCGTCCGGCGTACGGCTCGCCCGCCGCTCGAACTCCTCGTGCACGCACCGCCCGTCGAAGGGCAGCGGCTCGGTGGCGCCCCGCCAGGCCTGCGTCATCGCCCGGGTCTCGTCGTCGGACAGGAGAGGGGCCTGTCCGACGGGGGTGCCGGGCTGGTGGGCGAGCCGGTCGAGCAGTGTCCCGAGACGAGAGACCAGGGCGGTCGCGGTCGTCTCCGAGAAGAGGTCGGTGGCGTATTCCAGGGTGCCGTGCAGTTCACCCTCGGCGTCCGGCCAGAGCTCCATCGTCAGGTCGTACTTCGCCGTGCCGGTGTGGTGGTCGACCGTGGTGACCCGCAGCTCGCCGGCCTCCTCGTCCATCGCCTGGTCGTCCAGCAGCGCCAGGCTCACCTGGGCGATCGGGGCGTGCGCCAGACTGCGTGCGGGGTCGACCACGTCGACGACCCGGTCGAAGGGGACCGAGCTGCGGGCGAGACCCTCCTGGGCGGTGTCGCGGACGCGGGCGACCAGTTCACGGAAGGTCGGGTCGCCGGAGGTGTCCACCCTGAGGGCGATGGAGTTCGCGAAGAAACCGACGACGTTCTGGATCTCGTCCTGCGGACGGTTCGCGACCGGCGTCGCCACCGTGATCTCGCCCTGCGTCGAGCAGCGGGACAGCAGCGCGGAGAAGGCGGCGAGCAGCACCATGAACGGCGTCGCCTGCTCGGCACGGGCGAGTTCCCGCACCGCCGGCCAGACTCCCGAGGGCAGCACGAACCGGTGCAGCGCTCCACGGAAGCTCTGCACCGCGGCCCTGGGCCAGTCGATCGGAAGGTCGGTGACGGCGGGCGCCCCCCGCAGCGTCCGCCGCCAGTAGTCGAGCTGAGGGGCGAGTTCGGCCTCGCGCTGCGGCCCCGCCTCCCACGCCGTGTAGTCGGCGTACTGCACCCGCAGCGGCGCGAGTTCGGCCTCGCTTCCCCGGACACCGGCCGCGTAGAGCTTCAGCAGCTCGTCGATCACGATGCTCATGGACCAGCCGTCGCACACGCTGTGGTGGATCACCAGAAGAAGGACGTGCTCGGTGGGACCGCACTTCAAGAGCCGGAGGCGGGCGAGCGGTCCGTGTTCCAGTGAGAAGGGCCTGGCGGCCTCCTCCTCCAGCACGGCGACGAGGCCGGCGCCGGTGGCGTCGTCGACCAGGTCGGGGGCCAGGCCGACCTCGATCTCGGGCAGGATCCGCTGCACCGGAGTGCCGCCCGGGGCCGGGAACACGGTCCGCAGCGACTCGTGGCGCGCGAAGACCTGGCGTACGGCCTGCCGCAGCACCTCCGTCTTCAGCGGTCCGGTGAGGCGCAGCGCCACGGACAGGTTGAACACCGCGCTGCCGGGGCTGAGTTGGTCCATGTACCACAGTCGGCGCTGTGCGGCCGACACCGCGAGCTCACCGTCGCGGGGCACCGGGACGATGGCGTCCGCGACGCGGTTGCCGCGCCGGGCGAGGCGCTTGGCGAGAAGCGCTCGCTTCGCCGGGGACATGGCGTCGAGACGTTCCTGCGAGACGAGTTGGCCGACGGGGCCCGCTGCGCTCATCGGCCGGATTCCTTTTCGGACGACGCGGTACGCGCCAAGTGAGAAACGAGACTGAGCGGTCGCATATCCGTCCAGTTCACATTGATGAAATCAATGCAGGACGAACGGTCGGCCGCACCGTGGCGGATCGTCCAACCGGCCGGCACCTCAGCGAACTCGGGCCACAGCGAATACTGGCCTTCGGCGTTCATCACCACGAAGAAGCGGCCATTGGGGTCGTCGAGCGGATTCGACATTACGCCTCACTCTTTACCTGGGTTCTTTTCTCGATGAGCAGCACGTCGGCCGATTACGCGGAAACGGATCCGAGCGGGGTCCGCCGAATCAGTCCCACGCCCAGTTGTCCTGCGGCGCCGCCACACCGGTGACCTGCGTGGTCTCCGTCTGGACGGCCGTGGAGGCAGGTGCGTCGGACGCCTGCGCGGCGGTTATCGCGGGAAGCGTGAAAAGCACGGAAAGGACCGTCACCCGCAGGGCTTGCTTGATACAACGGCTCATCTCGACCTCACTGTTTTCGGGCGTGCCGGAGCAGCGCGGATGGGTGCGCGAAATCTCAGGAAGGGGATTGCGTCATTCCGGAAATCCGTCTTCTCGGCGAAGGCATCTTCCGGTCGACTGGCTAGATCCTGACCCGTGTGAAGGTGCCGTGTCAGCGCTCCCGGTTGGCAGCAGGAGGACATGACCTACAGCTGCCATCGCCACCGGATCGGCAGGGGACGGCGAATTCCCTGCTCAGCGCGGGGAGGAAGGCGTCGGCGGGTCCAGCTGGACGGCCGGCGCCCCGTCTCGCGGAGCGGACGGTCCGCCGACGCGGGCCGGATCGGCCCCCCAGGAGCAGCGGACGGCGTGGCAGATAAGCGCCGCTTACCCGGACGGAGACACCGCCGCAACCGGGCGCGGAACGAGGGGAGTTCAGCGAGGAGCCAGCTCAGTCGGCCCCGAACGCACCACCGTCAGACAGAAAAGGCGCTTGGGCCGCCCACACGCCCAGCGCCAGATCCGCCGTACAGGAGGTCGACCTCCAGCCGTGGAGGCAACCTCGACGATGCCATTCCGCCCAGGCGGCGGCGGCCAGTTGCTCTGCCTCGGCCAGGCTGCCGGCCATCACGAAGGTCATGGCCATCACCAGGGGCGGGTCCGGAACCAGGCTTACGTGTTCCACGCCCGGTTGTCCCTCGCGCCGGATCCGTTCGCACGCGAGGTCACAGAGCTGCTGAGCAGTCCGTGAGGCCCCGCGCTCCGGCTGGAGGACCACCTTGATGGCATACATGAGGAGAACATACGCACCTGCGGACCCTTGGAGCGATGGGGCACGAGACCACTTGCGGACATGACATGGAGCTGCCACTGGACCGTTACAACCCTGCGGGCGTCCGCCGCCCGGGGCGGCCGGCATCCGTCACGGCCCAGGAACGGCGATCCGTCGTCACCCGTGACGCAGGAACCGAATACGTTCTGTTGATCCGAACATTCCTGTCAGTATGATGCCGCAGGACCGCGGCCGGATGCCCGCCGCGGCAAACGGGGGGATGACCGTCATGCTGGAAAGTGTCGGGCTGGCCGCTCAGGACCAGGACGTCTATCGGGCGCTGCTCCTGCACCCCGACTGGGACATACACGCGATACAGCAGCATCTGGGCCTGGCGGAGGAAGAGGTCCGCTCGGCACTGGACCGGCTCGCCCAGCTGTCCCTGCTGCGCCCCGGCTCCGGCGACGAACACTTCGTCACGGCCAACCCGGACGTCGAGCTCAAGCCCCTTCTGGAGCGCATGGAGGCCGAACTCGACGAGCAGCGCGCGAAGCTCGCCCGGGACCGGGCGACGGTGGCCGCGCTGACCGCCGAGTACACCTCGCTGCGGATCCACGCGGGGACGCAGGGCCTGGAACGTCTTGAGGGCCTGGACAGCGTCCGTGTCCGCCTGCAGGAACTCGCGCAGAGCGCCACCGGCGAGGTGCGCGCCTTCATGCCCGGCGGCGCGATGAGCCCCGGCGCGCTGGAGGCGGCTCGCCCCTTGGACGAGGACACGCTCACCCGTGGCGTGCGCATGCAGACGGTCTACCTGGACAGCGTGCGCAACGACCACGCCACGGTGGAGTACGCCACCTGGTTCACGGCCCGCGGAGGCCAGGCGCGGACCGCGCCGTCGCTGCCGATGCGCCTGATCCTGTGCGACCGCTCCGTCGCGGTTCTCCCGGTGAACCAGGAGGCCAGCCGGGAGGGGGCGTTCGTCATCCACCTCTCCAGCGTGATCGCGGCGCTCAACCAGCTCTTCGACCTCGTGTGGGAGCGCGCCGCACCGCTCGGCGACGTTCCGGCGCACGACTGCGAAGGGCCCAGCGAGCGCGACCTGGCGCTCCTGAAGATGCTGGAGGACGGCCTCACCGACGAGGGCGTGGCCCGCAAGCTGGGTGTCTCCATCCGCACGGTCCGCCGGCTCATGGCCGACCTGCTCAAGAGGCTCAACGCCCAGAGCCGCTTCCAGGCAGGCGTGGAAGCCGTACGCCTGGGCTGGCTCTGACAAGGCGGGGCGCCGGCCTCGCCGCCCGCACTCCTGCTGTCACAGATCCGTGCCCCCGCTGACGTCGATGCACTGACCGGTGATCCACCGCGCGTCGTCGGAGACGAGGAACGCCACCACGTCCGCCACGTCGGCGGGTTTGCCGATCCGGCCGAAGACGGACCGCGCGGCCAGCGCGGCACACGCCTGCGGCGTCGTCCTGCGGCGGGCGTTCATGTCGGTCTCGATGAAACCGGGCCCGACCGCGTTGACGGTGATGCCGCGTCCGCCGAGTTCCTTGGCCAGACACAGGGTCATCGTGTCCAGGGCGCCCTTGGACATGGCGTACCCGACGGACTCGGGAAACGCCCGCCGGGAGGCGAGCGACGAGACGTTGACGATGCGGCCGCCGTCGCGCATCCGCGGCAGTGCGCTCTGCACCAGGAAGAACGGTGCCTTGGCGTTGACGGCGATCATCCGGTCGAAGACCTCGGGTACCGCCTCACCGACCGGACCGGAGCCGCTCACCCCGGCGTTGTTCACCAGGATGTCGAGCGAGCCCGCGTCGTCCGCCACCCCCTCCTCCCGCACCCCGGCGTCGAAGGCCTCGAAGACGGCCGCGGCGTCGCCGGACACACCGAGCTCGGCTCCGACGGGGAACGCCCGCCCGCCGTTCCTGCGTATCTCCGCGACGACCTCCACAGCGGCGGCCTCACTGTGACCGTAGTGGACGCCGACGACGGCTCCGTCCTCGGCGAGCCGTCCCGCGATGGCTCTGCCTATCCCACGACCGGCCCCGGTGACGAGTGCGATCTTGTTTGTCAATGCCCGTTTCGTGTCCACGACGTTCCCGTGTGTCGAAGGAGGAGTACGTACGGGAAAAGTACGGCGGAGACAACCCGGTGAGCGCACGGGGGGGGCGGAACACCGCACGCAACGGCCGGCCCACGGCCGTACGCGCGTCCCGGCGCCGATGGCGGCGGCCCGTACAGTCGCTTGAACCCGGCCTTGGAAAGGAACCCCCGTGCGGTTGCGCTGTGCTGTGCTCGACGACTTCCAGAACGCGGCGACCGAGGTCGCCGACTGGTCACCGCTCGCGGACGACGTGGAGGTCGTCCCGTTCACCACCCACCTGCCCGACGAGGACACCCTGGCCGCGGCACTCGCCGACTTCGACATCGTGGTCACCCTGCGAGAACGCGTCCCTTTCCCCGGCTCCCTGATCGGCCGTCTCCCCCGGCTGAAGCTGCTGATCGCCTCCGGCATGCGCAACTCGGTCATCGACTACGCCGCCGCCGAGGCGCACGGCGTCACCGTCTGCGGCACGGCCAGCTCCTCCACGCCGCCCGTCGAACTCACCTGGGCCCTGCTGCTCGGCCTCGCCCGGGGCATCGTGCAGGAGAACGACGCCCTGCGCGGCGGCGGTCCGTGGCAGAGCACGGTCGGCGCCGATCTGCACGGCCGCCGCCTCGGCCTGCTCGGTCTGGGCAAGATCGGCAGCCGGGTCGCACATGTCGGCCTCGCCTTCGGCATGCACGTCAGCGCCTGGAGCCAGAACCTCACCAAGGAGTACGCCGACGAGGTCGGTGTCCATCTGGCCGCGTCCAAGGAGGAGTTGCTCGCCGACAGCGACTTCGTCTCCGTCCACCTGGCCCTGAGCGACCGCACCCGCGGCCTGCTGGGCGCGCCCGAACTGGCCCTCCTCAAGCCGACCGCCTACCTGGTCAACACCTCACGTGCGGCGATCGTCGACCAGGACGCCCTGCTGGCCGTCCTGCGTGAGGGCCGCATCGCGGGCGCGGCCGTCGACGTCTTCGACGTCGAGCCCCTCCCCGCCGACCACCCGATGCGCACGGCCCCCCGCCTGCTCGCCACCCCTCACCTGGGTTACGTCTCGCGGGCCAACTACGCGACCTACTACGGCCAGGCGGTCGAGAACATCCAGGCGTACCTGGCGGGTTCACCGGTACGGCGACTGCCCTGACCGAGGGCCGGCGGTCAGGCGACGTCCGCGTCCTCGGGGTGTCCGACCTCGACCGGCCGCCGGTAGACGCCCTCGCTCCGGCGCAGATGGTGCAGGTCGACCAGATAGCGCCGGAGCGTCACATGGTCGATGTCGTCGCTCTCCTCGCACCAGGCGCGCAGCTTGTCGTCGACGGTCCGCTCCGGGTACTCGACGCCCGGCTCGAAGGTCCGCTCGGCGATGTGACGCAGCACCAGCTTCTTACGGGCCCACCGCGCGGGAAGCCGTACCAGCCGCCCGTCCCGGACGAAGGTCCGCAGCACGGTGTCGGCCCGCTCGTCCCCGGACACCCGGCTCTCGGCGGCGCAGTCCTGCTCGCGCCGCGCCGCCGTCCGCGCGTACTCCTTGAACAGGCCGTACGCCACGGTCAGCTCGCCGCCGTCCTCGGCCGTCACCACGCCCTGGTCCCCCAGTCGGCGCAGCGCCACGGCCGTCTCCTTCGGGGACAGTCCAGCCTTGCGGGCGACCTCGTCGGCGCTTCCCGCGCCCAGCGCCACGGCGGCGAAGGCGCGCACCCTGCTCTCCTCGGCGAAGAGGCGGGCCAGTTGTTCCGTGGGATCGTTTGCCATGCCGGGAGGCTAGTGGACGTCACCTCGCGGAGCTGAGCGATTTTTCCACGGGCGCGGCTGCCGCAGGGGGCGGCCTCAGGCGTACCGATAGACGTCGGACACGTCCTCCAGGTCGTCCGGCGTCAGGTCCCACGGCGGCAGCCGTTCGTGCCGGGCGACGATCCTGCGGTACTGGTCGCTGTCCCGGCCGGGCGGCCGGGCCGGCAGGTAGCGGTGCTTGCGGTGACGCCGCTGCCAGCGCGACCACTGCATGTCCACGAAGGCGTGGTGCAGCCAGAAGACGGGGTCGTTGACGGACGCGCCGCCCAGCATGTGTCCCCCGACCCAGCGGTGCACCCGGTTGTGGTTGCGCCACGGGTTCCTGCCGCGGCCCCACCCCTCCATCTTGTTGCGGAAACCCCTGGAGACCGTCGAGTCCCACGGGGACACGTCGTACACGGGGTCCCTCAGCGCCCAGTCGAGATCGGCCTTGGTGGGCAGGTCGATCGGGTTGCGGGAACGGCCCAGGTCACGAGTGAGGAACCGGCCGTCGGTGATGCCCGCCCTGATGGTCCATCTGCCCGTGGTGAAGGCGAACGGCCCGGTCGTCACCTGCCGGTCCCCGCGCCGCCCGTTGCCGCCGAGCAGGTCGTCGGTCCACGGCGTCGACGTGGTGGAACGGTCCCGGGTCCAGTCCCAGTACGGAATCGTCACCGAGTCGTCGACGCTGCGCAGGGCGCTCTCCAGGTCCAGCAGGAACTGCCGGTGCCAGGGCAGGAAGGAGGGGGCCATATGGGCGGCCCGCAGGCCGCGGTCGCCGTCGCCGACGAAGTGCGCGATGTGCAGCCGTACGAACTCGTCGTACTCACCCCGCCGTTTGACCTCCAGCAACGCCTCGACGAACCGCCGCCGTTCGGTGGCCGTCAGCCTGGTCACGTTCTTACGCACGTACACCATGAGCTGCCTCCCCGTGCCGGTGTCCGCCGCCGAACGGCCCCGGGGCGAGGTCCCGCAGTCGCCGGCTGGGACCGAGTTCGTCGACGGCGGCACGGGTCGCCTCCAGCGGCGTCCGGTACCAGCTGTAGTGGTCGAGCATGCTCAGCCAGCTGCCGTCGGCACGGCGCATCAGGTGCAGCGGGTTGCCGTCGACGGTGACGCGCCACGGGGTGCCGAGGGCGCTGAGCCCTTCCAGGGGAAGCGGGGCGCCCTGGATGTGACGGCCGCGGTAGGTCTCGTCGAAGGGCATGTCGGTCTCCGGCTGCCCGTCCGCGGACCGTGAGGGCCGGGAGGCGGCCAGCACCGGTGTGAGCGCCACGGCGGACGAGGCGAGCAGCAACCGCGCCATCTCCCGCCGTGTCCGCCGCCTGGGCTCACGGCCCACCGGCGTGACCGCCCCTTGGACCGCACCCACCGGGATCCCGTCTGCGCTGACGGCCATCGCTCACTCCTCGTACGGTTCGGCTGTTCGTACGAGTAACCGTTCACGCCCGCTCGGGGTCACCACCGAGGCGCCCATACGGAGGTGTCGCCCGTCGCTCCCGCGTGGTCAGCTCGTCCAGAAGTCCCACCAACGGGTCAGGATCAGCATTCCGACGATCCCGATGTGCAGCAGCACCAGGAGCCAGGTGAACTCCGCGAAGAAGGTCCGCACCGGCTCCGGCGCGGGCACGAAGCCGGTCCGCACGACGAACGACGTCAGGTACCAGAACAGCACGATCGTCGCGAGCCAGGCCAGACAGCACCACAGGCACAGGGCGTTGATCCGGTACAGCGACTCGAACTGCAGCCAGGACACGAACCCGATCCCGAAGACGCATCCGGCCTCGAAGGTGAGCCAGTACCACCGCGGGAACGCCGCCCCGGCCAGCAGGCCCATGCCTGCGCAGACCACGATGCCGTAGGTCACCAGCCCCAGCATCGGGTTGGGGAACCCGAACGCCGAGGCCTGGTCGCTCTCCATCACACTCCCGCAGGACAGCACGGGGTTCAGGCTGCAGCCGGGGGTGAAGTCCGGGTCCTCGAGCAGTTTGAACTTGTCCAGCGTGATGACCCACGAGGCCAGCAGCCCGGCCGCCCCGGTGATCACCAGCAGCACCGCGAAGGCGCGGCCGGCGCCCACCGACCGGGGCCCGGCGGAGGTGACGCCGGAGCCGGGCGCGGGGGTCACCACCGCGGGGCCCCGCGATAGACACGCAGGTGGTCGACGGCGAAGGTGATCGGCGCCGGGCCGCTGGGGGCCGGGTGGTACTGCCCGGCGCACACGGACAGGTTCAGGATCAGATACGCCGACCAGTCGTCACCGACGCCGGTGCCGTCACGGAAGACCCGGTCGCCGTTGACGTACCACTCGACGCAGCGCGCGCCGTAGCGGGTGCCGACGGTCACCCAGCGGCCGGGGGCGATCGCGTCGGCGTCGGTGTGGTAGGCCGAGGAGCAGTTGACGTGGTTGGACAGCTCCAGCAGGTTCGGGTTGTCCGGGTGGTACTCGAAGCAGTCGACCTCGTTCCGGCCGTCCTTCCAGGTCCACAGCGCCGGCCAGGCTCCGGCCCGGGAAGGGAGCTGGACGCGGGTCTCGACGTAGTCGCCGGTGCGGACCCGGAAGCCCTCCTCGGAGTACTCGGTGGTGAGCAGCCCGGTGTGCCAGGCCCGCAGACCGTTCTCCAGGATGCGGTCGGCCGGTGTCGCGGTGAAGGTGGCCGTGCCGCCCGAGACGGTCACACAGCTCGGGCTCAGCCAGTCGAGCTTGTTGTCGTCGGGGTTGTGATCGCAGTGGCGATAGGCGCTCGATCGGTCGCCGACCCACTTGGCGCCCCAGGCGATCGGGGCGTCGAACTCCTCCGACCAGGTCGGCGTGAACGTGGCGGTGTCGATGGTCATGGCGGCGAGGGTAGGCCACCTGCCCCATTCTCCATTCGGTTCGCGCAGACGCTCGAAACACGCCGGGAGCACCATACGATCAATTGATTCGCCGACCAGATGTCATCCATCCGAATGCCTCTGCGCATTCCATTCTTCACCCCCGCGACATTCACACGTATGGAGCAGCGCGCCGCTTTTGCATGACCCTTGGGCTGCTATGTTCTCCAACCGTCGGATCAGAGGTACTTTTCAAGCGAGGTGAATCATGAAGAAGGCAGTTTTCACCACTGCGGCGTTGGCCATCGGTGCGGGTCTTGTGGGTGGCTCCGCCGCCGCGGCGTCGGCCGCCTCCGGGGGATCGGGCGCCTCCACCAGTTCTCTCGGGGGTCTCGTGTCCCCGACCAAGGTGAGCCCGGCGATCGTGCCGGCGGCCGACGCCGTCACCCGGTTGGCGCGCGACGGCGGGGTCACGAAGGGCAGTGCTTTTGACAAGAAGCCCGGCTCGGTCGGTTCGTCCGGCATTTACCTGGACGGAATGGACCCGAAGGCCGCCAAGCGGCCCACGATTCCGGTGAAGAACCCGGCCGGGACCGGCTCGGTCCAGGTCCACCCGCTGCACGCGCCGACCGCCGCCGGGCTGGGCACCTTCCTCCCCAAGTGACGACCCGGCAACCGTTTACGAGTCCCTGGCTGTCCCCGGCGCCGGAATTCTGAGACTCTGATCCGGTTCTCGGCACCCACGCACCACCACTCCGGCCCACCGGTCCCATGACCGGTGGGCCGGAGGCACGTCGGCGGCCGTTCCACCGACTCCGTCCGGCCCACCGGCCGGGATTTTCGGGCAACAAGGCACGGATTCCGAAAAAACTCGGCTCCGGCCCTGCGTCCGGTACCCACTCCGTGAATCAAGCTAAAGCCGGTTCCTTCGACCGGCACGTTGCATTGCGCCATCCGATGGAATCTGCCCCCGTTTGATTGTTCCCGCCGTGACTTATGCGTGCATATACGGGTTTCCTTTTCGTAAGCGTGCGCAACCGTGAATTCAGGAAGGAACCGAGTTGCCCAAGAAGTTCGCGGTCATCACGGCCCTCGCCCTCAGCACCGTCGTCGGCTCCGCCGGTATCGCCTCCGCCGGTGGTTACAACGGCACCAACGGCAACCACACCACCGTCAAGGGTGGCAGCGGTTTCTCGTCGGCGCCGGTCGTCGTGAACGAGCCCCAGCAGGGCGTACTGGTCCTCAACGGCAGCCTGGTCGATGCTCGCTGCCTCGCCCCGTGGTCCAACGGTGCCGTCCTCGGTGGCGTCCCCGCGCCGAACTCGCACTACGCCGCCTGCAACACGGCCACGGTCAACCAGCAGCAGAACGCCCCGTACGCCGGCGGCCTGCTGTTCTGACGCCTGCTCGCAGCGGTTACCAGCAGGTTATTCCCCCAACGCAGCCCGGAAAGGCGCAACTCATGCTGAAGAAGGTTACGGCCATTTCCGCCCTGGCGGCCGGCATCGCCCTCGCGGCCGGCGGCACCGCCGCCGCGGACAACAACACGACGACCGTCAAGGGCGGCAGCGGTTTCTCGCAGTCCCCGGTCGTCGTGAACGCTCCCCAGCAGGGGCTCCTCGTGGCCAACGGCACGGTCGTCGACCTGCGCTGCGCCGCCCCGTGGTCGAACGGTGCCGTCCTTGCCGGTGTCGTCGCGCCGAACTCGCACTACGCCGCGTGCAACACGGCCACGATCAACCAGCAGCAGAACGCCGCGTACAAGGGCGGCCTGCTGTTCTGACTCCTGCTCCGAGTGACTCGGTGCAGGTAAACCCCACACGCAGCCCGGAAAGGCTCAGCTCATGCGCAACAAGGTCACGGCCATTTCCGCCATCGCCGCGGGCATTGTCCTCGCGGCCGGCGGCACCGCCGCCGCCGACAGTGACACCACCACCGTCAAGGGCGGCAGCGGCTTCTCGTCGGCCCCGGTCGTCGTGAACGAACCGCAGCAGGGCATCGCCGTCGTCAACGGCGCGGTCCTCGACGCCCGCTGCCTGGCCCCGTGGTCCAACGGTGCCGTCCTCGGTGGCGTCGCCGCGCCGAACTCGCACTACGCCGCCTGCGACACGGCCACGGTCAACCAGCAGCAGAACGCCCCGTACATCGGCGGCCTGCTGTTCTGAGCGGTATCCCGTCGATGGCGGCCCGCCGGATATCCGGCGGGCCGCCATCGTTTTTTAGTGCCGCCGTGATCCATGACCATCCGTCGCGCCGCATGGGAAGACAGTGGGCCCCGTCCGCGTAAAGCGCGGACGGGGCCCACTGTCAGAGCGCCGGCAAGGAGGAAAGAGCGCCCACTCACATGGTCCAACGGCCGTGCTCCGCCCATGGTCACCCCGAACCATTCGTTCGGCCCAACGGGCGAAGACAATATGGCGAACGGCAACAAGGTCATCGGCCGAGCCGTAAACCGGCCGCCCCGCACGCCGAAGGGCCGGCCCCGCTCGATGCGGAGCCGGCCCGGAACGTCGAGCCGATGGGCGACGAAGTCGAAGAACGAATCGCCTGCCTGATCGCCTACTTGCTGATCGGCAGTCCACCGAGCAGCTGGCCGTCGACGGGGTTCGGCAGGGTGCCGCCGAAGACGGGGGTCTTCACCACGCTCGACCGCTTCACGCCCTGCTTCACACCGTCCGCCGTGCGCTTGACGTTGCTGCCCACGTAGCCCGTCGGCAGCTTGGCGGCCGAGGGGAGGCTGCGGGCCACCGTCTTCCCGTTGTCGACCAGGCCCTGCGCCGGCATGTCCACCGCGGCGGCGGGACCTGCGACACCGGCAACGGCGAGGGAGCCCGCGACGACGGCGGCAGCCTTCAGCTTCTTCATCATGTTCCCTTTCCTGGAAACTCGTCTTCCGTAACTCGCATACGTGCCAGGGGATTTGACTCCGCAGGACGGGCGAGTGAGTCGGTCTCGGTTCTCCTGGGCTAACGACACGGGCCCTCTGTGGAAACTCTGCCGCCGCCAAGTTCCAGGAACTCATACGAAAAGACCCGTCGGCGGAAGCGGTAGCCCGACTCCGAACGGGTGATCCATGCGAGAAACCCCTCGCAAAGCGCCGCCATTCCTACCCGACTGACGGGTTGGCAGATAAATATAAAAACGTGGCAGGTGCCGCTCACCCCCCGAATCCAGGACGCCGGTTGCAGCACAGACCCTCTCGAACAGACGCGGGATCTTACGTCGGGAACGCGAGCCACACATCGTGTCGCTGGTTCGGACTCTTTTCCTCGGAAGGGCAGCCTCGGTCATGCGCATCACCGCGCCGCACATCCTGCATGTCGCCCAGCCCGTCGAGGGCGGAGTCGCACGGGTCGTGACCGACCTGGCGGCGGCACAGCTCGCCGCGGGTCTGCGGGTGACGGTGGCCTGTCCCGAGGGCGGTGCGCTGGCGGGCGCGCTGCGTGCGCTCGGCTGCACGGTGCTCCGCTGGGACGCCACCCGCAGCCCTGGGCCCCGACTCCCCCGTGAGGTAGGCCGGTTGGGGCGGCTGGTACGCGAGGTGCGGCCGGACCTGGTGCACGCGCACAGCGCGAAGGCGGGGCTCGCGGCCCGGCTCGCGGTGCGCGGCGGACTGCCGACGGTGTTCCAGCCGCACGCCTGGTCGTTCGAGGCCGCCGAGGGCCCTCTCGCGCGGCTGGCGTTGGGCTGGGAGCGGTTCGGGGCGCGGTGGGCGGCGCGCGTGGTCTGCGTGAGCGAGGCCGAGCGGCGTACCGGGGAGCGATACGGGATCGCCGCCGCCTGGCGGGTGGTGCCCAACGGTGTGGACACCGGCAGGTTCCGGCCGGACGGGAGCGGTGTGCGCTCCGGGGCAGGGCCGCTCGTGGTGTGCGTGGGCCGGCTGTGCCGTCAGAAGGGACAGGACGTGCTCCTCGCGGCCTGGCCGGAGGTGGTGCGGCGGGTGCCCGGCGCGCGCCTGGTGCTGGTCGGCGACGGTCCCGACGGGGAGCGGCTGCGCAGCGGTGCGCCCGCGTCGGTGGAGTTCGCCGGTGCCACCTCCGACACCGCCCCCTGGTACCGGGCCGCCGACGTCGTGGTGCTGCCGTCCCGCTGGGAGGGCATGGCGCTCGCTCCGCTGGAGGCCATGGCGTGTGCCCGGCCGGTCGTCGTCACGGACGTGGACGGGGCGCGCGAGAGCCTTCCCCCCGGTCACGCGCCGTCCTGCCTGGTGCCGCCGGAGGACCCCGCCGCGCTGGCCGGTGCGCTCACGGCACTGCTGCGGGACGAGCCGCTGCGCACGTCGCTGGGCGCCCGGGGCCGCGCGCACATGCTCGACGCCCACGACCTGCGGCACGTCACGGACGCAGTGACCGACCTGTACCGCGAACTGCTCGGCGTCGCCGCCGCGCCGGTCGTCGGACTTAGCGAGGGCAGGAAGTGCATCACCACATGACAGCGGAAAGCACCGTTGCCTCGCCCGCGGGGCAGCACGGGGTGCCCGAAGGTGCCGTCTTTGTTCTCGGCCCGCGCGGCCACCTGGCCGGACGGAGGGACCCCGCCGCGCGGGGACCTCGCCGTCCGCGGCGGGCGTCCGGGGCATTGCTGTGGGCCGTCGACGGCGGCGCCGCCCTGTCGGCCGCCCTCGTCGTGCCCGCGCCGCACCGGTCCGCGCTGGTCCTCGTCCTGCTGGCCCTCGGTGTGATCGCCCTGAACCGGCGCGCCTCGCTGTACGACACCCGCGTCGTCCCCGGCGCGCTCGACGAACTGCCCGCCGTGTGCGGCCGGGTCGCCGTCGGCTGGGCGTTCGCCGTGACGCTCTCCCCGCTGCGGGCGCTGCCGATGGCGGTGCTGGCCGCCGCGGTCGCCGTGCACTGCGCGGTGGCCGGCGCGGGGCGCGCGGTGGTGCACGGGCACCGCCGCCGGGCTCTGCGGCGCCGGCCCTCGCCCGCCCTGGTCGTCGGCCCGGTCGCCACGGCCCGGCGGGTCGCGGGGGCGCTGCTGCGTCAACCGGACTGCGGAGTACGGCCGGTGGGACTTCTCGCCGACGGCCCGGAGGCGCTCGGCGACGCCGGCGACGAGCCCGGCCTGCCGGTGCTGGCCACGGAGCTCCAGGCCCGCCGGGCGGTCATCCAGAACGGTGTCGGGACGGTGCTCGTCGTCGGGGCCGCCACCCGGGTGGAGAAGGCCGACGTGCTGCGGGGACTCGCCGCCCACGGGTGCGCGGTGTGGGAGCTGGACGCGGACGTACCGGCGTACGGTCTCGGCGGGTCGCCGGGCCGGGGGACGCAACTGGCCGGGTTCTCGCGCAGGTTGCTGGTTGCGTGCGACGGGCGGCGGGGCGGGGCGGGCAAGCGGGCGCTCGACGTGGTGCTCTCGGGAGCGCTGCTGGTGCTGGCCGGCCCGGTGCTCGCGGTGTGCGCGCTGCTGCTGCGGGTCACGGACGGGCCGGGGGTGGTGTTCCGGCAGGAGCGGATCGGCAAGGACGGACGGCCGTTCACGATGCTGAAGCTGCGCACCCACCGGCCCGCCAGCGCGCACGAGGCGGCGACCCGTTGGAGCGTGGCGAACGAGCAGGACATGAGCCGCTTCTGTCATTTCCTGCGCCGCACCTCGCTGGACGAGCTGCTGCAGCTGTGGAACGTCTTCCGCGGCGACATGAGCCTGGTCGGGCCCCGGCCCGAACGTCCCTACTTCGTGGCCCGGTTCAGCCAGGCCTACCCGGGCTATCCGGACCGGCACCGGATGCGGACCGGGATCACCGGACTCGCCCAGATCCACGGGCTGCGCGGTGACACATCGATCGAGGACCGGTGCCGCTACGACAACACCTACATCGACACCTGGTCGCTGTGGCAGGACGTCTGCATCCTGCTGCGCACGGTGGCCCAGGTCGTACGGCCGACGGGGAGCTGAGCGCCGGTGAGCACTCCTTCGGCGGCCTCCTTCCCGCGCGTGCCGCTGCCGTGGGCGCCGCACCGGGTCCGGCCCGTGCTGTCCGTCCTGCCCGTCGTCGCGGTCGTCGTCCTGCTGGGGCTGCCGGTGACACCGGACGGCGCCGGCACACCGGCCGACGCGGCCTCGGGGCTGGTCGTGCTGTGCGCGCTGGTCCAGGCGGTACGGCGGGCCGGGCGGCCGCTGACGCGGACGGCGGCGATCGTGCTGGGGCTGCCCGTGGTGGGCATCACGGTCGCCGCGGCGGGCGCGGCGACCGCCGCTGACGCGGTCACGGGGCTCGCCCGCTACCTGCAGGCGTTCGTGCTCGTGCCGATCGCGGTGCTGCTGCTGGTGCGTGACCGGCGGGGTGCCCGGCTGGTGCTGTGGTCGGTGGTCGGCCTCGCGCTGTGGCAGGGGGCGATCGGCGTACGCCAGTACCTCACCGGGACCGGGGCCTCGTACCAGGGAGCGGACATCCGGGCGGTGGGCACGTTCGGGCCGTCGTACGTGATGGGGATGGCGACCGTCGTCGCGTTCGGGGTGGTGGCCGCGACCGGTCTCGCACTCGGGGCGCGGGAGCGGCGCCCGCGGCTCGTGGCGGCCGGGTGCGCGCTGGCGCTGCTCGTGCCGCTCGCCCTGTCCTTCAGCCGGGGCGCCTGGATCGCGACGGCGGTGGCCTGCGGGGCGCAGCTGCTGCTGGCCGGGGTGCGGCAGGCGGTGAAGGTGTTCGCGGCCGCGGTCGCCGCCTCGGTGGTGCTGGTCGGAGGGTTCGGGCTGGGCGCCGCGGCGCTGGAGGAGCGGCTGACCAGCATCACGCAGGTCACCGACGCGCCCGACCAGTCCGTCGTCGACCGGTACACGATGTGGGCGGCGGCGGGCGAGATCTGGCGCGCACACCCGGTGACGGGCGTGGGGCTGAAGGGATTCCCGGCGCACCGCGACGGCCATGCCTCGCTCGCGCTGTCGTCGGCCAGTGACACGGAAGGGGCGGGGCAGGCCTTCCGGCGCCAGCCGCTGCTGTCCCCGCACAACATGTATCTGCTGCTCCTGAGCGAGCAGGGGATGCTGGGGCTGCTCACGGTGGCGGGCAGCTGGGTGGCCGTGCTGGTGTGCGCGCTGCGCCGGCTGCGGTGGAGCGGACGCGCCGCGTGGGACTGCGCCCTGCCGGTGTGCGGCCTGCTGCTGTGGCAGCTCGTCAACTTCCTGTACGCCGACATCGGCGGCCCCGCGACCGTCCTGACGGCCGTCTGCCTCGGTCTCACCGCCTGGTGGGCACTGCCTCCCGCCGACACCGCGGCCCCGTCCACGAAGCCGGTCCCGCGATGAGCACCCGCCCGACGGCGGCCGGGGGCACCCGCGGCCGGGCGGCCGGCCTGGCGGACGGGCTCCCGCCGGGCGACCGGGACGCTCCGGTGCCCGGCACGCGTCCCCTGCGCGACAAGGCCCGGCGTTCGTCGGTGCCCTCAGGGCGGTTTCTCGCCAGGGCGACCCTGTTGTCGGCCGCGTTGTCCATGGCGGGGGCGGTGCTCGGGCTCGGCCGGGATCAGGTGCTGGCGCGTCTGTTCGGCGCCGGGGCGGAGACCGACGCGTTCCTGGTGGCCTGGACGGTGCCCGAGATGGCGTCGACGCTGCTGATCGAGGACGGCATGGCGTTCGTGCTCGTGCCCGCGTTCAGCATGGCGCTCGCGCGACGGGCGGGCGGCGTCGGCGGCCCCGATCCGGTCCGGGCCCTGGTCGCCGCCTCGTTGCCGCGGCTGTCCCTCGCCCTCGCCGGTACGGCCGCCGTGCTCGTCGCCGGGGCGCCGCTGCTGGTCGCGGCCCTCGCGCCCGGCCTGCCCGACCCGTCCCTCGCGGTGTCCTGCACCCGGCTGACCGCGACCTGCGTGCTCAGTTTCGGTCTCGCCGGGTACTGCAGTGCGGCGCTGCGGGCCCACCGCGCGTACCTCGCGCCGGGTGCGATCTACATCGCCTACAACCTCGCCGTCATCGCCGCGATGCTCGTCGCCGGTGCGCGCTGGGGCGTACGGTCCGCCGCTGTCGGTGTCGCGATCGGCGGCTGCCTGATGGCCGCCGTACAGGCGCCGTCGCTGTGGCGGCGGATCGCCGGGCGGTCCGGGCCGATCGCCGAGCGGCCCGCGCACTCGCCGGAGCGGTCCGTCGCGTTCGGACTCGTCTGCGCGGTGCTGCTCTTCGCGCTGTGCCGGCAGTCGCAGGTCCTCATCGAGCGCTGGTTCGCCTCCGGGCTGCCCGCCGGGGCCATCTCGCACCTCAACTACGCCCAGAAGGTCGCCCAGTTGCCGATGTCGCTGGCGATGATGGTGTGCGTCGTGACCTTCCCGGTGGTGGCGCGGGCCGTCGCCGAGGGCGACACCCGGCGGGCCGGGGAGCGGGTCGAGCGGGACCTGGCGCTGATGGCCTGCCTCGTGCTGCTCGGGACCGCGGTGGTCATGGCCTGCGCGCCGCAGATCGTCCGGCTCCTGTTCCAGCGCGGCGCGTTCACCGCCGAGGACACCGCCGCGACCGCCGCGGTGATGCGGGTGTACGCGTTCGGGCTGCTGGGGCACACCCTGGTGGGCGCGCTCGTCCGGTCGTACTTCTCGGCCGGCCGGACCACCTGGTACCCGCTGGGCGCGATGGGCGTGGGCGCGCTCGCCACGGCCGCCCTCAGCGCCTGGGCCGTCGACCCGTGGGGCGCCCGGGGCATCGCCGGGGCCAACGCGGCCGGCATCACCCTCACGGCGCTGCTCCTGCTGCGCGGCCTGGGTCCGCGCACCGTACCGGTGCGGGTGCGCGGCGTCGTCGTCGAACTGGCCCGGCCGGTGTACGCGGCCGTGTGCGCCGGCGGAGCCGGAACGGTCTGCGCGGGGCTGTTCGCCTCGCCCGCCGCGGCCGTCGCCGCCTGCTGCACCTGCGTGACCGTCGTCTTCCTGCTGCTGGCCTGGGTTCTCGACGCGGCGGGCGCCCGGGCCCTCCTGCTTCCCGTCGCACACGTTGTCCGTCGCTCCGTCACACGAAAGCCTCGCCATGGTCGCTGACATCTCCGCCGCGCCGCGCGCGGACGAACCCACTCCCGCACCAGCCGTCCGGGGGCGCCCGAAGCGGCGTCCCGCGGCCTGGGTGGCCATGTACCACTCCGTCTCGGACTGCCCGGACGACCCGTACGACGTCACCGTCACCCCCGCCCGTCTGGAGCGGCAGCTCGCCTGGCTGGCCGGTCGCGGCCTGCGCGGGGTGAGCGTCCGCGAACTGCTCGCGGCGCGCGCCCGGGGTGCGGAGCGCGGCCTGGTGGGGCTCACCTTCGACGACGGCTACGACGACTTCGTCACCGAGGCGGTGCCGCTGCTGCGCCGCCGGGGTTTCACGGCCACCGTGTTCGTGCTGCCCGGACTGCTGGGCGGCGCGAACACCTGGGAGCCGGGCGGCCCGCGCAAGCCGCTGCTGGACGCGGACGGCGTCCGCAGGGCCGCCGCCGCGGGCATGGAGGTCGCCTCGCACGGGCTGACCCACCTGGACCTGACCGGCGTACCGGACGATGTGCTGCGCGCCGAGGTCGCCGACAGCCGGGCCCGGCTCGCCGCGCTCGTGGGCGGCGATGTCGAGGGCTTCTGCTACCCGTACGGCTATCTGGACGAGCGGGCCACGGCCGCGGTGCGCCGGGCCGGTTACCGCTACGGCTGCGCGATCGCCCCCGGCCCGGCCGGCTCCGGCGACTTCGCGCTGCCCCGCATCCACGTCGGGCAGGCGGACCACCCGGTGCGGCTGGAGCTGAAGCGACGGCTGGCCCGTGTCCACCGGCGCACCCTGGGGGCCGTGTGAGGGCCCTGCACGTCATCACCGGCCTGGGCGTCGGCGGGGCGGAACAGCAGCTGCGGCTGCTGCTGCGTCACCTGAGCGCCGAGTGCGAGGTGGTGGCGTTGACCAACCCGGGTCCGGTCGCCGCGGGCCTGGCCGCCGACGGGGTCCGCGTCACCCACCTCGGGATGGGCGGCAACCGTGACATCGGGGCGCTGCCCCGCCTCACCCGGCTGATCCGCGCCGGCGGCTACGACCTGGTGCACACCCACCTGTACCGGGCCTGCCTGTACGGACGCATCGCGGCGCGGCTCGCGGGAGTGCGGACGGTGGTGGCCACCGAGCACTCGATCGGCGACACCCGGCTGGAGGGCCGCCCGCTGAACCCGGGTGTGCGCGCGCTGTACCTGGCCGGCGAGCGCCTCGGTGACGCCACGGTCGCCGTGTCGCCGACGGTCGCCGAGCGGCTGCGGCGCTGGGGCGTGCCCGGCCCCCGAATCCACGTCATCCCCAACGGCATCGACGCGCCCCGGTTCCGTTTCGACGAGGTGCGCCGCGAGCGGGCACGGGCGTTCCACGGGCTGCCGCAGGACGCGTACGTCGTCGGGGGGGTGGGGCGCCTCGCCGCGGGCAAGCGCTTCGACCTGCTCGTGCAGGCACTGGCCCTGCTGCCCGGTGACGTATGGCTGATCCTGGTCGGCGGCGGGCCCGAGGAGGAGGCGCTGCGGCGCCTCGCCCGCGGGCTGGGGGTCGCGGACCGGGTGGTACTGACGGGCGAGCGGCCCTGCCTGCCCGAGCCCGGTGGCACCGCACCCGACCTGGTCGCGCTGTTGTCCGCGATGGACGTGCTCGCCTCGCCGTCCGCGGAGGAGTCCTTCGGGCTGGCCGTGGTGGAGGCGCTGGCGGCCGGGCTCCCCGTGCTGTACGCGAGCTGTCCCGCCGTCGAGGACCTGCCGCCGGAGGCCGCCCCCGGTGCCCGGCGGGTGACGGGCGGTGCCGGGGCGTACGCGCGGCAGGTGCTGCGGCTGCGGGCGGCAGGGCCCGGCGAGCGGTCCGCCCCGCCGGCCGTTAACCGCTACGACATCGCGTCCACCGCACGGCAGCTGATGGATCTGTACACGGCCGCTGTGGCCGGCTCGACCCCGGAAGTGAGTTCCTCATGACAGACAACCCCGATCGGCGTGCCCCGCGGTTCGACGGGACGCGCACCCGCCTGAGCCGGATGCCCGCGTGGGGGTGGCTGCCGGCCGGCGCGCTGCTCGGTGCGGTGGCCGGTGGCGCCTACGGGCAGCTGGCGCCGCCGCAGTACACGGCGACGAGTTCCGTGGTGGCCGTGCCCAACGGCGCGACGGAGGCCGACTGCACCGACGCGCTCGGCTTCGCGCAGGCGTACGGCCGGGTCGCCACGCAGCTCGCGGTGCTCGGGGACGCGCAGGTGTGGGCGGGTGTGCCGGTGTCGACGCTGCGCGAGAGCGTGGAGACCGCGACCTCGCCGGACGCGCCGATGGTCGCGGTCTCGGCGACCTCGTCGCGGCCCGGTCAGGCGGTCGACATCGCCGACGCCGTGTCCCGGGCGCTGATCACGCACGCGGACCACACCAAGGAGCGGACCGGCATCCGGCTGGAGCGGCTCGCCCGTGCCATGAAGCCCACCGAGCCGTCGTCGGCGTCACCGGCGCTGACCACGCTCGTGGGCGGGAGCGCCGGCGTCCTGCTCGGCGGCCTGGCGCTGCTGGCCCGGCCGCGGCGGGCGACGGACGACGACGACCGGAGCCGGGCGTCGGTGCCCGGCCCGGCAGGCGCCGCCGACGTCCACGGGACGCTGGGATGACCGCGCCCGCACGTGCCGTCCCGTCCCCCCGCTCGCTGTCGCCGGCCCGCAGGCTGTCGGTGGAGGTGTGCACCGACGAGCGTGCCTTCGCGGAGCTGGCGGGGCAGTGGGAGCGCCTGTACCGGGCGTGCCTGTCGGCGACGCCGTTCCAGAGCCACGCCTGGCTGCACTCATGGTGGCTGTCGTACGGCAGCCCGGGCAGGCTGCGGCTCGTCCTGGTGCGCGACCGGGGCGAGTTGGTGGCGGCGGCGCCGCTGATGCGGGTGCACCGGCCGCTGCCGGCGCTGGTGCCGATCGGCGGTGCCATCACCGACCTGTGCGATGTGCTCATCGACGAGGCGGTGGCCGCGCCGGGTGCCGGAGCACTCGCGGACGGACTGGGCGGCCTGGCCCGCACGGCGCTGATCGACTTCGGTGAGGTACGGCCGGGCGGCGCGATGGAGCGGGTCTACCTGTGCTGGCGTGGTCCGCGGCACCGGATGCGCGACTCCGTGTGCCTGGAGCTGCCGGCCGTCTCCATGGAGGAGCTGGTCGGACGGTTGCCGACGGGGCGGGCCCGGCGGATCCGCAGCAAGGTGAACCAGCTCGCCCGGCTCGGCATGGAGTGGCGTGTCGTGGGCGCCGACGAGACCGAGGCCGCGCTGACCCGGCTTGTGGAACTGCACCGGCTGCAGTGGGAGGGCAGGCAGGTGTCGCCGGAGCATCTGCGGCCGCGGTTCCTGGAGCATCTGGTCCGGGCCGCGGTCCCCCTGGCCCGGGCCGGTGAGGCCGCCACGACGGAGTTCCGGCTCGACGGCGAGGTGGTGGCGGTCGACATCACGCTGCTGTCGGGCCGGTTGGCGGGCATGTACATGTACGGTTTCCACCCGCGGTTGCGCGAGCTCAAGGTGGATGTGGCGACGATGCTGCTGAACGCGTCCGCCGGGCATCTCGCGCCCGGCGAACGGCAGTCGCTGAGCCTGCTGCGCGGCGACGAGCCGTACAAGTACCGCTGGCGCCCCGAGCCGGTCGTCAACCAGCGCTTCCTGCTGGCGCGGCGCCGCACCGCACCGCTGCTGGCGGCGGCCGCGGGCGAGGCGGCGGCCCGGCGCCGGGCCAAGCGGATCCTGCGCGGCGCCCCCGCGACCGCCGCACGCAGTTAGGTCGTGTCCGCTCCCTCCAGACAGACGGTGAGCTCGCCGCCGGTCTGGCGCTCCAGCCAGTCCTCCAGGTCCAGCGGGGTGCAGTGGGGCAGCTCGGAGGGCCGGGCCGTAGGCGTGTGCCCGGTGTGGTCCGCCGGATCCTGCGCCGGTTCGGTCGTCACCGGCGTCGGTTCCGGTCTGCCGGGAGGCGTGGGCCCGGCCGGGGCGGGGACCGTCGGTCCCGGTTCCGGCCGCGGCCGCCGCGGGACGGAGAGCAGGGCGCGGTACAGGGCGGAGGCGCGGGGGTTGTCGGAGCACAGCCACACGCCGTGCGGGCAGTAGTCGGTGATGGTGTTGTACAGCGGCTTGTGCTCGTCCATCCAGGCGAGCATCCGCAGCATGTACGTGATGTTGTCGCCGTTGCGGAACAGCCCCCATTCCGGGTACGAGATCGGCTTGCCGTGCATGCGCGCGAAGTCGACGTGGTGCTGGAGGCCGTAGGGCTCGGACACCTGCTGGTCGAAGCCGAGTCCGTACGGCTGGTCGTAGGCGTCCATGCCGATGATGTCGACGAACTCGTCGCCGGGGTAGCACTCCGGCCAGGGGATCGCGTCCATGCCCCGGTTCGGGGCGAAGTCGAACCTGAACCTCTGGCCGGGGACCGAGCGCATCACGGTGACGATGCGCTTCCAGTACCGCTTCCAGCTCTCCGGGTCGGGGCCGCAGCGGTGGGTGTAGGTGATGCCGTTCATCTCCCAGCCGAGCACGATGACGGTGTCCGGCACACCGAGGTCGACCAGACGTTCGGCCAGTACCTCGAAGTGGTCGTCGAAGGCGCCGGCCGCGGCGCGCCGCAGCAGCCGTCTGACCTCGTCGTCCGGGACGTTCTCCTCGTTGCGTTCCATCATCGGGACGTTGAGCACGAGCATCCGGTCGGACTTCTCCCGCCGCCACTCGGCCCAGCTGTCGAGGAAGCCGTGCCCGCCCTCGATGTTGTGCCACAGGTCCCCCGGCAGGTAGGTGTGGCCCACCCGCACCTCGTGGCCGCCCAGCCAGCGGCTGAGTTCCTTCATGCGTTGCAGGCCGGCCGGCCCGTAGTGGAGGTACGCGCCGAAGGCGGGGTCGGGGCGCGGTGCCGGCCGGGCCCCGTCCCGTGGCACGGTCTCGGTCCGCGTCACGGGGGCGTGGCCGCGGGGGTCGGGACGGGACGCGGTGCCGGCCCCGAAGGCGGTGCCCGGAGCGAGCGTCGCCGACAGGACGACTCCCGCGGTGATGAACGCCAGGCCCCTGGGGGCGGACCGGCGATGGTCAGGGGCCATGCGTCCTCCTCGGTGCGGCTCCTCTCCCTTCAGTGATACGTAGTCACATCGGCGGCCACCGCACCAATGGAGCGCGCCCGAACGGACGCTCACCTGCCGTACAGCGCCTCGATCGCGTCCGCGTACGCCGTGGTCACCGCGTGCCGCTTGACCTTCAGGGAGGGGGTGAGCATGCCGTTGTCCTCGGTGAACTCGCCCTCGACGAGCGTGAAGGCGCGGATGGACTCGGCCCGGGAGACGGCCTCGTTGGCGTAGTCGACGGCGCGTTGGACGTCCTCGCGCATCCGGGGGTCCTCGATGACCTCGGACATCGGGGTGTCGGCCGGCATCCCGCGGACGGCGAGCCAGTGCGCCACCGCCTCGGGGTCGAGGGTGATCAGGGCGCCGACGAAGGGCCGGTTGTCGCCGACGACGAGGCACTGGCCGACGGGCGGGCGGCTGCGCAGCCGGTCCTCCAGGACGGCCGGGGAGACGTTCTTGCCGCCGGAGGTGACGAGGATGTCCTTCTTGCGGCCGTTGATGGTGAGGTAGCCGTCCGCGTCGAGCGCGCCGAGGTCGCCGGTGGCGAACCACTCGTCCCGCAGCACGGCGTCGGTGGCGGCCGGGTTGTTCCAGTAGGAGCCGAAGACGATCCCGCCCTTGATGAGCACCTCGCCGTCGTCGGCGATCCGCACGGCGGTACCGGGGACGGGCCGGCCGACCGTGCCCGGGCGGGGTTCGAGGGGCGGGACGATGGTGGCGGCGGCCGTCGTCTCCGTCAGGCCGTAGCCCTCGTAGACGAGGATGCCGGCGGCGTAGAAGAACAGGGTGAGGTTGCGGTCCAGCGGGGAGCCGCCGCTGATGGCGTAGCGCACGCGGCCGCCGATCTCCTTGCGGACCCGGCGGTAGACCAGCAGGTCGTACAGGGCCCAGACGGCGTACAGGCCCGGGCCGGGGCCCTTGCCGGTGCCGAGGAACTTGTTCAGGTGGGCTTCGCCGAAGCGTACGGCGATGCGGTCGGCGCGCTCGAAGGAGGCACCGCGGCCGATCTTCTCGGCGGTCGCGCGGCCGGTGTCGTGGATCTTCTCGAAGAGGTACGGGACGCCCACGAGGAAGGTGGGGCGGAACTCCTTCAGGGCCGGGCGGAGTTCGTCGGGCTTGATGCCGGGGCAGTGGCCGATCTCGATGCGGCCCATCAGGCAGGCGATCTGGAGGGTGCGGCCGAGGATGTGGGCGAGCGGCAGGAACAGCAGGGTGGAGGCGTCCTGGTCGGAGACCTCCTTGAAGATCGGGTGGAGCAGCTCGACCGTGTTGGCGGCCTCGGCGTGGAGGTTGCCGTGCGTGAGGACACAGCCCTTGGGCCGGCCGGTGGTGCCGGAGGTGTAGCAGACGGTCGCGATGGTCTCGGCGGTGAGGGCGGCGCGGCGCTTGGTGACCTCGTCGTCGGGGAGGTCCTGGCCGAGGGCGGTGAGTGCGGCGACGGCGCCCTGGTCCAACTCCCAGATGCGGGGCGGTTGTGCGTGGGCGGCCGTGCCCGTCGTCACCACCCGGGTGTGGTCCGCCGTCTCGGTGACGACGTGGCGGGCGCCCGAGTCGCGGACGATCCACTCCACCTGGTCGGCGGAGGAGGTGGCGTAGACGGGGACGCTCTGGCCGCCGGCGGCCCAGACGGCGAAGTCCAGGACCGTCCACTCGTAGCGGGTACGGGACATCACGGCGACGCGGCCGCCCGGTTCCAGGCCGGCGGCGATCAACCCCTTGGCCATGGCGGTGACTTCGCGGGCGAAGGCATCGGCGGTGACGGGGCGCCAGGTGGCGCCCTGTCTGCGGCGCAGGACCACGGCGTCGGGCGCCTCGGTCGCGTTGGTGTAGGGCAGGTCGGCGATGGTGCCGGTGGCCGGATGGACGGCGAGGGGTGGGGTGCGGGCCTCGCGGACCACTCCCCCGGCGTCCTTGACGACCTCGACCCTGGTGCGGTCCCTCAGGTCGGTGCGCTGTCCGGCCCGCTTCAGATCCTTGCGTACGCCCATGTCGGCTCCTGGTGCCAGGTGTACTTACTCCAGAGTAAACTTACTTGTGCGTAACAAAAGGTCAATGGGTCGGACGTGGTGAAGGTGTGTGCGTCTGTACGGTGCTGTCGACCACCCCCCATGGAGCTGTACGGCCACTCCCACCGGGTTGTACGACCTCTCCCGCGGAGCTGTACGGCGCCCCCACGGAAAGAGAAGCCCCTTGCCCTCTCCGCGTCTTCGGTCCCGCCTGGTCGCCCTCTGCGCCGCCGCGGTCGTGTGCCTCGCCGGCGCCGCACCGGCCGCCGCTCACCATCCCGCCCCGGCTCGGGCGGCCTCCGTCGCCCCCGGACTCGCCCCGCTGACCGACCTGTTCACCGAGCGACTACTGCTCGCCGACAAGGTCGCCGCCGCCAAGTACGGCACCGACAAGCCGATCGACGACCCGGTGCGCGAGCAGCAGATCCTGGCCGACGCGGGTGCGCGGGCGACGGGGCTCGGCCTCGATGCGGGCGAGGTCAGGTCGGTCTTCCGGGACCAGATCGAGGCCAACAAGCTGGTGCAGCGCGCGCTGTACGCGCGCTGGGACGCGCACCCCGGGGAGCGGCCCACCGAGCGCCCCGACCTGGTCAAGGAGGTCCGCCCGGAACTCGACCGCATCACGACCGAGCTGCTCGGCGCCCTCGTGCGCACCCAGCGGCTGCGGGCGGCACCGTCCTGCGGGCCGCTCCTGGGTGTCGCCGCCGCCCGATCGGCGTACGGCCGCGGGCTGGACGTGCCGCATGTGGCCGGGCTGGTGCGGGCACTGCCCTCGGTCTGCGCCGGCTGAACCGCGGGGCCGTGCCTCAGTCCAGCATCCTGTCCGCCCGCCCGATGGCCTCGGCGAGGCGGCGGACCTCGCCGTCCTCCGTCCTCCTCGCCAGGCCCTCGGCGTGTTCCTCCAGGTCGTCGAGGGCCGGAGCGCCGGGCAGGGAGGGCCGGCCGTCGTCACCGCGCAGGGCGTCGGCGAAATAGGCGGCGGTCGCGGCCACCTGGAACCTCGGGGAGGCGTCCCCGAGGGAGTCGTGCAGGGCGTCCGTCTCCAGGCGGCCCGATTCCTCGTGCGGGTCCCGGGTCCCGGGGTCGAGCCACCGGACGCTCGCCGTGGCGAGGTGGCCCTCGGCGCCCGGCTCGGTGCGGACGGCGTAGAGGGCGGTGACCGTGTGGCCGGGGCCGATCTCGCCGCCGTCGACCGTGTCGTCCCTGAAGTCCTCGTCGGCGACCCGGCGGTCGTCGTAGCCGATGAGGCGGAAGTCGGCGACCGTCGCCGGGTCGAAGGCGATCTGCGCCTTCGCGTCACGGGCGGTCAGGCCGACGTTGCGGGGAAGGTCCTCGCAGAAGACCTCCCGGGCGTCCTCGTCGGTGGAGACGTACGCCGTATGGCCGTCGCCCTTGTCGGCCAGGCGCTCCATCAGGGCGTCTCCGTAGTCGCTGCCGACACCGACGCCGAAGAGGGTGATGCCGTGTTCGCGGCGCTCGGAGGCGATGCGTTCGAGGATGGCGTCCGCGTCGGTGTCGCCCGTGTTGGCCAGCGCGTCGGAGACCAGGACGACGCGGTTGGTGGCGCCCTCGCGCAGCCCCTCCACGGCCGTCTCGTAGCCGGTCTCGACACCCGCGCCGAGGTTGGTGGAGTCGGTGGGCTCCAGGCTGTCGATCGCGTCGTGGATTTCGTCGCGGTTGCCGCCGAGTCCGGTCATCGGCTGGACCGTCTCGGCCTCGTCGCTGAAGGTGACGATGGCCACGGAGTCGTCGTCGCGCAGGCGGTCCGTCATGACACCGAGGGAGTCCTGGGCGAGGTCGAGCCGACCCGGTTCGGCCATGGAGCCGGAGATGTCGACGACGAAGGTGAGGGCTGCGGGCGGTCGTTCACCCTCGTCCTGCGCCGGGCGGGTGGCCAGGCCCACGCGGACCAGGGACCAGTCGTCGCGGGCGGTACGGGCGCCGTCGACCGTGACCGTGAAGCCGTTGCCGTCCGGGCGCTCGTAGTCCTGGCGGAAGCTGTTGACGAACTCCTCGGGGCGGACCGTCGACGGGTCGGGCAGCCGGCCCTCGGCGAGGGTGCGGCGTGCGTAGCCGTAGGAGGCGGTGTCGACGTCCAGGGCGAAGGTGGAGAGATGGTCCGGGTCCGGTCCGGGGGCGAAGTCGCCCGACTTGTCGCGCTGTTCGTCGGTGCCGTCGCCGTAGCCGCGATCCGGGGCCGGCGCGGGGAAGCCGCCCCCCTTGTTGCTGCCGTCCGCCGAACCGCCCCCGCCGCCGCTGTCGCTCGCGCCGCACCCGGCCAGCAGCCCGCCCGCCGCGGTGAGCGCGAGCAGCGCCGCCCGCAGCCGTCGTGTCCGGTAACGCTCCATCGTCCGTTCCCCCTTGGTCCGTTGACGTCGCCACTTGCGACTGTGACGGGGCAGGGGGCCGGAACGTGCGCCACGGGGTGTTGCGGATGCGTCTCGAAGAGGGCACGGGGGCGGCCCGTCGAGACCGGTGGGTGATCCTCCGTTGACCTAGGTCGTGTCCGCAAAGTCCCGTCGTCCGCCCGGAGGGCGGGCCGCGCGGCGTATGGTGCGTGCTCTCGGCGTGCCGGGCGGAAGCCCTCGT